>NZ_JBHTCX010000017.1:0-456929 GCF_042666875.1 Brachybacterium sp. GCM10030267 | reverse complement strand
CCGGAGAAGTCCTCAGAGAGCTCATCATCGACCCCACCCGCGACTACCAACCACAGCAGAGATGACAAAGGCCCGAACCCACGTTGCGTGGGTTCGGGCCATGCCGATGTCCTGCGACATCACATGGAGCGGATGACGGGAATCGAACCCGCGTAATCAGTTTGGAAGACTGAGGCTCTACCATTGAGCTACATCCGCGTGGACCACTATTGAACCAGATCACCGGCGCAGGTGGCACACCCTCCAGCGGGTGTGGCGGGATGCATCTCCTCACAGCCCGAGACGGCGAGTCGAGCGCCATGCAGGGCGAGACGGTAATATCCCTCGGGTTGCCCTCCGGGGTGTAGCTCAGCTTGGTAGAGCACCCGCTTTGGGAGCGGGAAGTCGCAGGTTCAAATCCTGTCACCCCGACTCCGCCGACGGGTCGCCATGTGCGAGCTCCGAGGCGCTCGTGAGAACAGACCATAGACATCCATGTACAGGGAGACCTGACCAGTGAAGACCGAGTCCGAGAAGCTCAACCCGACCCGGGTGAAGCTCACCGTCGAGGTGCCCTTCGACGAGCTCAAGCCGGCCGTCGAGGCCGCCACGAAGAAGATCGCCGACCAGGTGCAGATCCCCGGCTTCCGCAAGGGCAAGGTTCCCTCCCGTCTCGTCGAGCAGCGCTTCGGTCGCCCCGCGATCATGCAGGAAGCCGTCAACGACGCGATGCCGGACCTTTACCAGAAGGCTGCCGCCGAGGCCGAGATCAAGCCCGTCGGCCGCCCCGAGGTCGAGGTCAACGAGATCCCCGGCCTGGACGGCTCCGAGGAGGGCAACCTCGTCTTCGTCGTCGAGCAGGACGTGCGTCCCGAGATCGACCTGCCCGACTTCTCCGCTCTCGAGGTGGAGATCGAGGAGCCGACGGTCGACGACGACGCCGTCGAGGTGCGCCTGACCGAGCTGCGCGAGCGCTTCGGCACCCTGGTGGGCGTCGACCGTCCCGCCGAGAACGGTGACTTCGTCTCCCTCGATCTCGTCGCGACCATCGACGACGAGGAGATCGAGACCGTCGAGGGCGTCTCGTACCAGATCGGCGAGGGCAACATGCTCGAGGGCCTGGACGAGGCCCTCACCGGCCTCTCCGCCGAGGAGACCACCACCTTCACCTCGAAGCTCGCCGGCGGCGAGCACGCCGGGGAAGAGGCGCAGATCAAGGTCACCCCGCAGTCCGTGAAGGTGCGCGAGCTGCCCGAGGCCGACGACGAGTTCGCCGAGATGGCCTCCGAGTTCGACACCATCGACGAGCTCAAGGAGGACCTGCGCAAGCAGGCCGCCACCGACGCCGAGGGCAACCGCGTAGCACTGGCCCGCAACGCCCTGCTCGAGAAGCTCCTCGACGAGCTCGAGATCCCGGTGCCCGATCAGCTCGTCCAGGACGAGATCAACACCCACCTCGAGAACGAGGGCAAGGAAGAGGGCGACCCGCACGGCGAGGAGATCCGCGAGGACACCGCCCGCGCCGTTCGCGCCCAGTTCCTGCTGGACGAGATCAACGCGACCCGCGAGGTCAACGTCGACCAGAACGACCTCATGAACTACATGAGCCAGCTCTCCCAGCAGTACGGCGTCGAGCCGAACCAGCTGATGCAGATGCTCGCGCAGTCCGGTCAGCTGGAGCAGATCTTCGCCGAGGTCCAGCGCTCCAAGGCCCTGGACGTCGTCCTGGCCGACATCACCGTCAAGAACACCGACGGCGAGGTGCTCGACCTGGGACTCGACGCCCCGGCCGATGAGGAGTCCGGCGAGGACGAGTCCGCTGAGGACGAGCCCGCTGCCGAGGCGAGCGACGACGAGGCCGGCGATGAGAGCGCCGCCGAGGAGTCCGAGGACTCCGCGGCGAAGTGACCGCCGGCTGCGGGCGCTGAGCTCGCAGCCACCATCGAGACGGGCCGTCGTCCCCACCCGGGGGCGGCGGCCCGTTCGCATGCCCGCACTGCGCCGGGCCATCGAGCTCGCCCGGGCCCGGCGGGTGCGCTCGCAGGTCCGGAGCACGCCGCGAGTATCGTGGGCCGGAGCACATCAGGCGCCGGCGAGCAGCGGGGAGCGGTCATGGGCAAGGTCACCTGGGGGTTCACCGCGTCGCTCGACGGCTTCATCGCCGGGCCCGGGCACGACATGAGCTGGCTGGAGGACCTGGCCGCTCGCGAGCACGAGGCGCACAGCACGGAGGGCGCGGGACTCGAGGACGGGGTCGTCGAGGCGCTGGCCGGTGAGGTGGGAGCGATCATCTCCGGCCGCGCAGGGTACGACGCCGCCCTCGCGCAGCGGGACCAGCGCGGCGAGCTCACCTCCGAGGCCTACGGCGGCGCCTTCAGCGGCACGGAGTTCATCCTGACCCACCGCCCCGAGGAGCTCGCCGAGGATCCCACGGTCGTCCCGCTGGACTGCCACGTCACCGAGGCGGTGCGTCGCGCTCGCGAGGCAGCCGGCGCGAAGGACGTCCAGATCATCAGCGCCGACATCGCCCGGCAGGCCCTCGAGCACGATCTCATCGACGAGATGCAGGTCTTCGTCGCGCCCGTCTTCCTCGGCGACGGCACCCGGATCTTCGAGGTGCCCGGCGGGCGCCGCGTGGACTGGGAGCTGGTGGGTGCGATCCCGGGAGCGGCACGTTCGCTCGGACGGGTGTACCGGCCGCGGCGCTGAGCGGCCCCGTTCGCGACACTGCTGCGTGTCCGGCTATGCCGCGCCGGATACCCGACGGCCTCACGACGCACGAGGGCCCGGCCTCCATGCGGAGACCGGGCCCTCGGTGAGGAGCTGAGCGGATCAGCGGTAGGTGACGAACCCGATCGGGTTGCCCCAGATGCCGCGCTCGACGACCTGCTGCTTGGAGCCGGAGGCGTCGATGATCTGGCCGTCGCCGGCGTAGATCGCGACGTGGCCGGAGTAGGCCACGATGTCGCCCGGCTGCGCCTCGGACTGCGAGATCATGCGGCCGCCATCGGTGATGGCGCCGCTCGTGCGCGGCACGTCGATGCCGGCTGCCTGGTAGGCGTACTGGACCAGGCCGGAGCAGTCGAAGCCCTCGCTGGGGGAGTTGCCGGCCCAGCTGTAGTGGGTGCCGATCACGGAGCGGGCGGCGTCCACGATGGAGCTGCTGCTGGAGCTGGAGGAGCTGGTCGGGACCGAGGCGCCGCCACCGGAGGGCACGCCGGACTCGCCGTTGAGCGAGCCGCGGGTCTCGGGGCCGACGACGCCGTCCACCTGCAGGCCGTTGCTGGACTGGTAGTCCTTCACAGCGGCGTGGGTCTTGGGGCCGAAGATGCCGTCCTCGGCGAGGCTCGCGCCGTGGTCGTTCAGCGCGGACTGGAGGTCCTCCACGTTGCCGCCCTCGGAGCCCCAGCGGAGCTTCTCGGTGGAGTCGAGGACCGCGGTCGGCGCCGCCTCGGCCGGAGCCGCAGGCGCGGACTGCACGGAGGGGGCTGCCGGAGCGGAGGGCGCGCTGGGCGCGGCCTGCGCGGCGCCGCCGCCGGAGAAGGCGGACCCGACCACGACGGTGCCGAGGACGGCGGCTCCGCCGAGTCCACGGGCGGCGTTCTGGGCGTTGAGGACGGGAGAGTGGGCGCGACCGGGGATGCGGTGCGTGTTGTGCTTCGCCATGATGTGCGGATCGTTCCTTCCGGCTCCGACCTGTTGGGTCGGGATGTCTTACGGGACTATGTGACCACCGGCTTGTGGGCGATCTTGTGGGTGATGCGTCCACCGTAGGAGCGCTCGGGCCAGGAACCGAGGGGCTTGAAACAGCCCGGCAGGGGACTTGGGGGGACCTTTACGTCATCCCGACCATTCGGGACCGGACCCCGCCGCGACTTGACTCTCGCGGGAGTCGTGGACCACAGGCTGCCTGCGTGCCATGACCGTGGGACGAGGCGGTTGCTCGGGAGCGGACGGCGGGGCCCGGGTGCCGCGATCCGGCCTGACCGCTGAGCCTTGGGCGAACAGCGCACCCCGGCGCGGTCGCCAGCGCTTAGAGTCGTCTCATCGCCAATCCCGCCACGAAGGAGACACTGTGACCTCCCAGAGCACCGACAGCCCCCGGCCGAGCATGGCGGCCGGGGACAACCCCATGGGCATGGGCCTCGACGACAACGTCTACCAGCGCCTGCTGCGCGACCGCATCGTGTGGCTCGGCTCCGAGGTGCGCGATGACAACGCCAACGCGATCTGCGCGAAGATCCTGCTGCTGGCGGCCGAGGATCCGGACAAGGACATCTACCTCTACATCAACAGCCCCGGGGGTTCGATCACCGCGGGCATGGCCATCTACGACACGATGCAGTACGTCCAGCCGGACGTGGTGACGATCGGCATGGGCATGGCGGCGTCGATGGGCCAGTTCCTGCTCTCCTCGGGCGCCAAGGGCAAGCGGTACGCGACCGCCCACACGCGCGTGCTCATGCACCAGCCGCTCGGTGGCCTCGGCGGCACCGCCACGGACATCAAGATCCAGGCCGATCTCATCCTGTCCATGAAGCGTCAGCTCGCCGAGCTGATCGCCGAGCAGACCGGCAAGACGGTCGAGCAGATCACCGAGGACTCGGACCGCGACCACTGGTTCACGGCCACCGAGGCTCTCGAGTACGGCTTCATCGACAAGATCGTCACCGGTTCGGGTGACGTCACGGGCGGCGGCGGCACCGACGACTGACCGCCCCTCCGTCACCATCAGACCCGCTTCCAGCAAGGAGAACCCGTGACCTTCGATCCCCGCACCATCGGCTCGCTGCCGGCCGCCCAGGCCGGCGGCTACGGCCAGGCCGCTCCCATGCCGACGTCCCGCTACGTGCTGCCGCAGTACGAGGAGCGCACGGCCTACGGCCTCAAGCGCCAGGACCCCTACACCAAGCTGTTCGAGGACCGCATCATCTTCCTCGGCGTCCAGGTCGACGACGCCTCGGCCGATGACGTCATGGCCCAGCTGCTGGTCCTGGAGTCCCAGGACCCCGACCGCGACATCACGCTGTACATCAACAGCCCCGGCGGCTCGTTCACCGCGCTGACCGCCATCTACGACACGATGCAGTACATCAAGCCGGACATCACCACGGTGTGCCTCGGCCAGGCGGCCTCGGCCGCCGCGGTGCTGCTGGCCGCAGGGTCCCCGGGCAAGCGCCTGGCGCTGCCCAACGCCCGCATCCTCATCCACCAGCCCGCCATGGGCGGCGAGGGCGGCGGCGGCCAGGCCTCCGACCTGGAGATCCAGGCCAACGAGATCATGCGCATGCGCGTCTGGCTCGAGGAGACGCTGGCCCACCACACGGGCCGCACCACGGAACAGATCAGCACCGACATCGAGCGCGACAAGATCCTCACTGCCGCCGGCGCGCTCGACTACGGCCTGGTCGACCAGGTCCTGGAGTCCCGCAAGGAGCTCCGCCAGCAGGTCTCCTCCTGAGTGCTCGCCGCGGCCGGGCGGTCCTCGCCCGGCCGCGGCGTCGCACCGGCGGCGACGGGTCCGTCGGCCGCTTCCCGCCTCCCGGTGCGCCGGGGCACGGGGAGCAGTCGCCGGGCCCGCTTCCGCACCCGGCACCCCGAGGACTAGCCTCCCGTATCGCGGGGGACCGACGCGGTACCGTGGTCGGGTGCGCGAGATCCCGGGTCGGGATCCCGCGAACCGCGATGACCGCATGGACGACGGCCTGACGAAAGGACACGGAGATGGCGCGCACGAGCGATGGGGCCGACGTGTTCAAATGCTCCTTCTGCGGCAAGTCGCAGAAACAGGTCGAACGGCTGATCTCCGGGCCGGGCGTGTACATCTGCGAAGAGTGCATCGAGCTGTGCAACGAGATCATCGCCGAGGAGATCCAGGCCGCGCAGCCCGCCGCCGAGGAGCAGGCACCGCTGCCCACCCCGCAGGAGATCTTCGGCTTCCTCGAGGAGTACGTCGTCGGCCAGATCCCGGCCAAGCGTGCCCTCGCCGTCGCCGTCTACAACCACTACAAGCGCGTGCGCGCGCAGGAGAACGGGGAGACCGCGCCCGCGGCGAAGTCCGCCGCCGCCGCGCTGGCCGAGGAGGCCGGCGGGGAGAAGGACGAGATCGAGGTCGCCAAGTCCAACGTGATGCTCGTCGGCCCCACCGGCTGCGGCAAGACCTACCTCGCCCAGACGCTCGCGCGACTGCTGGACGTCCCGTTCGCGATGGCCGACGCCACGGCGCTGACGGAGGCCGGGTACGTCGGCGAGGACGTCGAGAACATCCTGCTCAAGCTCCTCCAGGCCGCCGACTACGACGTCAAGAAGGCCGAGCGCGGCATCATCTACATCGACGAGGTCGACAAGATCGGCCGTAAGTCGGAGAACCCGTCGATCACCCGGGACGTCTCCGGCGAGGGCGTGCAGCAGGCCCTGCTGAAGATCATCGAGGGAACGGTCGCGGCCGTTCCGCCGCAGGGCGGGCGCAAGCACCCCCATCAGGAATTCATCCAGATCGACACCACGAACGTCCTGTTCATCGTGGCGGGCGCCTTCGCAGGCATCGAGGACATCATCACCTCCCGCATCGGCCGGCGCGGCATCGGCTTCGGGGCCGAGCTGCACACCGCGCTCGAGCAGGAGGCCGTCTACTCCGAGCTGGTGCCCGAGGACCTGCTGAAGTTCGGTCTGATCCCCGAGTTCATCGGCCGCCTGCCGGTGATCACCTCCGTCTCCAACCTCGACCGCGAGGCGCTGATCCAGATCCTCACCGAGCCCCGCAACGCGCTGGTGCGGCAGTTCCAGAAGATGTTCGAGCTCGACGGCGTCGAACTCGACTTCGAGCGCAGCGCCCTGGAGGCCATCGCCGACCGAGCCATCGAACGCGGCACCGGCGCGCGCGGCCTGCGGGCGATCCTCGAGGAGTCTCTGCAGTCGGTCATGTTCGAGGTCCCCTCGCGCCACGACGTCGCGAAGGTGGTCATCACCGAAGGAGTCGTCACCGAGGGCCGCGCCCCGCTGATGGTCACCGGCAAGGACAGCGACCGGGCGGTCGACGACTCGCGGCAGGATCGCTCGGCCTGATGTCCCACTCCTCGTCCGCCGCGTCAGCCGACGACGCCGACCGCGCGAAGGAGCTGCTGCGCCAGGAGCGCCGCAGCATCGACAACATCGACGCCGCTCTGGTGCACCTGCTCGCAGAGCGCTTCGCCCACACCCAGCGGGTGGGCGTCCTCAAGGCCACCCACGGCCTCCCTCCCGCCGACCCTTCCCGCGAGCGCGAGCAGATCCAGCGGCTGCGCTCCCTGGCCGACACGGCCGGCCTCGACCCGGTGTTCGCCGAGGCATTCCTGCGCTTCATCGTCACCGAGGTGATCCGCCACCACGAGCGCCTGCGCGACGAAGGCTCCGAGACGGCCTGACCGCCCGGCAGGTCGATGGCGGAATCCGGGGCCGCGCTGGTAACGTCGCTCACATGGCTCGCCCCCTGTTCCTCGAGTGGCCGGTGATCCGGCAGCTGCGCGGCAAGGATCCGATGGGCCGGGGGTCTGCGGTCACCTCGCAGGCCACCCGGGACAAGGCTCCACGCACCGCAGATGCGGACACCGTCGTCCAGAGCGTCTGCCCGTACTGCGCCGTCGGCTGCGGCCAGAAGATCTACGCCAAGGACAACAAGGTCATCCAGATCGAGGGTGATCCCGATTCCCCGATCTCCCGCGGCCGCCTGTGCCCCAAGGGCGCCGCCAGCGAGCAGCTGGCCAACTCCCCGCGCCGTGTCACGACGGTCCGGTACCGCCGGCCCTATGCCAGCGACTGGGAGGACCTCGACCTCGACACCGCGCTGGACATGATTGCGGACCGCTTCCTGGAGGCGCGACGCCACCACTGGGAGGACGAGGACGAGCAGGGGCGGCCGCTGCGCCGCGCGATGGGCATCGCCTCCCTCGGCGGAGCGACCATCGACAACGAGGAGAACTACCTCGCCAAGAAGCTCTTCACGGCGGCCGGCGCCATCCAGATGGAGAACCAGGCGCGCATTTGACACTCCGCCACGGTCCCCGGTCTGGGGACCTCGTTCGGGCGTGGCGGCGCCACGCAGTACCTGCAGGACATGGCCAACGCCGACTGCATCGTCATCCAGGGCTCCAACATGGCCGAGGCCCATCCCGTCGGCTATCAGTGGGTCATGGAGGCGCGGGCCAAGGGCGCCCGGGTCATCCACGTCGACCCGCGCTTCTCCCGCACCAGTGCCAACGCGGACAAGCACATCCCGCTGCGCGCCGGGACGGACATCGTGCTGCTGGGCGCGGTCATCAACTACGTCCTGACCCATGACCTCTGGTTCGAGGACTACGTCCGGGCGTTCACCAATGCCTCCTCCCTGATCGACGAGGACTACGTCGACGCCGAGGACGCCGACGGCCTGTTCTCCGGCTTCGATCCGGACCAGGGCTCGTACGACATGGCCTCCTGGCAGTACGACGACTCCTCGGCCGACGGGGACAACGACTCGCAGCTGTACGCCTCCCATGAGCGTTCCGGGCGTGCCAGCGGCGAGACCGCGGAGGACGGCGAGGCGCAGGGGGAGTCGCACGGCTCCGGCGGGCCGCCCCTGCAGCGCGGCGCCCCGGCCCGCGACGAGACGCTGCAGGATCCCCGCACCGTCTTCCAGATCCTCAGGCGCCACTACGCCCGCTATACCCCGGAGCTGGTCGAGGAGACCTGCGGCATCTCTCGCGAGGACTTCGAGTACCTCGCCCGTTCCATGGCGGAGAACTCGGGACCGGAGCGCACCACCTGCTTCGCCTACGCGGTGGGCTGGACCCAGCACATCGGCGGGGCCCAGTTCATCCGCGCCGCCGGCGTGCTGCAGCTGCTGCTGGGCAACATGGGCCGCCCCGGCGGCGGGATCATGGCGCTGCGCGGCCACGCCACGATCCAGGGCTCCACCGACATCCCGACCCTGTTCAACCTGCTTCCGGGCTACCTGCCGATGCCGAAGGTCGGTTCCCACAGCAGCTTCCGCGAGTACGTCGACTCCATCGGCAGCAAGAGCCAGAAGGGATTCTGGGCGGACTCCGAGGCCTATGCGACCAACCTGCTGAAGGCGTGGTGGGGAGACGCCGCGACCGCGGAGAACGACTGGGCGTTCGACTACCTGCCCCGCCTCAGCGGCCCCCACGGGACGTATCAGACCACGATGCGGATGCTCGAGGACGGGGTCGACGGATTCTTCCTGCTGGGCCAGAACCCCGCCGTGGGCTCCGCCAACGGGCGCATGCAGCGGCTGGGGATGTCCCACCTGAAATGGCTGGTGGTGCGCGATTTCAACATGATCGAGTCCGCCACCTGGTGGAAGGAGGGGCCCGAGATCGAGTCCGGGGAGCTGCGGAGCGAGGACATCGGCACCGAGGTGTTCTTCCTGCCCGCCGCGAACCACACCGAGAAATCGGGCTCCTTCACCCAGACCCAGCGCCTCGTGCAGTGGCGGGACCAGGCCGTGACGCCTCCCGGCGACTGCATGAGCGAGCTGCAGTTCATGTACGAGCTGGGCACGCGGATCCGGGCCCGGCTGGCCGGCTCCGAGGACCCGCGGGATCGCCCGCTGCTGGACCTGACCTGGGACTATCCGCTGACCGAGCACGGGGAGCCCGATCCCGAGTCGGTGCTCAAGGAGATCAACGGCTACTACGTCGGCGGGGAGAGGGACGGCGAGGCCCTGTCCTCCTACACGGAGATGACTGCTGACGGCACCACCGCCGGCGGCTGCTGGATCTACACCGGCGTCTACGCCGAGGGCATCAACCAGGCGGCGCGCCGCAGGCCCGGCAGCGAGCAGGACATCACCGCCGCGGAGTGGGCCTGGGCGTGGCCGGCGAACCGCCGCATCCTCTACAACCGCGCCTCGGCCGATCTCGACGGGAAGCCGTGGAGCGAGCGCAAGAAGTACATCTGGTGGGACGAGGACCAGCAGCGCTGGACCGGCAAGGACGTGCCCGACTTCCCGACGGACAAGTCCCCGCACGATGTGGGGGACGCCGACCTGGGAGGCGCCGAGGCACTCGCCGGCAATGACGCATTCATCATGCAGGCCGACGGTCGCGGCTGGCTGTTCGCCCCCTCGGGCATGGTCGACGGGCCGCTGCCCACCCACTACGAGGCGGTCGAGTCCATCATCGCCAATCCGCTGTACCGCCAACAGGCGAACCCCACCCGGGTGGCGTTCTCGGACCCCGACAACCTCAACGGGCCCGGCATCACCGGCACCGCCGGGGAGGTGTACCCCTACCTGTTCACCACGTACCGGCTGACGGAGCACCACACCGCCGGCGGCATGAGCCGCTTCCTGCCCTACCTCTCCGAGCTGCAGCCCGAGCTGTTCTGCGAGGTCTCCCCGGAGCTGGCCGAGGAGGTGGGCCTGGAGCCGTACGGCTGGGCCACGCTGATCTCCCCGCGCTCGGCGATCGAGGCGAAGGTGGTCGTCACCCGGCGGATGACGCCGCTGCAGATCGCCGGCCGCACGGTGCACCAGATCGGCATGCCGTACCACTGGGCGCAGGGCTCCTCGGCGATCGTGGAGGGCGACAGCGTCAACGACCTGATCGGCATCAACCTCGATGCCAATACCCAGATCCAGAACTCCAAGGTGATCGCCTGCACGGTCCGTCCCGGGCGGCGTCCCCGCGGAGCGGCGCTGCGCGACCTGGTCACCGAGCATCAGCACCGCGCCGGCATCGACATCCACACCGGCGTGGAGAGGATCATCGCCCCCGAGCGCCACCGGGGCGAGACCCCGGACCCCACCGGCACCACGCGAGAGGAGCAGTGATGGGATCGCTGACGGAATCGGCAGGAGACCCGGCGGCGGATACGGGCTGGGAGCACACCCATCCGCGCAAGGGCTTCTTCACCGACACCTCCATCTGCATCGGGTGCAAGGCCTGCGAGGTCGCCTGCAAGGAGTGGAACAACAATCCCGCCGACGGGGACTTCGAGCTGCTGGGATCCTCGTTCGACAACACCGGGCAGCTGGGGGCCAACACCTGGCGCCACGTGGCCTTCGTCGAACAGGACTCCGAACGGATCGACGAGGCCCGGGAATCCGGCCGCAAGCTGGTCAGCCTGGGAATGCCGACCTTCGGCCCCCGCAAGGACGCGCCCACCCCGGGCGCCGGCACCACCGCCACCGACACCACCATGCCGGACACCCCGGAGTTCCGCTGGCTGATGTCCTCGGACGTCTGCAAGCACTGCACCAACGCGGGCTGCCTGGACGTGTGTCCCACCGGGGCGCTGTACCGCACCGAGTTCGGCAGCGTCGTCGTCCAGGAGGACGTCTGCAACGGCTGCGGGACCTGCGTGGGCGGGTGCCCGTTCGGGGTGATCGAGCGTCGCGACGACGGCACCGTGGCCCCGAGGTCCTCCTCGAAGGAGATCGAGCAGGACGTCCCGAACCGCGGCACCGCCAATAAGTGCACGCTCTGCCACGACCGCCTCGTCGACGGGCAGACGCCCGCCTGTGCGCAGACCTGCCCGACCGAGTCGATCAAGTTCGGTGACCGCGAGGACCTGGTCGAGACCGCCGAGGAGCGCGTCCAGCAGCTCCACGGGCAGGGCATGACCGAGGCACGCCTGTACGGCGCCAATCCCCAGGACGGTGTCGGCGGCATCGGCTCGGTCTTCCTCCTGCTCGACGAGCCGGAGGTGTACGGGCTGCCACCGGACCCGCAGGTGCCCACCAAGGAGCTCCCGCAGATGTACCGCACGGCCGGGGCGGCCGCGCTCGGGATGCTCGCCGCTACCGCCCTCGCGTTCCTGGGGGCGCGCCGGTGACCGACTCCGCTGAAACCGGCCGCGCCGTCACCTCCGAGTACGACGACTACCGGCCGCCCGAGCCCACCCGTCGCGGCCGCCGGCGCCGGGACGGTCCGCCGCGGGAACCTGACCAGACAGATCCAGCGAACCAGTCGAACGCCGGGGGCGGGGCGGGGTCGAACGAGCCGCCGAGCAGCACGACGGACGGCGAGTTCGACTCGTACTACGGCCGCCCCGTCGTCAAGGCGCCGCCGTGGGAGTGGCCGATCGGGCTGTACCTGTTCGTCGGCGGCCTGGCGGGCGGCTCGGCCCTGCTGGGTGCCGGCGCCGCCGTGACGGGTCGGCCCCGGCTGCGCCGCAACTCGCGGCTGACCGCCCTCGGCGCGGTCAGCATCGGTCTGCCTGCTCTGGTGTACGACCTGGGCCGCCCGGAGCGGTTCCTGTACATGCTGCGCGTGTTCAAGCCCAGCTCACCGATGAGCGTGGGCACCTGGCTGCTGACGGCCTTCGGCACTGCCGCCGGCGTCGCCGCGGCGGGCGAGGTGGATCGGATGACGGGGGAGCGGCTGCCGCTGGGCCGGCTGCGGCCCCTGCTGCGCGTCGCCGAGTGCGCCGGCGGCGCGACGTCCGCGGTTCTCGGCGGCCCTCTGGCCGCCTACACGGCGACCCTGCTGGGCGACACCGCCGTCCCCACCTGGGCCGCCTCCCGGAAGTCCCTGGCCTACGTGTTCGTCTCTTCCGCGTCCCTCGCCGCCGGCGGCACGGCCCTCGTCGCCACGCCTGTCCGGGAGACCGGGCCGGCGCGCGCACTGGCGGTGGCCGGGGTGGTCGGGGACCTCGTCGCGACGCGCCGGATGCGGGGGCAGATGCATCCTCTCGAGGCCGAGCCGCTGGAGACCGGGAGTGCCGGGTGGAAGCTGAAGCTCTCCGAGGGCCTGGCGATCGCCGGCGGTCTCGGTGCTCTGCTGGGCGGTCGCAGCCGGCCGATCGCGGCGGCGAGCGGCCTGGCCCTGGCTGCGGCCTCGCCTCTGACCCGGTTCGGCGTGCTGGAGGCCGGGCTGGAGTCGGTCAAGGATCCCCGGCGCACCGTCGAGCCCCAGCGCGAACGCCTCGAACGACGTCGCGCGGAGGGCGTGGTGGACGACTCGATCACCACGGGTCCGCGGCAGACCGGCGGGCGGCCGGACGAGCCGACGTCCTCAGAGCGGGCGGAGCAGCCGGAGTAGCCCCAGCACGCGGCTCGGCCGGGCGAGTGCGAGTCCCGGCCTCACCGCACCTCGATACCCGTGCCCTCCACGATCTCGCCGATGATCGGGTAGCCGGGCACCTCGCCGACGACCAGCAGGCCGCCGGAGGTCTGCGCGTCCGCGAGCAGCAGCAGGTCCTCCTCGGTGATCCCGTCGGCCGCCCGCAGGTGCTCACGCACCCAGTCGAGATTCCGGCGGGTCCCGCCCGAGACGTAGCCGTCCCGCAGCGCGTCGGCCGCACCCTCGACCAGTGGCACGGCCGAGCGATCGAGGACTGCCCCCGCCCCGGAGGCGCGCACCATCTTGAACAGGTGCCCCAGCAGGCCGAAGCCCGTCACGTCGGTCGCCGCCACCGCGCCGGCGGTCAGGGCGGCCTGCGCGGCGTCCCGGTTCAGCTCGGTCATCGTCGCCACGGCCGCCTCGGACACCTCGCCGGTGGCCTTGTGACGGTTGTTCAGCAGCCCCACCCCGATGGGCTTGGTCAGCGTGAGCGGCCGGCCCGGCCGGGCGGCATCGTTGCGCAGGAGCCTGTCCGGCCGGGCGGTCCCGGTGACCGCCATGCCGTACTTCGGTTCGGGGTCGTCGACGCTGTGCCCGCCGATGAGGGGGACTCCGGCCTCCTGGGTGACCGCCAGGCCGCCCCGCAGCACCTCGCGCAGCAGCTCCATGGGCAGCACGTCCCGCGGCCAGCCCACCAGGTTGATGGCCACCACCGGGTCGCCGCCCATCGCGTAGATGTCCGAGAGGGCGTTGGCGGCGGCGATCCGGCCCCAGTCGTAGGGATCATCGACCACGGGGGTGAAGAAATCCGCGGTCGAGAGCACCGCGGTGTCCCCGTCGATCCGCACGGCAGCGGCGTCGTCCCCGTCGTCGAGCCCCACGATCACGCTCTCGTCGACCTGCCCGGCAAGCGCCGAGACGGCCTCCTCCAATTCGCCGGGCGGGATCTTGCAGGCGCACCCGCCGCCGTGGGCCATCGTCGTCAGGCGGATACCGGGGCTCGCGGCGCCGGTCGGAGTCGCGGTGCTCGGGGCTGCGTCGGCCGTCATGGCACCGAGTCTACGGACGAGGTGCTCGGCACGTCAGCAGGTGCCCGCCATCCCGCGACAGGTGACGGTCGGGTGCCGATTCGCCCGTCCGATCGGTCGCGCCGGCGCCTGACGTCCAGCATGCACCCGAGACGCGCCGATACGCTGAGCAGGACCGTTCCGGCTGACCCGGCCGGAACGACTGGGAGGCGTCCGTGTCCTGGTGGTCACCCCGGTCTTCAAAACCGGTGAGGGCGAGCATCTCGCCCTGGCGGGTTCGATTCCCGTCCGCCTCCGCTCCCGTCGGCCGAGAAGGAGGGGACCGTGCGCGAGGACCAGCGTGAGACCGCCGAGGACCCGCGCCGCCGCATCCCCCGCACCGACCGGCTGCTCGCCCTGCCCGAGGTGGAACGAGCCCGCGCTGCGCTCGGTGAGCACGTCGTCCGCGGCGTGGTCCGCGCCGTGCAGGACCGCGCCCGCGGTGGCCACATCGCCCCCGAGGACGTGCCGGCCGAGGTGCTGCGGGCCCTCGGGGACCGGCCGTCGGCCTCCCTGCGGCCGGTGCTGAACGCCACCGGCGTCATCGTCCACACCAACCTCGGCCGCGCCCCGCTGTCCGAGCCCGCCCGGCAGGCCCTGCTCGAGGCCGCCGGGTACACCGACGTCGAATTCGACCTCGCCCAGGGCACCCGCTCCCGCCGCGGCGCCGGGGTGCGCACCGCGCTGCTCGGGGCATGCCCCGACGCGGAGGACGCCCTCGTGGTCAACAACGGCGCCGCCGCCCTGGCCCTGACCACCACCGCCCTGGCCGCCGGGCCCGAGCGGGACGAGGTCATCGTCAGCCGCGGGGAGCTCATCGAAATCGGCGCCGGCTTCCGCCTGCCCGACCTCATCACGTCGACCGGCTCCACGCTGCGCGAGGTCGGCACCACGAACCGCACCCACGCGACCGACTACACCGACGCGATCGGCCCCGCCACCGCCTGCGTGCTGCGCATCCACACCAGCAACTACCGCATCAGCGGCTTCACCAGCGCGGTCCCGATCGCCGAGCTCGCCCCGATCTGCCGGGACGCCGGCATCCCCCTGATCGCCGATCTCGGCAGCGGACTGCTGACCCCCGAGGCCCTCCTTCCCGACGAGCCCGATATCGCGACCGCCCTCCGTGATGGCGCAGACCTGGTCATCGCCAGCGGCGACAAGCTCCTCGGCGGCCCCCAGGCCGGGATCCTGCTGGGACGGGCCGACGTCATCGCGCGCCTCGCCCGGCACCCCCTGGCCCGCGCCGTCCGCGCCGACAAGCTCGCGCTCGCCGCCCTCGAGGCCACGCTCGCAGGACCCACCGCACCGGTGCTCGAGGCGCTGCGCACCGATCCCGAGGCGCTTCGGGAGCGCACCGCTCGCCTCGCCGAACGGGTCGATGGGCGGCTCGTCCCGCACGACGGCCGCGTCGGCGGCGGGGGAGGCGCCGAAGTGCCGCTGCCCGGCTGGGCCGTCGCGCTCGAGCCCGAGCTCGCTACCCCGCTGCGCACGGGCGATCCTGCCGTCGTCCCGACGGTGCGCGAGGGGGAGTGCCTGCTCGATCTGCGCTGCGTGCCGGAGGCCGACGACGACTCGCTGGTCGAGGCGGTCCGGGCGGCCCGGGACACGCTCGCCGGGCGCGAGGAGCGCCCCACGCGATGAGGCAGGTCATCGCCACCGCCGGACACGTCGACCACGGCAAGTCCACCCTGATCCGGGCGCTGACCGGCACCGACCCCGACCGGCTGGCCGACGAGAAGCGCCGCGGGCTGACCATCGACCTCGGCTTCGCCTGGACCACGCTGCCCTCGGGCCGCGAGGTCTCCTTCGTCGACGTGCCCGGCCACGAACGATTCCTGGGCAACATGCTGGCCGGCATCGGCCCCGCACCCATCGTCTGCTTCGTGGTCGCGGCCGACGAGGGCTGGCGGGACCAGTCCGCTGACCACCGCGACGCCATCGCCGCCCTCGGCATCGATCAGGGCATCCTGGTCATCACCCGCGCCGATCTGGCCCCGGACCGCGTGGAGGAGGTGATCGCCCAGGCGCGCGTCGAGCTCGCCGGCACCGGCCTCGGGCGGGCCCCGGCGCTCGCCGTCTCCGCCGTGACCGGGGACGGGCTCGACGAACTGCGGGAGGCGCTCGACGTCGCGGTGACCGGCGCCCGGCAGCCCTCCCCGCACGAGCGGGTGAGACTGTGGGTGGACCGCTCCTTCACCATCTCCGGGGCCGGCACGGTGGTTACCGGAACCCTCGCTGCCGGCACCCTCGCCCGGGAGCAGCGGCTCGAGCTGTGCGGCGCCGAGCGTGGGGGAGAGGTCGTGGTGCGCGGCCTGCAGAGCCGCGGCGGCCCGGTGGACCACCTCGGCCCCGTCAACCGCGCCGCGGTGAACCTGCGAGGTACTGCCCCGGAGGAGATCGGCCGCGGGGACGCCCTGGTCACTCCCGGGGCATGGGAGGTCACCGGAATCATCGACGTGCGACGGGTGACCGGCGCGAGCTTCGCCGATGCGCCCACCGAGCTCGTGGTGCACGTGGGGACCGCCGCCGTTCCTGCGCGCGTCCGCCCCTTCGGGGACGACCATGCCCGTCTCACCCTCACGCGCAGCCTGCCGTTGAGCGTCGGGGACCGCATGGTGCTGCGCGGCGGCGGCAGCCGCCGGGTCCGCACTGGGGTGAGCGTGCTGGACGTGGATCCGCCGGCCCTGGCCCGCCGGGGCGAGGGGACCCGGCGCCGCGAGACGCTCGAGGCCATGCCGCTGGGCGGGGATGCCGCCGCCGAGGTCGCACGGCGAGGTGCAGTGCGTGCCGAGATCCTGGCCCGCTTCGGGATCCCCCTCCCGTCGGGCCGTCTTCCCGGCGTGGAGCGTCACGGGGACTGGCTGGTGGATACGGACTCGATGGCGAGGTGGACGACCCGGTTGCGCGAGGCGGTGGCCGCCGACCGGGCCGGCGATGCTCTCTCGGCAGGCCTCCCGCGCAAGGCCGCGGCCGACGCCGTCGATCTGCCCGACCCTGGCCTGCTGGACGCCGTGGTGGTCGCCGCGGGCCTGCGCCAGGCCGACGGCCGAGTACGTGATACCGCGGCCACGGAGGGGCTCGGGGCGGCGGAGGAGTCCCTGCGATCGCTCGAGACGCGCCTGGCTGCCGAACCGTTCAGTGCGCCGGAAGCCGATGACCTCCGCGGGCTGGGACTGGGCCCCCGCGAACTCGCCGCTGCCACCCGTCATGGACGGTTGCTGCGCCTGCCGGGCGAGGTGATCCTGCTGCCCACGGCCCCGGCCCTCGCGATGCGAGAGCTCGCGGCCCTGCCACAGCCCTTCACCGCCTCCCAGGCGCGGCAAGCGCTCGGCACCACGCGCCGGGTCGCGATTCCGCTGCTCGAGCACCTGGACTCCCGCGGATGGACGCGCCGGCTCGATTCCGGATACCGGGAGGTCGTGCGCTGACTCGGACGAGCAGCACGACGGCTGTGCCGAGGATGAGGCCGGGACCGAAGGGCACGCGGCCGGTCAGCCCCCGGCGCCTGTGCCGGCTGTGGCCCTGCTGCCTCCTCCGTCACGGACGGAGACGCTGGTCTTGATCGTCCCCCTCCGCCCATGCGGGGCTCGAGGCCAGCCGGATGCCGGTCGCCGCGCTGACGGTGATCAGCCCGCGAAATACTCGTCGCACGTCGTTCCCTCGTCGTCATAAGCCTGTTCTTCGATCATCCAGGGATCAGAGTCGGATTCTTTCACCAGCGTGAAGCGGCCGACGCTTTCCTCCCGCTGGTTGGTGATCTCCACGGGCTCACCGTCCTTAGTGGCTTCCAACGCGCCGGAGTCCTGACAGAACTCCACGACCGCGGTCGTGTCTGTCTCTTCGACGACTTCCCAACTGGAGAGCTTCGTTTCCCCTGTGACCACGGCGCCTGATTCCGCTCGTTCCTGGTCGTCGGCTCGCTGCTTCTCCGCCAACTCGGGCACGAAGAAATCGTCGATGTAGCTGGTGTCCTTCCAGCCCTCGGCCGCGGCTGCATCCGAGGCTTCGAACGATGCCGCGATGCGTTCCTGTGGCGTCGCGTCCGCGGGATCCGCAGTGGGAGGGGCCTCGTGCGTCGTGGTCGGGGTGGTCGGGTCCTCGTCCCCGTTGCTGGTCGTGCAGGCGGCCAGGGGGAGGAGGGAGAGGCCGGCTGCGGTGATCGCGATGGTGGCGAGGGGTCGGTGTCGTGTGCGCAAGGGGTGGGTTCCTGAGATCGCGAGTCGGCGGGGCGTAGGGAGGCCCAGAGAGCGGTGTCGGGTCACGACCGGGTCGAAAGCCACTCCCGGTGCGCTGCGATGAGCGCATCCCGGGCTGCAGAATGGTCCGAGGCCCCCAGCAGCGCGGACGGTGAGGTCGGAGAGTCCCACAGCGCCCGGACCTCGACGGAGGAGCCGTCGCGCAGCTCGGCGATCGCCACGACACGTGAGGCCCCCGGCGGGGGAGGGAGGAGCCGGTGCAGCGTGTCCCAGCGCACCGCATGCTGCCGTCCCACGAATCCCGCCCACGTGAACCCGGTCTCGTCGATCAGCAGCCGGGACCGTCGTGCGCCCCACAGCACGAACGCGCCTCCGCCGACCGCGAGCGCAGCGGGAACGAATAGCACGAGGAACGGCAGAGCCTCCAGGGCGAGGGCGAGAACGATCGCCGCGATGCCCGCAGCGACGCCGATCAGCATCACCATCGGACCGATGACGTGATTGACGCGCGAGCCCGCGCTGCGCAGTGTCGTGGACATGAGATGCCTTCCGAGAACGAGGATGGCGAGGATCGGCCCCGCGTGCGGCCACACCCTATGGGTAGTCCTCCCCATCGCGCGCGGCGGACGGCACGTCTAGTGTCGTGAGCACGTCAGGGACGAGTGCGAGGAAAAGGGGTCGGTGGGCGCGATGGCGGGATTCTACGGAGCGGACACGGAACAGCTGCGCTCGCAGGCGAGCGCCTTCGGGCAGGGCGCCCAGCGCATCGCCGATCTCGCGGACACGGCCACAGCCCTGATCGATTCGGTCGAATGGGTCGGGCCCGACGCCACCGCGTTCCGTGAGCACTGGCACGGCACGGTGAGGCCCCGGATGCTGGCGAGCGAGCACGACATCCGCGGTTCGCAGCGGGAACTGGAGCAGCACGCGACCGAACAGGACCAGGCCTCCAGCGGCGGGATGCTGTACCTGCCCTCCCTCCCCGACTTCGGCCCCTTCCCGTTCCCGTATCCCATGCCGTTTCCGATGCCGCTGCCCGGCGGTCCGTTGGACCCCGGCATCCTCCGCCGTGGGCTCGGGGATGCGTTCAGCGACTGGTTCACCGGCGGTGGGGGCAGCGGTCCGCAGGGGTTCTACGGCGGCCCGGGCTACGGAGTGGGCAATGCGGCGTCCGACGGGCGCCCCGTAGGGCAGTACTCGAGCGGCGGCTCGCACTGGGACGGCCGCGAGATCGACAACGAACTCGGGTACGCCGATGGCTACGCGAACACGCGGGCCAGTGCCGGACACAGCACGACCGTGGACGCCTATGGCAACACGACCCATACAGCCGGTGCTCGCGCCGGGGCGGAGATCGGATTCGACGAGAAGCTGAACCTGCCCGGGGGCGCGAGCTACCAGACCGATGGCCGCGTGGGGGCGGAGGCGTACGGCGAGGCCGGAGTCACGTACGGTCCGGACGGAGCCAGCGCCGGCGCCGCTGCCGGAGCAGGCGCGTACGGCGACATCCACGGCACCCTGGCCGGACCGCACGGAGCCAGTGCCACCGTGGGCGCGACCGGCTACGCGGGCGCCGAAGCTCATGCGAACGCGTATGCGCACGCGACACGCAATGACGAGGGGAACGTCAACGGCTTCACCTTCGGTGCGGACGCGGGGGCGTTCGCAGGGGCCAAAGCGGATGCCGATATCGCCAGGACATCGCCAGGCGGCTGGCTCTCCTCGTCCGCGTCGTTCGGCGTCGAGGCCGGAGCCGGTCTCGGCGGAAGCGTGGGCGGCACCGTGTCGACCGACGAAGTCGGCATTGCGGTCGGCGGGGATGTCGCCGCCGCTCTCGGCGTCAAGGCGGATCTCGCCGTGTCCATCCACCCCAATGAGATCGTCAACGACATCACGCCCGGCGACTACAACCTCGACGACGCCATCGGGGACGCGAAGGGCGCGTTCGACGGCGCCACCGAGGTGGCCGGCGACGTGGTCGGCGCCATCAACCCGTTCGACTGACACCTCGCTCTGCCGACGCAGCTACCGCTCAACGCCGCTGGCGCGCGCCGAACCACATCAGACGCGTGCTGGTGCTGGACCGGACCGTGCTCATCAGACCCGCGGGGCCTCGGCCGCTCAGCTCTGCTTCTGCTTGACCGGCGGCTCTCCGAGCTCGACGTCCTCGGTGGTGATCTCTTCGACGTCCCGGGCCTCCAGCTCGAGTGCCTCGATCCGCCCCAGCGCCGTGAGGTCCGCCGAAGCGGCCTCGAGGTGCGCCGACGCGGCCTGCGGGGCGACCAGCCGCACCCGAAGGATCGGCGTCTTCTGCGAGACCTTCGCATCGGACTTCAGGCGGCGCAGCGAGATCGCGGCCTGGGCCACCGTCTCCAGCAGGGCGGCATCCTGCCCGGCGGAGGCCTCCCGCAGCGGAGCCGCCTCGGGCCAGGGCTGGGTGTGCACGCTGCCGTCGCGCCACCACGACCAGACCTCCTCGGTCGCGAACACGATCACCGGAGCGAAGAGGCGCAGCAGCACGTCCAGGGCGATCGCCAGCGCCGCGCGCGCCGAGGCGGCACCGGCCTCACCCGTCGGCCCGTTGCCGTGTGCGCGCTCCTTGACCAGCTCGATGTAGTCGTCGCAGAAGGCCCAGAAGAAGGGCTCCACGGCCTCGAGGCTGCGGGCGTAGTCCATGTCCTCGAACGCCGCGGTGGCCTGCTCCACGACCTGGGCGAGGTTCGCCAGCAGCGCCTTGTCCAGCGGATCGGTGAGGGCCGACGGGTCCGCCGCCAGGCGGCCGGCGGGATCGGCCGGAGCGGCGCCGAATCCCAGGGCGAACTTGGAGGCGTTGAGGATCTTGATCGCCAGCCGTCGGCCGATCTTCATCTGACCCTCGTCGAACGCGGTGTCCACGCCCTGGCGGGCCCGGCCTGCCCAGTAGCGCACCCCGTCGGTGCCGTGCTGGTGCAGCAGCCCGATGGGGGTGACCACGTTGCCCTTGGACTTGGACATCTTCTTGCGGTCGGGGTCCAGAATCCAGCCGTTGATCGAGGCGTGCTTCCAGGGCAGCGCGTCCTGCTGCAGATGGGAGCGGACGACGGTGGAGAACAGCCAGGTGCGGATGATGTCGTGGCCCTGCGGGCGCAGGTCCATCGGGTACACCTTCGAGAACAGCTCCGGATCGGTGTTCCAGCCGCCGGCGAGCTGCGGGGTGAGCGATGAGGTGGCCCAGGTGTCGAGCACGTCGGGGTCGGCGACGAAGCCGCCGGGCTGGTTCCGCTGGTCCTCGCTGTAGCCCTCGGGCACATCGATCGTGGGATCGATCGGCAGGGCGTCGACGGGCGGGGTCAGCACGGTCTCGTAGTCGGTCGTGCCGTCGGCGCCGACGGCGTACCAGATGGGGAAGGGCACGCCGAAGAAGCGCTGGCGGGAGATCAGCCAGTCACCGGTGAGGCCCTCGACCCAGTTGCGGTAGCGCGACTCCATGTACGGCGGGTGCCACGTCAGCTCGGTGCCGCGCTCGATGAGGGCGTCGCGCAGCCCGCCTCCGGACTGGTCGCGGCCACCGTTGGCGAGGTACCACTGGCGGGAGGTCACGTACTCCAGCGGCTTGTCGCCGTTCTCGTAGAACTTCACGGGGTGGGAGATCTTCTTCGGCTCGCCGACCAGGTCACCGGTCTCGGTGACCATCTCGACGACCTTCTTCTGGGCGCTGAAGACGGTCAGGCCCGCCAGCTCGGCGTAGCGCGCCCGGCCCTTCTCGGTGGTGATCCACGGGGCCTCGGCCACGAAGCGGCCGTCGCGGCCGATCACGCTGCGGGTGGGCAGTTCGAGCTCGCGCCACCAGGTGACGTCGTTGGCGTCGCCGAAGGTGCAAATCATGGCGATGCCCGCGCCCTTGTCCATCTGGGCGAGGGGATGGGCCATCACGGGGACCTCGACGCCGAACAGGGGAGAGGTGACGGTGGTGCCCAGCAGCTCCTGGTAGCGCTCGTCGTCGGGGTGGGCGACCAGGGCGACGCACGCCGGCAGCAGTTCGGGGCGGGTCGTCTCGATATAGACGGTGGAGTCTGCCTTCTCGGCCGCGTTCGTGCGGGTGAAGCCGATGCGGTGGTAGGCGCCGTCGCGGTCGCGGTCCTCCTGCTCGGCCTGGGCCACGGCGGTGCGGTAGGTGACGTCCCACATGGTGGGGGCCTCCGCCTGGTACGCCTGGCCCTTCTCGAGGTTCTCGAGGAAGGCGCGCTGACTGGTGGCGCGGGAGCGGGCGTCGATCGTCTGGTAGCTGTGGTTCCAGTCCACCGACAGGCCGAGCGTGCGGAAGACCTCCTCGAAGGACTTCTCGTCGACCTCGGTGAGGCGCTCGCACAGCTCGATGAAGTTGCGGCGCGAGATCGGCAGCTGGTTCGCGGCCTTGGAGGACTTGTTGTCGCCGCCCTCCTGCGGGGGCGTGAAGTCCGGGTCGTAGGGCAGCGAGGGGTCGCAGCGCACCCCGAAGTAGTTCTGCACCCGGCGCTCGGTGGGCAGGCCGTTGTCGTCCCAACCCAGCGGGTAGAACACGTTCTTGCCGCGCATGCGCTGGTAGCGCACGATCATGTCGGCCTGCGAGTAGCCGAACACGTGGCCGATGTGCAGCGAGCCCGACGCGGTCGGCGGCGGGGTGTCGACGCTGAAGACCTGCTCGCGGGTGGTGTCGGGATCGAACGCGTACAGCTCCTGCTCACTCCATACGCCGTCCCACTTCTCCTCGAGGCCCTCGAGCGAGGGACGATCGGGAAGGGCAGGGTTCTGGCGCGGAGCGATATCGGTCATGGGCTCATTGTTCCAGGTCTGCCGGCCAGTGCAACGCGAGAGCGTGTGGCGTCCGCGGCCCGTCGGCGGCGTCACGGCACGCGGTGGGTCCACTCCTCGGTGCCGAACTTGGTGGCCACCAGGTCTCGGGCCTTGCCGAGCTCGTCCTCGGTGTAGGCCGACTCGCGGGTGTCGTAGCGGGAGCGGAAGTGCTCGAGGAAGCCCTCGATGATCTGCTCGCGGGCCATGCCCGTCTGCGAGCGGATCGGGTCCACGCGCTTGTTCGCGCTGCGGGTGCCCTTGTCGGACATCTTCTCCCGGCCGATCCGGAGCACCTCGCCCATCTTGTCGGCGTCGATGTCGTAGGACATCGTCACGTGGTGCAGCAGCACCCCGCCGGCGAAGCGGCGCTGGGCGGCCCCGCCGATCTTGCCCTGCTCGGACGCGATGTCGTTCAGCGGCACGTAGTGCGCCCGCACGCCGATCTCGGCGAGTGCCCCCATCACCCAGTCGTCGAGGTAGGCGTAGGCCTGCTCGAAGCTCAGCCCCTCGACCAGCGAGGTGGGCACGACCAGGGAATAGGTGATGCAGTTGCCCTGCTCCATGAACATCGCGCCGCCGCCGGTGATGCGCCGCACCACGCCGATGCCGTGGCGGGCGGCGCCCTCGGGGTCGATCTCGTTGCGCACCGACTGGTACGAGCCGATGACCACCAGGGGCGAGTCCCAGTCCCAGATCCGCAGCAGCGGGCCGCGCCGGCCGGCGGCCACCTCGAGCGGCAGCACCTCGTCGAGGGCGACGTGCATCACCGGAGCCATCGCCACCGGGCCGATCACGTCGAAGGTGAGGTCATCCCAGCTGGAGGCGTGCCCGAGCGCCCGGCGCACGGCGATGGCCACGGCCTCGGTGCTGAAGCCGATCATCTCCACCCCGTCGAGACGCGCATCGAGCGCAGCGGTGAGCTCAGCGGCGGAGGCGTCGGTCTCCATGCCGACCAGCGCCGCGTTCATGTCCTCGAGCGCGTCGTCCGGCTCGAGGAAGAAGTCGCCGAACACGTGGGCCGTGGCGATGCGGCCCTCCCGCTCCGTGACCTCGGCGGAGACCAGCTTGCCGCCACGAACCTTGTACTGACCGTGCATCACAGGGGCATCCATACCCTCATCTTCGCGCATGCGGGCGCGTCAGGCGATGGTCAGGGAGCGCAGCGCACGGTGGACCTCCCACACGAAGTCCGCGGTGGAGTGGCTCTTGCGCGGGGCGACTGCGTACGTCTCGGTGGGCCGGTCCGGGCTCTCCTCCCGGGTGACGCGAGGAATGAGGCTGTCCCACTCGCGGCTGCCGCCCACCCAGATCCGATAGGTGGCACCGGAGTCGTCCCCGCGGTACAGCAGGCGCAGCCCCATGGTGGTCGCGCTCAACGCCGGCTGCCGACGGGCCGGGGCGAGGTCGAACCCGCGGTCGCGCAGCAGCATGGGGTTGAAGATGGCCCACAGCAGCAGCCGCGCGCTCTCCACCTCCGGGGAGGCGGCGGCGCCGATCAGCTCACCCGGGGCGGGCAGGTCGCCGGTCTCGCTGCGCCAGGCCGTGCGGCGCTGGATGGTCCCCAGCCGCTCCTTCGCGGCCGCACGGTCGGCGTCGGTCTCGAGCCGGCCGATGCCGAGAGGGACTGATGTGGAGCCGGTGCGGGCGAAGCGGACCGGGCTGCCCTGCTCCACCGCGCCGAACTCCAGGCCTGTCCGCAGGCGGCTCACCCCGGCCTGCAGGTGGGCGTCGGTCTGACCTCGCCGGGTGGAGAAGTGCGGACTCGTGCCCAGCAGGGTCCGGCTGGCCTGGTGGAACACGTCGAGGTGGGCGCGGAACTCCTGCGCTGTCCGCGACTTGGTGAGCAGCCGCTTGGGATCGATCGGGTACTGCTCGACCGGTCGCCCCGCGTTCTGCCCGATCTCGCCGATGGTCTCCCACAGATGCCCGTGGCCCGAATCGGCCTTGGGCAGGTCCGTGCCCAGCTGTTCCCAGGTGGTGAGCACGACGCCCTCGGGCACGTCCTCCTCCGTGTGCCGGGCGATGGCCACGAGGAGGTGGAGGGGAGAGGAGCCGAGGGTTCGGCGCAGATCCCGCAGCTCCTTGGCGCTGAAGCCGCCGCCCACGCGCAGCGCGACGGCCAGGCGCGCGCCGTCGTCGGACTTCGTGGAGCTGGGCAGCAGTTCGGCCACCAGATCCGGGGCCTTCTTGCGGAGGCGGGGAGGGGCGGCGATGCTGCCGGTGGTGTGCTCGGTGCGTGCGACTGTGCCCAGAAACGCCTCGCGGCTCTTCGGCGACATGAGGACGAACTCGAGCATGTGGCGCAGGATGGCCTCGGCCCGCGTGTTCGCGTCGTACCAGGCCTCCTGATCCGGGGCGGGCACGGACCGATCGACGGCATAGGTCAGCATCTGTCCGACAGTGGCGTACGAGCGGGCCATGTTCCTCCCTTACCTGCGGTTCCCCGGTGCGCGATGGTGGGAAAGTATCGCCCGCCCACAGTCTGCATCAGTGCAGGGAGAGAGGACAGGCGTGTCGACCTGCTCGGACTCGACCGGCTCAGAACGGTGGGAGGTCGGCAGGTGCATCCCCGGCGGGCGGTTCGGGGTCCGAGCGCCGGCTGCTGCCGTGGACTCGCCGCTCGGCATCCTCCCGGTAGCGCTGATGGGCCTGCCAGGCGACATCCAGCGCGGCGACGAGATGCGGGGTGGCGAGGTCGGTGTCCTCGCAGGTGCGGGTGCGGATCACCGAGTCGATCTCCCAGTCCGTCGTGATCGGCCCCGGGGGAGTCGTGCCGGGGTCAGGACCGCGCTCAGGATCGCGCTGCGGGTCGATACGGCCTGCCGTCTTGAGCTGGTGGTGGCGCCAGCAGAGCCGGTGGAGGTTCACGAGCGTGGTCTGCCCGCCCCCTGCGGGATGCCCGTGGTCGAACTCGACGATGTGATCGTCCTCGGCCGCGAGCGCCGTGGGCCGGTGGCAGCCGGGGGCGGCGCAGACGGGATGGCGCAGGCGGAGCTGTTCGCGCATCTGAGCACTGGGCTTGTAGGTCGTCGCCGCGGCCGGGAGATAGGCGCCGGTCGCGGGATCGGTGAGGATCCGGTGCCAGGTGCTGCCGGTCTCACCGGCCAGAGCCCGAGCCTGATCGGCGGGGATCGGAGTCGTGCCGTCGAGCATGCCGGGCGCGTCCGTCGCTCCGAGCAGGGTGAGGGCCGGCACGGTGACGTTGATCGTGACGGGCTGGGCCGTCTCCTCGACCGGGTCGATGTCCAGCACGGAACGGGTGAGGATCGCGTACCGCAGCGCGCTGCGAGGCAGAGCTCTGCCCCGGTCGCGGACGTCGTCGTCGAGATCGAACGGGACCGGGGTCTCGCCGTCCTCCTGCAGCGCGTGGCGCTGGGCCTGCTGCACGGTGCGGGCGGAGGAGTCCAGCCGCCTCGCGAGCGCCGCGATCTCCGGGATCGGGCCGGTGATCGACATCGTCGCGGTGCCGCACTGAGGGTCGTCGACCTCGACGGTGACGTTCCGCTGCGCCTGTGGGGGAGGCGTGGGCATGTCGGCCGTGATCAGGGCGATGAGGTGGGAGAGGTGACGGTCGAACTGGGAGCGGGAGATCGAGGGGAGATCCCACGTCGCGACGTGGTGGTCGGTCAGACGGATCTGCTCCTCGGCCAGGCGCCGAACCTTCCGCAGGAGGTGATGGTGCCACTCTTCGGGAAGGTCGCCCTCGCCCAGTCGGGAGAAGGTCTCGGGCATGATCTCGACCGCCAGGTGCGCGTCACGGATCATGCCCTGTGCTCTGCGGGTGGAGCAGCGCATGGCGGTGGCGATCTTCAGTGCGGCGACATCGGCGTCGGCCAGGCGCCCGGCGGTATCGGGATCCTCGGTGAAGAACTCGCTCATCGTCTCGAGCTGGGCGGCGTACGCGCGGGTGCGGTACTGCATGCGCCGGTGGAGGTGCAGCACTCGATCAGCCTGGTCGGTGTCGGGCTCGGCGTGAGCTGCGGCGATGATCCGCTCGTCGGTGAGCGGTTTGCGCGCCCTCACGGACCACACCGGGATGGGCCGGTCCGGGGCCGCTGCAGGAGGCTCGAGGGCGTCGAGCAGTGCCGGCGCCGGGTCCTGCAGCTCGCCGCCCATGTCAGCTCCTCTCCGATCGTGGCCCTGCCGTGAATGCGTGTCGCTTGCGCACCGAAAGAGTTTCACAATGCTCTGCCGCGCCCTCGTCGAATGCCTGGGAGAGTGCGTAACGACTTTCGTGTCGGTGTAGGTTCTAGCGTACCTGTTGTGACCATTGCGCGAAAGGGTTCTCGGGGATGTGCGGAGATTTGTGGACGAGTGGTCGGTGGGGAGGACCGGGTTGATTTTCGCTCCGTCTGCGCGCCTGTCACATCACGGTCTGCTCGCGAATTCGTGCTTCTCTCCCGCGACCCGTGCCGTGGGGATTCACCAGGAATGTCGCGACAGCACGCGGGCGCGGGAAAATGCAGGAAAATATACGGATCGCATCTCGGTGTCAGCTTCCCGGATTCGCGTCCCGTGCGTCGGCCATGCGGTGTCTAGCCGACCCCGCCACGGGCATAGATCTGCCGCACCAGATCCTCGATGGCCGGCTCGGTCAGGGAGAGATCACGCACCTCGGCCTGGGCGTTGATCCTGGACAGCAGGGCCGGGACCGTCAGCTCCGTGCCGGAGAACCGGATGCGGTGGCGGATCCCGTCGGCCTCCACCGCCAGCTTCTCGGCCCCGCGCGGCAGGTCGAGCCCGGCCACCGGCTCGGCGAGATCCACGATCAGCTCGCGCGGTGCCCCGAGGTGCTCGCGGAACGAGTCCAGCGGGCCGTCGTAGGCGACCGTGCCGGAGTTGACCACCACGATCCGCTCGCACAGCCGCTCCACGTCGCCCATGTCGTGCGTGGTCAGGAACAGGGTGGTGCCGCGTTCTTCGCGGTCGGTGCGCAGGAAGCGGCGCAGCCCTTCCTTCGAGACCATGTCCAGCCCGATCGTCGGCTCGTCGAGCACCACCAGGTCGGGGGAGTGGAGCAGAGCGGCGGCCACCTCGCCCCGCATCCGCTGTCCCAGCGACAGCTGCCGCACCGGCCGGCCGAGGAAGCCGCCGAGGTCGAGCCCGTCGACGAGCCTCTCCAGTCGCGCCTCGCGCTGCCGGTCGGTGAGGCGGTGCATCGAGCCCAGGATCGTATAGCTCTCGCGCAGCGGCAGATCCCACCACAGCTGCGAGCGCTGGCCGAACACGACGCCGATCTCCCGGGTGAGCCGACGCCGCTCGGGCACCGGGTCGCGGCCCAGCACGCGCAGCGATCCCGACGTCGGCTGCAGGATCCCGGTCATCATCTTGATCGTCGTGGACTTGCCGGCGCCGTTCGCGCCGACGAACCCCACGGACTCGCCGCGGTCGATGCGCAGGCTGATGTCATCGACCGCCCGGACCACCTGGCGCCGGCGGCGCCGGGAACCGGGCACGGGAGCGCGCACGACGTAGTCGCGGCGCAGGTTCGTGAGCCAGGCGGCCGGATCGGGGCGACCACGCGCGCTGTCGGGCTGCGGGGGCTCGGGTGTGGACTGGGGGAGATTCATCCGCCGGCTCCTGTGTATCTGCGGACCCCGGCGCGCCAGAGCAGGCCGGCGACGATCCAGGCGAGGATCGCGGCGGGCAGACCCATCCAGCCGGCCCACTGCGGGACCAGCTGGGGACCGGGCAGGTCCAGCAGCGCGAGGGTGGGGGCGTAGGCGACCAGGGTCGCCGGGATGACGAAGGTGAAGAAGGCGCGCATGGGCAGGGCGAACACGGCGCCGGGGGTGGTGGCGACGTAGTTGCCGCCGTAGGTGAAGGCGTTGGCGAACTCGCGCCCGTCGACCAGCCAGAACTGCAGGGCTCCGGCCATCGTGAACAGCGCGCCGAACAGCAGCGCCCCGGCGAGCGGAGCCAGGATCGCCAGCAGCACTCCGGTGGTGCTGGGCTGGAACCCGGCGAGGCTCAGGGCGACGACGTACATCGCCAGGCCCACGAGGATCCGGCCCAGGCGTCGCAGGGAGAGGTCGAGGCTGGAGATCTGCAGCAGCATCGGCGCCGGTCGGATCAGCAGCGTCTCGAGCTTCCCGGAGCGGATCGAGGCGGAGAGTCCGTCGATCTCGCCGAAGAACATGTCCGCCAGGCCGAAGGCGAGGGCGCCGAGCCCGTAGACCACGGCGACCTGGGCGAGGTCCATGCCGCCGAGGGTGCCGACCTGGGCGAGGATCACCCACAGCTCGAGGAACTCCGTGGCCACGACCAGAACCTGCCCCGCGATGTCGGAGGCGAAGCTGGTGCGGAACGTGGCCTGGGAACGGATCCGTGATCCGTACAGGGTCGCGACCATCCGGGCCGTGGAGACGGGACGGTCTGCGCGCGGGGTGCGGGACGTCTCAGCCACCCTGGACCTCCACACTGCGCACGCCGGCCCGCAGCATCAGGTAGGCGGCGCCGAGGAGCGCTGCCACCCACAGCACCTGCACGCCGACCATCCCGACCGCCTCGGCGGGCGGCACCCGGCCCGAGAGCGTGTCGATCGGGGTCTGGATCATCGAGGGGAACGGCGTGGCCCGGGCGATGGCCAGCAGCCAGTCCGGGAACCACACGATGGGGATGAGGAACCCGGACAGCAGGTTCATCACGGTGGTGTAGACGACGCTCAGCCCACGGATCTCCAGCAGCCAGAACGCCGTCAGGTTCACCATCATGTCCGCCAGGAAGGCGAGGGTGATGGCCAGCAGCAGCGACAGCGCCCCCAGCAGGTAGGAGCTCGGCTCCTCGGGAAGGGCGAGACCGGTGACGATCGCGCCGACGGCCAGCGGCGGGACCCCGCGCCCCAGCAGCAGGAAGCCCGAGCGGCCGAGCTTCTGCGCGTAGTACAGCCCCAGGAACGACGTCGGACGCAGCAGATCGACGGCGACCTCACCCTGGTGGACCCGCTGGGAGACCTCGCGCGTGCCGAAGGCCTCGATGGGGGCGAGCAGCGCCTGGCCGAGCCAGACGTAGGTGGCCGCCTGGGCGATGCTGTATCCGCTGAGCTCGCCGCCCGCCGAGGTGATCGCCGCGAACATGATCGAGGCCCGAATGAACCCGAAGACGGTGTTGGTGAAGACGCCCGCGGCGGTCGCCATCCGGTACGTCGAGTACTGCCGGAAGGAGGCGGCGGCGATCCTCCCGTAAGCAGACACTCGCGCGATACTAGGGGGGCCGTGTCGGCGGTCACAAGGGGTTCGGCGTGGTTCGACGCGATTGGTGCGGCCCGCTACTACGCTGTCCCGGTTCTCGTTCCTTCGATCGAACCGGATGATCCCCATGAGCACCGCTGCTGAGTCCGCCCGTCCCGGAACCGCCACGGGGCGGACGGACGACGATCCTCCCGCCCCGTCCCGCGCCCGTCGGCGTCTCGGGCTGCTGCCCCGGATCGTCGCCGCGATCGTGCTCGGCGTGCTCCTGGGCCTGGTCATGCCCGAGGCGATTGCCCGCGTGTTCACGACCTTCAACGGTCTCTTCTCCGCGTTCCTGGAGTTCCTCATCCCGCTGATCATCGTGGGCCTGGTGACCCCGGCCATCGCGGAGCTCGGTCGCGGGGCGGGACGGATGCTCGCCGCCACCGCGGGAATCGCCTACCTCTCCACCCTGCTGTGCGGGATATTCGCCCTCGCCGTCTCCCTGCTCGTGCTGCCGCGACTGATCGGCGGCGCGGAGGTCGCCACGCTGGAGAACCCCGAGGACTCCGCGATCGCCCCGTACTTCAGTCTCGAGATCCCGCCGGCGTTCGAGGTGATGACCGCGCTGATCCTCGCGTTCTGCCTCGGCATCGGGCTCACCCTGGTCCCGCGCGGTGCGCTGCAGGAGTCCTTCGAGCAGCTGCGCACGATCGTCGTCCGCACCATCGAGGCGATCATCATCCCGCTGCTGCCGCTGTTCATCTTCGGCATGTTCCTCGGGCTGACCATGAACGGCCAGATCTGGACGGTGATCGGCACCTTCCTGACCGTCGTCCTGCTGGTGCTGGCGATGACCGTGGTGGTGCTGCTGGCCCAGTTCTCCCTCGCGGGCTGGGCGAGCGGCCGCAACCCGCTGCGCATGCTGTGGACGATGGCGCCGGCCTACGCGACCGCGCTGGGCACCAGCTCCTCGGCGGCGACCATCCCGGTGACCATCGAATGCACCAAGCGCAACGGGGTCCCCGCCGCGATCGCCGACTTCGTCGTGCCGCTGTGCGCGACCATCCACCTCGCCGGCTCCACCCTGAAGATCACCACCTTCGCCGTGGCCATCATGATCGTCACCGGCACGCCCCTGGACGTCGGCGCCCTGATCGGCTTCGTCGCCATGCTCGGCGTGGTGATGATCGCCGCTCCCGGGGTGCCCGGCGGCGCGATCATGGCGGCCGCGGGCGTGCTGTCCTCCGTGCTCGGCTTCAGCGAAGCCGCCGTCGGCCTGATGATCGCCGCCTACATCGCGATCGACTCCTTCGGCACCGCCACCAACGTCACCGGTGACGGCGCCATCGCCGCGCTCATGTCCCGGCTGCGCACAGGCCGCCTCCCGCAGGCGGCCGAGGGTGCGCCGCGTCCGGAGATGCACGGGGTCTGACCGCCGCTCCCGTTGACGGTCCCCTCAGCCGCACGTAGCCTTCTCATATGAAGATGTCATCAGATGTGCAGGTGTCGTCGCGGGTCGGCGACAATCCCGGTGATGACCTGGTCGACCCGGGGCGGGTCGCGCTCGCCCGTGAGCGCATGCCAGGCGAGGCCGACGTGGCCGACACCGCGGACGTCTTCTCCCTGCTCGGCGAGCCGAACCGGCTGGCGATGCTGCTCGCCCTCCTGGACGGGGAGCTGTGCGTGCACGACCTGGCCGCGGTGACCGGACAGTCCGACTCCTCGACCTCGCACGCCCTGAAGCTGCTGCGCGCCCATCGCGTCGTCGCCCCGCGGCGCGACGGGCGCCGCGTCTTCTACCGGCTCGATGATCCGCACGTGCGGATGCTGCTCGATCTCGCAGTGGCCCACACCGCGCACACCGAGGCCGCCCATCCCGAACGCGAGGGGCACGGCTGATGGCTGCGGGGCACTCGCACTCCCACGGATCCGCCCATGAGGCGCTGAGCGCCGGCGGCCGCCACCGCTCGCGCCTCGCGCTCGCCGCGGTGCTGGTCGGCGCGTTCTTCCTGCTCGAACTGATCGCCGCGCTGGTCTCGGGCTCGCTCGCGCTGCTGTCCGACGCCGGGCACATGGCGGCCGACGTCCTGGTCCTGTCGGCCGCGCTCGGGGCGACCGTGGTCGCAGGCCGTCCCGATCGCAGCGGGCGCCGCAGCTTCGGCCTGTACCGGGTGGAGGTCTTCGCCTCGCTGCTCGCCGTGCTGGTCATGCTGGCCGTCGCCGCCTGGGTGATCATCGAGGCGCTCGGCCGGATCGGCGAGGCGACGAGCGTCGGCACGGGGGTGATGCTCGTGGTCGGGCTGCTCGGCCTCGCGGTGAACCTCGTGGTGATGCGGCTGCTGGCCAAGGGTGCGCAGGAGAGCCTGAACGTCAAGGGTGCCTACCTCGAGGTCCTCGCCGACACGGTCGGCTCCCTCGGTGTGGTGATCGCGGCCGTGCTGGTGGCGCTGACCGGATCGACGCTCGCGGACACGGTCGTCGCCCTGGCGATCGGCGTCTTCGTCGCCGTGCGGGCGGTGATTCTGGGCCGCGAGGTTCTCGGCGTGCTCGCCCAGACGACGCCCCGGCACCTGGTCCCCGCCGAGGTCGAGGAGGACCTGGCCGGGGTCGCGGGCGTGAGCGAGGTGCACGACCTGCACCTGTGGACGCTCACCTCGGGGATGGACGTGGCGACCGCTCACCTGCGCATCGACCACGGCTGCGACCCCCACGGGGTGCTCGACGAGGCCGAGGTGCTGCTGCGTGACCGCCACGGGCTGGAGCACTGCACGCTGCAGATCGAGCCGGAGGACCACCGCAGCGACCACGAATCCGCGTGGTGAGCCCGCCGCCCGGGGCGGCGGGGATCGTATGCTCGGAGCCATGACTTCCGCCGCCGCAGCATCCGAGACCTCCGCGCCCGGCACCGCGCCGCTGACCGCCGTCGTCACCGGTGCCTCCTCCGGCATCGGCCGCGCCACCGCCACCCGCCTGGCCGCCGACGGGTGGCGCGTGCTCGCCGTCGCCCGACGCGAGGAGAAGCTCCGCGAGCTCGCCGCCGAGACCGGCTGCGAGATCCTCGCCGTCGACGTCACCGACGACGACTCCGTGGCGGCGCTGACCGCCCGGGTCGAGGACCTCTTCGGCGGCACCCTGAACTCGATCGTCCACGTCGCCGGCGGCGCCCTCGGCGTCGATCCGGTCGCCGAGGCGGATCTGGAGAAGTGGCAGGGGATGTACGAGTCCAACGTGCTCGGCGCCCTGCGGGTCACCCGGGCGCTGCTGCCCGCGGTGCGTGCGAGCGGCCGCGGTGACGTGCTGTTCGTGACCTCGGTGGCCGCCCACGAGGCCTACCCCGGCGGCTCCGGCTACAACGCCGCCAAGTCCGGCGAGCACATGCTCGCCCGTACCCTGCGTCTGGAGCTGAACGGGGAGAAGGTGCGCGTGATCGAGGTGGCCCCGGGAATGGTCCGCACCGAGGAGTTCTCCCTGGTGCGGCTCGGTGACCGGGACGCGGCCGACAAGGTCTACGAGGGCGTCGAGAACCCGCTGACGGCCCAGGACTGCGCCGACGTCATCGCCTATGCCCTCAGCGCCCCCCACCACGTCAATCTCGACCTGGTCACCGTGCGCCCCCTCGCCCAGGCCGCCGCGCACCGGGTCGCCCGGCACCAGGGAGTCTGATGGCCCACGGGGCCGGGCATCCCGCGGCCCAGGTCGCAGACCACCGGACGGAGCGGCCGGACCTGCGCCGGGTGCTCGCCCTGTTCCGCCCCTACCGTGGCACCCTGCTCGCCGTGCTGGCCCTGATCGCGATCGCGGCGGCCGCCGGGGTCGTCTCCCCGTTCCTGATCCGCGAGATCGTCGACGTCGCCCTGCCCGAGCAGCGCGCGGACCTCCTGGCCTGGGCCGTCGGCGGCCTGGTCGCCGTCACCATCGTCTCCAGCGCCCTCGGCGTCACCCAGGCGATGCTGTCCACGCGCGTGGGCCAGGCCGTCATGCACGACCTGCGCGTCTCCCTGTACGGGCACCTGCAGCGTCTGGGCCTGGGTTTCTTCACCCGTACCCGCACGGGAGAGATCCAGTCCCGCATCTCCTCGGACATCGGATCCATGCAGGCCGTGGTCACCACGGTCATGACCCAGATCGTCTCCGCCGGCGCCGGCGTGGTGATGGCTCTGGTCGCGATGGTGGCGCTGGACTGGCGGCTGACTATGTTCTCCCTCATCGCGCTGCCGCTGGCGGTGTGGATGAACCGGCGGGTGGGGCGCCGCCGGCGGGTCATCGTCCGCACCCGGCAGGAGAAGGCCGCGGATCTCTCCGCGGGCATCCAGGAGTCGCTGTCCGTCTCCGGCGTGCTGCTGGGGTTGACGATGGGGCGCTCGCAGGCGCTGACGGAGGCCTTCACCGCGGACTCGCGCGAGCTCGCCGACCTCGAGGTGCGCTCCGAGATGGCCGGCCGCTGGCAGATGGCCGTGTTCACCACCGTCATGGCCCTGTTCCCGGCGCTGACCTACTTCGTCGGCGGCCATCTGCTGTTCCGCGACTCCGGGGGAGGGGGCGTCACCATCGGCACCCTGGTCGCCTTCATCGCCCTGCAGTCCAGCCTGTTCCCCCAGATCAACAGCCTGCTGCGGGTCGCCACCCAGGTCAACAGCTCCCTCGCCCTGTTCACCCGGGTCTTCGAATACCTCGATATCCCGGTCACGGTCGACGACGCCCCCGATGCCGTCCGGCTCGACGTGGCCCGGGTGCGCGGCGAGATCCGCTTCGAGAACGTCTCCTTCGCCTACCCCGAGGCGGACGAACCGGCGCTGCGGGGCCTGGACCTCGTCGTCCCCGCCGGGAAGCACACGGCCGTGGTGGGCACCACCGGATCCGGTAAGACCACCACCGGATATCTCATGGCCCGCCTCTACGACCCCGATTCCGGTCGCATCACCCTGGACGGTCACGACCTCCGCCAGGTCGCCCGCGAATCGCTCGCCGAGAGCCTCGGGGTGGTCACCCAGGAGACCTACCTGCTGCACGCGACCGTCGCGGAGAACCTGCGCTTCGCCCGGCCGGACGCCCAGGACGAGGATCTCGAGCGCGCCTGCCGGATCGCCCAGATTCACGAGCACATCGCGGGACTGCCCGACGGGTACGCCACCGTGGTGGGCGAGCGCGGGTACCGGTTCTCCGGCGGCGAGAAGCAGCGTCTCGCGCTGGCCCGCGCCATCCTCCGCGACCCGCCGGTGCTGCTGCTGGACGAGGCGACCTCCGCGCTCGACGTCGCCACCGAGCGGGCGATGTCCGGGGCGCTCGGCGCTCTCGCCCGCGGGCGCACCACGGTCTCGATCGCCCATCGGCTCTCGACCGTCCGCGACGCCGATCAGATCCTCGTCATGTCCCACGGCGAGATCATCGAGCGCGGCACCTTCGCGGAGCTGGTCGCCCGCGGTGGCGCGTTCGCCCAGCTCGCCGCGCAGGATTCCTCCGGCCAGGGCGCACTGCGGTAGCCCGGCGCAGTCCGGTCGGCGCGCCGCCTACGACCAAAGGGGGAGAGGGATCTCCACCGCTGGCGGGATGTGTGGGGGCGGCCTGCGGAGCGAGGATCGGAGCATCGCCGGGCGCACCCGCCCGGCGGTGACCACAGCTCCGAGCGGACAGGACGCCATGATGGCGATGACGCACCCCGACGACCCCTCGTCCCGGCACCGCGGCGGCAAGCCCGCCGCCGGCCGACCGGTCCTGTTCGTGCTGCTGCTGGGGCTGGCGGCGGTCGGGGTCCTCTGGCTGCTGGTGGCGGGCCCGAGCATCACCGTGCCGCTCGCCGTGGCCTCGGCAGCGGGACTGATGGCGCTGGTGGGCCTGACCTGGGTGGTGGCCGGGCCGCGACTGTGACGAGCGAGCGCTCAGACGTCGATCTCGATCTCGCCCTCGCCACGGGAGACGCAGGTGATCATCTGATCATCCTTCTCATCGTCCATGAGGAACTCGTCCATGTGCTCCACCTCGCCGGAGACCAGGGGGACCACGCAGGTGCCGCACACGCCGCCCTCGCAGGAATAGTCCATCGGGATGCCGGCGTCGAGCAGCGCTTGCAGGAGGGATTGCCCTTCCTGGACCTCGACCGTCATGCCCGACTTCAGGCACTTGGCGGTGAAGGGCTCTCCGAACAGCGACATGGGTGCTCCTCCAAGCTGGATCGTCCCGACGCCCGGGATCTGTGACGTCGGCGGGAACGCGCCCACCAATATCCCACGCCGGCGGCTCAGGCGAACAGGACCGGCCGCCCAGCGTGAGCCCTGTCTCAGCATGGCGGGCTCAGGCGGCGTTCCCCTCCTGGCCCTCGCCGTGACCGTCGTCCTCGTCGTCCTCCTGGGATCGGGGCGGTGCGGGGGCTGCCGCGGAGCCGGGGGTGGGCGAGGCGACGGAGGCCCGGTCGCCGTGACCGGTCGAGCCGGTTGCACCGGTGGTCGGGGCCGACGGGCTCAGGGCGAGCGCGGCCGGACCGAAGCTGAGGACCAGCATGGCGGTGGCGCCGAGGGCTGCGGCACCGGCAGTGGCCCGGTCGCGCAGGCCCCGATGGGCCGCAGCGCTCCCGGCCTCGGGGAAGGTGCCCTCGGGCAGTCCCGCGCACTCCTCCGCCCCAGGGATGTGCGACGAGGGGCGCGGACGATGCGCGGAGCGGGACTCGTCCTCCATGTCGGTTCCTCCTTCAGGGACCTGCCGGCGATCTGCCGATGGGGCCATCCCATGACGTCGACCTGAACTGCGGCTGTGCACACCGCGCGGTTTCTCTGTGCCCCGCGGCGCCGGGACCCGGTTCCGCCGTGGGCCGAGTCGCCGTGTCATCCGCATCTCCTGCCCTCGCCGCCGCGTGACCGGTCCGCAGGCGCCGCGTACACTGGCCGCCATCGGCATCGACCCGGCCATCACCGGAGAGCCGCGGGAAGAACCGCCCGGCCGCCCGCACGCGGGCGCGGGCCCAGTAGAACCCGCCGGGACCAGCCCGTCACAGCTGAGGAACGAGGGGACGTCCCGTCGGCCGTCGGCCGGCGCAGGGCGTCAACCGGGGTGGTACCGCGCCACCGGCTCCGGCCGGCAGCGTCCTCGGACAGCGAGATGTCCCAGCCGCCGTCCCCAGTTCTCCCCTCGGAGGTCCGCCCCATGGTCTACCCGGTCACCGGAGGCCCGCTCGTCCCCTCTGTGAATCTGCCTGCGCTCGAGAACTCCGTCCAGGAGTTCTGGCGGGCCGACGACACCTTCCGCGCCTCGATCGCCCAGCGCGAGGGCTCCGAGGAGTTCGTCTTCTACGACGGGCCGCCCTTCGCCAACGGCCTGCCGCACTACGGCCACCTGCTGACCGGCTTCGTCAAGGACGTCATCCCGCGCTTCCGCACCATGTGCGGCTACAAGGTCGACCGCCGCTTCGGCTGGGACACCCACGGCCTGCCCGCCGAGCTCGAGGCGATGCGCGAGCTGGGGATGACCGAGAAGTCCGAGATCGAGGAGATGGGGCTGCAGGCGTTCAACAACGCCGCCCGGAACTCGGTGCTGAAGTACACCAAGGAGTGGGAGGACTACGTCACCCGCCAGGCCCGCTGGGTGGACTTCGAGAACGATTACAAGACCCTCGACGTCTCCTACATGGAGTCGGTGCTGTGGGCCTTCAAGACCCTCCACGACCGCGGGCGGGCCTACGAGGGCTACTACGTGCTGCCGTACTGCTGGAAGGACCAGACGCCGCTGAGCGCGCACGAGCTGCGCATGGACGAGGACGTCTACCAGGAGCGTCAGGACCAGACCGTCACCGTGACGTTCCCCTTCACCGGGGAGCGGGCCGAGGAGCTGGGACTGGCGGGCGTGAAGGCCCTGGCCTGGACCACCACCCCCTGGACGCTGCCGACGAACTTCTCCCTCGCCGTCGGCCCCGAGCTGGACTACGCCGTGGTCCCGGCCGGCCCGCTCGGCGCCGCCGACGGCACCGCCGTCGGCGAGGGACGCTTCCTGCTGGCCGCCGACCTGGTGGGCGCGCACGCCAAGGAGCTCGGCTACGAGGACGCCGAGGCCGCCGTCGTCGCGATCGAGCAGCGCCACTTCGCCGGTCGCGAGCTGGAGCACGTCGCCTACGAGCCGCTGTGGACCGTCTACTCCGAGGACCGGGAGCGCTGGGGTACCCAGAACGCCTGGATCGTCACCGTCGCCGACTACGTCTCCACCGACGACGGCACCGGCGTGGTCCACCAGGCCACCGCCTACGGCGAGATCGACCAGCAGGTCAACGCCGAATACGGCATCCCGGTCATCGTCTCTGTCGACGACGGTGCGCAGTTCCTGGACTACTTCGCCGGCACCGACCTCGACGAGATCGCCGGGCTGCAGGTCTTCGACGCCAACCGGCCCCTGATCCGCAACCTCCAGCGCGCCGGCCGCCTGTTGCGCGAGACCAGCTACGTCCACTCCTACCCGCACTGCTGGCGCTGCCGGACCCCGCTGATCTACAAGGCCGTCAGCTCCTGGTACGTGAAGGTCGCCGACCAGCGCGAGCGCATGCTCGAGCTGAACGAGCAGATCGACTGGGTGCCGGGCAACGTCAAGGACGGCCAGTTCGGCCGGTGGCTCGAGGGCGCCCGGGACTGGGCGATCTCCCGCAACCGGTACTGGGGCTCGCCGATCCCGGTGTGGAAGAGCGATGACGCGAACTACCCGCGCACCGAGGTCTACGGCTCGCTCGCCGAGCTCGAGGAGGCCTTCGGCACCCTGCCGCGCGACGAGCACGGCGAGGTGAACCTCCATCGCCCCTACATCGACGAGCTCACCCGGCCGAACCCGGACGACCCCACCGGCCGCTCGACGATGCGCCGCGTGAGCGAGGTGTTCGACGTCTGGTTCGACTCCGGGTCGATGCCGTACGCCCAGGTGCATTACCCCTTCGAGAACGCCGAATGGTTCGAGTCCCACAACCCGGCGGACTTCATCGTGGAGTACATCGGGCAGACCCGCGGTTGGTTCTACACCATGCACGTCCTCTCCACCGCGCTGTTCGACCGGCCCGCGTTCTCCAGCGTGATCTGCCACGGCATCGTGCTCGGCGAGGACGGGCAGAAGATGTCCAAGTCGCTGCGCAACTACCCCGACGTGCGCGAGATGTACTCGACCTACGGGGCCGACGCCATGCGCTGGTTCCTCATGTCCTCGCCGATCCTGCGCGGCGGGAACCTCATCGTCGACGAGCCCAAGATCCGCGACGCCACCCGCCACGTGGTGCTGCCGCTGTGGAACGTCTGGTACTTCCTGGCGCTGTACGCCAATGCCGCCGGGGACAAGGACGCCGACGGGCGGCCGACGGGCTACCGGGGACAGGCGCGCTACGACTCCGACGACGTCATGGACCGCTACCTGCTGGCCCGCACCGGTGATCTGGTGCGCGGGGTCAAGGGGTCGCTGACCGCGCTGGCGATCGCCGACGCCGCCGAGCAGATCCAGGACTATCTGGACATGCTCACCAACTGGTACGTGCGCCGCTCCCGCGACCGGTTCTGGGAGGGCGACGCGCAGGCCATCAACGTGCTCTCGACGTGCTTGGAGACCCTGTGCCGGGTCACCGCGCCGCTGCTGCCCATGGTCACCGAAGAGATCTGGAAGCAGCTGACCGGCGGGCGCTCCGTGCACCTGACCGACTGGCCCGATGACGCCCTGTTCCCGCGGGACGAGCACCTCGTCGCGCAGATGGACGACGTCCGCCACATCGCCAGCGTCGGCAACTCGCTGCGCAAGAAGGAGCAGCTGCGGGCCCGGCTGCCGCTGGCCGAGCTCACCGTGGTCCACCACGACCCCGCCTCGCTCGAGCCGTTCGCCGCGCTCATCGCCGACGAGCTGAACGTCAAGCACGTGCGCCTGCTGGACGTCACCAGTGAGGAGGCCCAGGGCATGGGCGTCGAGCAGCGCCTCGTCGTCAACGCCCGCGCCGCCGGGCCCCGCCTGGGCAAGCAGGTCCAGGCCGTGATCAAGGGATCCAAGAGCGGCGACTGGTCCGTGGACGAGTCCGGCCGGGTCACCTCCGGCGGCATCGCCCTGGAGGAGGGGGAGTACTCCCTGGACCTGGTCGCGGGGGAGACCTCGGCCATGGAGGGGCGCGCGGTCGGCGTGCTGCGCGGCGGGGACTTCCTCGCCCTCGATACGCGGGTCAGCGCCGAGCTGGAGGCTGAGGGCACCGCCCGCGACGTGGTCCGGGCGATCCAGTCCGCGCGCCGCGAGGCGGGCCTGGACGTCTCCGACCGGATCCGCCTGACCGTGGACGGCGACGAGGCGGTGACCTCCGCGGTCGCCGCGCACCGGGACCTGGTGGCCGCGGAGGTGCTCGCCGTGGATCTCGCGGTGCCGGCCGCCGCTGCCGAGGGCGCGCACAGCGCGAGCGAGACGGTCTCCGGCGGCGCCGTCATGGTGTCCGTGGCACGCGCCTGAGGCCGCACCGGGCCGGGGCGGTGGGCGAGCTGTTCGCCGTCCCGGCCCGGTGTGGCGCTTCTCCAGGTCCGCTCATGGCCTCACGGCAGGGCCACGCTTCCTGCAGGCCAGGCGCCCGAGCCGGTGAATTCGGCGTGGCGTCTGGATTGCAAGTCGGTATCAGCTGGTCAGAGCGTAGATGTGTGACCGCCGCGTCGCTCTATGCTGAGCACGGATCCATCCCCGGGATCCCTGACCTCGGAGATCACGATGGTTCTCGCCTCTTCCTCGTCGCGCCCCCTCGCGCCGGTCCTGTCCGTCCCGGTTCGCGCTCGAGTTCGTCGGCGCTCGCCGGCGCTCCTCGTCCTTACCCTGGCCCTGCTCGCGGCCGTCGTGCTCGCCGGCGCCCCGTCGGCTCGTGCCGAGATCCCGCCGCCGGGCCTGGGAGGCTTCTCGCCGGGATTCCTCATCACGGACACGAGGATGTTCGACTTCGAGTCGATGACCGGAGCGGAGGTCGATGCCTTCCTCGAGGAGCGGGGGGAGAAGTGCATTGACGGCACGGACGGCGCGGCCTGCCTGAAGAACTTCACGGCGGATACGCCGCATCGAGCCGAGACCGCCTATTGCGCGGCGATCCCCGCGGCGCGGAACGCCACCGCCGGCCGCATCATCGCCGACGTCGCCCGCGCCTGCGGCGTGAACCCCCAGGTGATCCTCGTGATGCTCCAGAAGGAACAAGGACTGATCACGACAAGGAACGCGACGCCCCGCCAGCTCGAGCAGGCGCTGGGCTTCCGCTGTCCCGACTTCGACGGCTGCGACCCGGCTTTCGGCGGATTCGCCCAGCAGATCTACCACGGCACCTCCCGGCTGCAGGAGTACGGCGACCCCGCCCGCAACTACCGGTACCAGGCGGGCAAGACCTACGACATCCAGTACAGCCCGTATGCCTTCTGCGGCTACGGCGAGGTGAAGATCGCCAATCGTGCCACCGCTGCGCTGTACAACTACACGCCCTTCACGCCGACCCAGGCCACCCTCGATGCCGGGGCCGGGGCGGTCGCCGATGACGTCTGCGCGACCTACGGCAACCGGAACTTCTTCCGCAACTTCTCGCTGTGGTTCGGCTCGCCCACGGGAGCCCCGGCGGATCGGCACCCGATCTCTGCAACGTGGAGCAAGGATCCGGCGGCACCCTTCACCGATGTGCCCTACGGCAGCTCGATCTTCTTCACCGAGATCGCGTGGATGAAGCACACCGGGCTGTCCACCGGCTGGTCCGACGGGACATACCGCCCGCTCGAGCCCATCGCCCGCGACGCCATGGCCGCCTTCCTCTACCGCGCCGCCGGCTCCCCGGAGTTCACCCCGCCGGAGAAGTCCCCGTTCACCGACGTCAGCGCGAAGACGTCGATCTTCTACAAGGAGATCTCGTGGGCGGAGTCCGAAGGCATCACGACCGGCTGGCCGGACGGCACCCATCGCCCGCTGCAGCCCGTGGCCCGTGACGCCATGGCGGCCTTCCTCTACCGCGCCTCGGGGTCCCCGGCATTCACCGCGCCCGCCTCCTCCTCGCTGACCGACGTCACCCGGGACTCCTCGATCTTCTACCGGGAGATCACATGGGCCGACGCGGAGGGCATCACCACCGGCTGGCCGGACGGCACGTACCGCCCGCTGGATCCCATCGCCCGGGACGCGATGGCCGCCTTCGTGTACCGGATGAGCGTGGACTGACAGCTCGGGCGAAGAACGCCGCTCAGCGCATGTCCTCCCGGCCGACCTCGACGACCTGGTCCGAGACCACGACCACCCCCTCGCCGACGTAGCGCCCCTCGAGGTCGGCCTGCAGCCGGGCTAGGACCGGGTTGCTGTCGGTGCTGCCGCGCACGGAGCCGTAGTACCCGCCGGTCGGATCGATACCGCGGGACGTTCGCAGCACGGACTCGTGCGCGTTGGTGATCTGTGAGGATTCGCCATGCGTCTGCTGCGGCGCATCGAGCCAGGCGTCGCGGACGTTGGGCGCAGCGACCCGGCTGCCGTCGACCCGATGCCCGTCCAGATCCAGCCGCGGCACCGGATCGGCGATGTGGATCGGCGCGTACCCGGGCGAGGGGAACCCGGCCACCTGGGGCGTCGGCGCCCACACCGGGTTATGCGCCACATTGACCACCTCGGTGCGGCCCTGAGCCGGCACGACCGTCTCGACCGGGGATCCCACCGAGAAGATGTGGGTGACGTCGTAGGAGCCGAGCCGGCCACTGGTGCTGTTGAACGCGGGGTCCGCCGCGAGCTGCGCGGCCGTGAGCCCGCCCTGGGAGTGGCCGACGAACAGGACGTCCGCGCCGGGCGGCACTCCCGTCGCCTCCATGGCGGCCCTGACGTCCGCCATCGCCGCGGACTCCTGTCCGGCCATGGACCGCAGGTTCGAGTCCCAGCCGGCGGAATTTCCCTGCGGACCCCACGCCTGCGGATCCCAGATGGGCTCCCCGCCGGTCGGCGGCGCATGGACGATGTAGGCCTCGCCCCCGTCCGCCGCCCGGACGGTCTGGATGCGCACCTGCCCCGAGCTCGTGCCGTCGTACCCGCCGGCCGCCACCCCGACGACGCCCGACCGCCGCGCCTCATCGTTCGCGACGATCAGATCGGCGAGGTCCTGCGGGGTCGACGGATGGAGGATCTCGCGGACGCCGTGCACGGTGACATCCGTCCTCGGATCGAGGAGCCCGGTGTCGGTCACCAGCTCGGCGGGTGCGATGGCGGCGGAACCGGCAGCCAGCAGCGTGCTCGCGCCCAGCTCGGCGATCGTCGGCACGCGCTCCCCGGTGGCCCAGTCCTCCAGCAGGCCGCCGAGGGCATCGCCGTCCCGGTGGGCCTGCTCGAGACCGTCGGAGTCCAGGCCCAGCCGGCCGGCCGCCCACCCTGCTCCCTCCAGCGCCTGGTCGACGCCCCACCCGATCGCGTCGGAGACGACGCCCGCGAGGTCCGACGCGGCACCCTCGAAGGGCTCCTCGAGCCAGCCGGGCAACCGCGGATCGTCCCGGGTCAGGTAACCGGATCCGTCGGTGGCACCGCGGTCGCCGTGGCCGTCGTGGCCGGATAACGGTCCGGGCCGCCCGGCGGCTTCGGCGACCCCCGCCGCGGAGGCGGCATCCTGCCGGGCGGCTTCGGCCATCAGCATGCCGGAGAGCGCGAGCAGCTCCGTGCCCAGCTGAGTGAGCCGCGCCGAGGCCAGATCGCTCCATCGCGCGCGGAGGACGTCGGCATCCGGGCCGACCCAGCCGACCCTCGCCACCACCGGGTCCAGCCGCCCGCGGAGCTCGGCAAGATCCTCGGACGCCGAGCGCAGCCGGTCGCCGTGGGCGCGGGCCCGCCGCGTATCCATCCCCCGGAACGCGAGCGCGTGGGACATCGCACTGCCTCCCCTCGCCTCTCCGGGACCGCGCTGGCCGCGCCGGCCGTCGGATCGAGGCTATGAGCGGGCAGATGCTCCCGCGCCCGGCGGTGCCATCGAGGTGGACGGCCACGCGCTGGGGAGGAACCATCACAGCGGTCCCTCGTACACTGATCGGCGCCCCGTACGCCCCGCAGATCCCAGGAGCCGCTGTGCCGAGTTCTCCCCGCCCGGGTACGTCCCGCCCGGTCATGTCGCCCGAGCTCCGTGAGGTCTACGCGGCGCTGCTCGAGCGCGCCCCCGAGAACCGGATCGAACCGGACCTCTCGCGGATCATGCGGGTGATGGAGCTGATGGGCGACCCCCAGCACGCCTACCGCTCGATCCGCATCGCCGGCACCAACGGCAAGACCACCACGGCGCGGATCCTGGAGCGGATACTGCGGGAGGCCGGGCTGCGCACCGGGCGCACCACCAGCCCGCACCTGCACTCACCCGTCGAACGGATCGCGATCGACGGAGCCCCGATCGACGAGGAGGGCTTCCTCCAGGCCTACCGGGACGTCGAGCCGTTCGCGGCGATCGTCGACGCCGAATCGGAGGCCGCCGGGGGAGTGCCGCTGACCTACTTCGAGTATCTCACCGCCATGAGCTTCCAGGCCTTCGCCTCCGCTCCGGTGGACGTCGCCGTGGTCGAGACCGGCCTCGGCGGCACCTGGGACGCGACCGGTGTGGTCCGTCCCGACGTCACCGTCATCACCCCGATCTCCCTGGACCACCAGGAGTACCTGGGGGAGACCATCGCCGAGATCGCAGGGGAGAAGGCCGGCATCCTCACCGCCGAGGCCACCGCGGTCATCGCCTCCCAGCCCTACGAGGACGCCGCCGACGTGCTGCGCGACCGGATTGCCGAGCTCGGGGCCGACGCGGCGATCGAGGACCAGCAGATCGGCGTGCTCGCCCGGACCCCCGGCGTCGGCGGCCAGATGCTGAGCCTGCAGGGCATCGCGGGGCGCTACGAGGAGGTCTTCCTCTCCCTCCTCGGCGAGCACCAGGCGCGCAACGCCCTGCTCGCGGTGTCCGCGGCGGAGGCGCTGCTGGGCGACGGCGGCACCGTCCTGGATAAGGACATGCTCACCGACGCCCTGTCCTCGATCACCTCGCCCGGGCGCGCCGAGGTCGTGCGGCAGTCGCCGACGATCCTGCTGGACGCCGCCCACAACCCCGCCGGCGCTCTCACCCTGGTCGAGACCATCCGTGAGAACTTCCGCTTCACCCGCACCGTCGGCGTCGTCGGGATCCTGGCCGAGAAGGACGCCGAAGAGATCCTCGGCGCCCTCGAATCCGTGCTGGACAGCGTGGTCATCACCCAGTCGTCCTCACCGCGCGCCATCGCCACCGACGAGCTCGCCGACCTCGCCCGCGACGTGTTCGGCGACGACGACCGCGTCGTCGAACAGGGCAGCCTGCCCGATGCGATCCAGGCGGCCGTGGACCTCTCCGAGACCGAGGGCGATCAGTTCGGCGGCGTGATCGTCGCAGGCTCCGTCACGCTGGTGGCCGAGGTGCGCGACCTGCTCGGCGTCCCGCAGGAGGACTGACCATGCCGCTGGACCTCGCCCCGTCGCGCAGAGCCCACGGCGCCCAGCGCGCCCTGTCCGCCACCATCCTCGTCATCGAGGCGTTCGTGGTCTTCTTCGCAGTGCTCGTCGCCCACCAGCTGGTCCCCGACCAGAGGACCGTGACCTGGATCTGGGGACTGGCCACCGCGCTCGCCCTGGTGCTGTGCTCCGGACTGCTCCGGCGCGCCGGGTGGCCCTACCTGCTGGGCATGGTGCTGCAGCTCCCCGTGATCCTGCTGGGCCTGCAGGTCACCGCGATGTGGGTGGTCGGTCTCGGATTCGCCGGGCTGTACATCTTCGGTGTGTTCAAGGGCCACCAGCTGGACCGGGAGAAGGACGCCGTGGACGCCCGGGTGCGCGCCGCCCGCGGTCCGGGAGACGAGCCGGACGGCGAGGGCTCCGCGGGCTGAGGCGCCGATGCGGGGACCTCTCGCCGTCGTGGGTACCCTGGTGCCATGACCGCACAGCGCACCCTCGTCCTGCTCAAGCCCGACGCCGTCCAGCGCGGCCTGCGCGGGGAGATCATCCGCCGCATCGAGGCCAAGGGGTACGAGATCTCCGCCCTCGCCCAGCGCACCGCCACCTCCGAGGAGCTGGCCGCCCACTACGCCGAGCACGAGGGCAAGCCCTTCTACCCGGGTCTCGTGGAATACATGGGATCGGCCCCGCTGGTCGCGCTCGTCGCCGAGGGCGACAGCGTCATCGCCGGCTTCCGCTCCCTGGCCGGTGCCACCAACCCCACCGAGGCGGCGCCCGGCACCATCCGCGGCGACCTCGCCCGGGAGTACGACCTGCCGGTCATCCAGAACCTCGTGCACGGCTCGGACTCCGAGGAGTCCGCCGCCCGCGAGATCGGCATCTGGTTCCCCGAGCTCGGCTGAGCACCCGACCCATCGGTCCGTGCGGCACGCGCCGCGCCGGGAGATCCAGCGGGCTCCCCACGGCGCGATGCACAATATGGGCATGCAACCGGCCCTCGTCACCATCGTCTTCCTGGGGATCGCCGTCCTGGTGGCGCTCGGGATCCTGTTCGCGGTCGCCGCGCCCCATCTGCGCGGCCGCCGGGACGACGACGAGGGCCCGACGCCGCGCGATCGCCGTCACGTCTCGCGGACCTCGCGCGAGAAGAACTGACGCGTGGACTCCTGGCCGCGGCCAGGTGGCCCCGCGGTGACGTGGCCCCATGAGTGTCGGGCCCCCATGAGTGTCGGGCCGTCGCCTGCTCGCCGGACCATCGACGACGCCCGCCGACCGCCCGGCCCGCGTGGGACGCACCGCTTCTCCACAGGACCGTTTCTCCACAGTGCTGACCCGGGGCGGGGCCTCGCCACGGCGTCCGCCTAGACTGACCGCTGTCCTCGCCGCATCGTCGGCTTCCCCGACCTCGGAGGTGACCCGTGGACCCCAATGACATCCTCGCCCTGATCGCCGGCGGCGGTGGCAGCGTCCTCGTGCTCGGTGCCGGCGCGTGGGCGTACCTCCGCAGCCGGGGCAAGAAGTCCTCGGACCGCCCCGAGGACGAGCGGCGCCCCGGCACCGGCGAGCCGGCCGGCGGAGAGAGCCGCTCGGCGACAGCCGTCAAGGAACGGCCCGCCCCGCCCAGCTGGGCGGACACCCTCTCGCCCCCGGCGCCCAGCGCCGGCGAGAAGACCCCGGCGGAGCCGACCGCAGAACCCGGCCCCGCGGACAGCGCACCGCCCGAGGCCCCCACGACGCCGCCGAGCGAGCGCGCGCCCGAGCAGGTGCGGCCCGCGCGGCCGGAGACCGACGAGGCCGACCGAGCCGGCGGGCCGCCCGCTGCGGAGCACGCCCCCACCGCCGACGCCACGGCCGCGACGGAAACCGGCGCGCCCCCGCAGCAGCCGCCGGCCGAGGACACGACCGTCGCACCGGCGCCGGAACCGGTGGCCAAGCCCGAGGCCGAGCCGGAGGCCACGGCCGCCCCGCGCGTGCTGGAGACCCCCGAGGCACCGGCGGACCGGATGGTGCGCCTGCGCGACCGCCTCGCCCGCTCCGGGGCGCTCGGTCGCGGCATCCTCACCCTGCTGACCCGCGGCACGGGCGTCGACGAGGAGACCTGGGACGAGATCGAGGAGACCCTCCTGCTCGCCGATCTCGGGCCCGACGCGACCGACGAGCTGCTGGAGAACCTGCGCCGGCGCATCAAGGTCCTGGGCACCGACGACCCCGCCGCCGTGCGCGAGGCCCTCCGCGAGGAGCTGGTCACCCTCATCGACCCGGCCCTGGACCGGCGCGTCGCAGCCAGTCGCCGCACCGCCCCCGACGGCACCGAGGTCCCCTCGGTGATCCTCATGGTCGGGGTCAACGGCACCGGCAAGACCACCACCGTCGGCAAGCTCGCCCGAGTCCTGGTCGCCGCCGAGCGCTCCGTCGTCCTGGGAGCGGCCGACACCTTCCGAGCCGCCGCCGCCGACCAGCTGACGACCTGGGGCTCCCGCGTCGGCGTCGAGACGATCCGCGCCGACCGCGACGGCGCCGACCCGGCCGCGGTCGCCTTCGACGCCGTCAAGGAAGGCCTCGAGGAGACCGCCGACGTGGTCATCATCGACACCGCGGGCCGCCTGCAGAACAAGAAGGGCCTGATGGACGAGCTCGGCAAGGTGCGCCGCGTGGCCCAGAAGGGCCTGCACGGTGACGAGGTCGCCGAGGTGCTCCTGGTCATCGACGCCACCACCGGTCAGAACGGGATGCAGCAGGCCCGCGTGTTCGCCGAGGCCGTCGACATCACCGGCATCGTGCTGACCAAGCTCGACGGCACCGCCAAGGGCGGCATCGTCGTCAACGTCCAGCGCGAGCTCGGCGTCCCGGTGAAGATGGTGGGCCTGGGCGAGGGCATGGACGACCTGACCCCGTTCGACCCGTACGGCTTCGTCGACGCGCTGCTGGGGGAGTAGCGCCGGGAGCGTGGCGGTCGGACTCCGGGTCGTCCCGCCGTCGTCCCGCGGAGCGACCTGTTGGGTCACGGATTGATCACGCCAGCTTCTGAGTGTGGGTTATCCGGCGCGGGCACCCCACTATGTGAGGCGCGACCAGCCTGGTCGAGCGGCCCCGTCTCCCCACGGAGCGCGGGCCGTCCCCTCCACCCTGGAGCCGACATGGACTTCACCCTCGACACGGGGGCGACTGCCTGGATTCTCGCCAGTGCATCCCTCGTCCTGCTGATGACCCCGGGCCTCTCTCTCTTCTACGGCGGCATGGTGCGAGCCCGCACCGTCCTGAACATGATGCTGATGTCCTTCAGCGCCATCGCCGTCGTCGCGATCGCCTGGACGCTGGCCGGATACTCGATCGCCTTCGGCACCGACGTCGGCACTCTGTTCGGCAATCCCGTCGAGTACTTCGGACTCAGCGGCACCGATGATCAGTCGATCCTCGGCGAGGCCGGCGTGCCGTTCCTCGTCGCGGCCGGCTTCCAGATGACCTTCGCGATCATCGCCACCGCCCTGATCTCCGGTGCCATCGCCGACCGCGTCAAGCTCGGCACCTGGATGGTCTTCGCCTTCGTCTGGTCGCTGATCGTCTATGCGCCCCTGGCCCACATGGTCTGGGGCGGTGGCCTGCTCAGCGGTGACGGGCCCTTCGCGGCGATCGCCGAACCGGTCGACTTCGCCGGTGGCACCGTCGTCCACATCAACGCCGGCATCGCCGGCCTCGTGCTCGCCCTGATCGTCGGCGCCCGCAAGGGCTTCGGCAAGGAGCCGATGCGGCCGCACAACCTGCCGCTGGTCATGCTCGGCGCCGCACTGCTGTGGTTCGGCTGGTTCGGCTTCAACGCCGGCTCCGCCGGAACGGCCGACGAGACCGCTGGCCTGGCCTGGGTCAACACGACCGTCGCCACCGCCGGCGCGATGCTCGGCTGGGCACTGGTCGAGAAGATCCGCGACAAGCACGTCACCAGCCTGGGTGCAGCCTCCGGCGTGGTGGCCGGCCTGGTCGCCATCACCCCGGCCGCTGCCGCCCTGAACCCGGTCACCTCGATCGTCATGGGTCTGGTCGCCGGTGCGCTGTGCGCCCTCGCCGTCGGCCTGAAGTACCGCTTCGGCATCGACGACTCGCTCGACGTGGTCGGCGTCCACCTCGTCGGCGGTCTGGTCGGCACCGTGCTGATCGGTGTGCTCGCCGACGAGGGCGGGCTGATCTTCGGCGGCGGCGTCAGCCTGCTGCTCGTCCAGATCGTGGTGGCCGTGGTCGCCATGCTCATCTCGGGCGTGCTCACCGCCGTGATCGGCCTGGCCCTGAAGTACACGATGGGCTGGAGGATCAGCGAGGCCGACGAGCTCGCCGGCATCGACGTCACCCACCACGCCGAGTCCGGCTACGATCTCGCCGGAGCCCTCTCCGGTCGTCGTGACCGGGGGCCGGCCCCGACCGCCGCGCCCTCCTCCGGTGGGGGAGCGTCCCGGGAGCCCCGGAACCCCGCACCGGGTACCGTCGGCTCGACGACCGCGAAAGAGACCGACGGTGCCGACGACGATCCCCGGCCCATCACCACAGGAGAGCCCCGATGAAGCTCATCACCGCGATCATCCAGCCGCACGCCCTGCAGGCGGTCACCGACTCCCTGCGCGAGTACGGGGTCAGCGGCCTGACCATCACCGAGGTCGCCGGATACGGCCGCCAGGGTGGTCACACCGAGGTCTACCGCGGTGCTGAGTACACCATCGACACCATCCCGAAGATCAAGGTCGAGGTGCTCGCCGAGACCGTGGACGAGGCCGCCATCATCGACCTCATCGTCGCCGCCTCCCGCAGCGGGCGCATCGGCGACGGCAAGGTCTGGACCACCGACGTCGGCTCCGTCGTGCGAGTGCGCACCGGGGAACGGGACGCGGATGCCGTATGAGGCGTTGTCCGTACGCCGGATCACGCAGGTTCTCCACGACGGCTTCGCGGATCCCTCCGCCGGCCCCACCCGCAGACTCGAGCAGGCCGCCCTCGTCGACGGCTGGCTGAGCGAGCTGTGGACGGGGGCCGGCGGTCCCGCGTCCGGCGCGGCCCTGGCAGCGATCGGCTCCCTGGGGCGGCGGGACCTCGGACCCGGCAGCGATCTGGACCTGGTGCTGCTGATCGACCCGGAGCGTCTGGACGCCTCCGAGTCGGAGCGGCTCGCGAGCGCCCTGTGGTACCCGATCTGGGACTCCGGGACGGCACTGGATCACGCTGTCCGCAGCCCGAGCGAGTGCGAACAGGTCTCCCGCGACGACCTGCGAGCAGCGATCTCCCTGCTCGATCTGCGCCACGTCGCCGGGGATGCGGAGATGGTCGAGGAGACCGCCCGTCGCGTGCGCACCCAGTGGCGCCGAGAGGCACGCCGGCGGGTCTCCGACCTGGTCGACCTCGCCTTCGACCGCTCGCACCGCTACGGCGCCCTGGCCCACTCCACCGAACCGAACCTCAAGTCCGACCGCGGCGGGCTGCGCGACGTCACGGTCATCCGGGCCATCGCCGAGAGCTGGCTGGCGGACCACGATCACGCCGTGGTCGACGCCGCGGCGCGCACCCTCGGGGACGCCCGGGATGCCTTGCAGGCGGTCACCGGCTCCTCGGGCACGCGCCTGGGCCGCGCCGATCAGGACGCGGTCGCCGCGCTGACCGGGCACGCCACGGCCGACGACCACCACACCGTGCTCGCCGAAGCCGCCCGCGCCGTCACCTGGGAGCTGCACCGCACCGTCCGCGCCGCGGAGGCCGCCATCGCCCCGGGCGGTGCCGCCACCCGCGGCGCCGGCACGGACCGTCGGCCCGCCCTGACCCGTCTGCCCCACGGCGTGCTGGTCCAGGCCGGGGAGGTCTCGGTGGACCCCTCGGTGCGCGATCTGCTGCGCGACCTCGCCGCCGTTCGCCACGCCGCCACCACCGGGCTGCCACTGGCCGACGCCACCCTGGCGCGCATGGCCGAGGGCGGGACCGACCCGCTGCTGCCCGTCCAGCGCGACGTGCTCGTGGACGCGTTCGCGGGCGAGCACTTCGCCGACGTCTACGAGGCGCTCGACGTCAAGGGTGTCTTCGCCCGGTGGGTCCCGGGCTGGAGCGAGATCCGCAACCGCCCGCAGCGCTCCGCCGTCCACCGCTTCACGGTCGACCGCCACCAGGTCGAGACCGTCCTGGAGGCGCAGCGATTCCTGCCGCGCGTCGGTCGTCCCGACCTGCTGCTGGTCACGGCGCTGCTGCACGACCTCGGCAAGCGGCCCGGCGCGCGTGACCACGCCGCCGAGGGCGCGCCGCTGGCCGAGGCCGCCGCCCGCCATCTCGGCTTCGACAAGACCGACTCCGCACTGATCGGCACGCTGGTGCGCGAGCACCTCACCCTGATCGGGCTCGCCACGGGCCGGGACCTGGCCGATCCCGCGACCCTGCGCGACCTGCTGTCCGCCGTCGGCCACGACCTGGACACGCTCGAGATCCTGCGCGCCCTGACCGAGGCCGACGCGATCGCCGCCGGGCCGGCCGCCTGGTCCACCTGGCGCGCCGACCTCGTCGACCACCTCACCGACCTCGCCCGCGACGCCCTCACCGGTACCGCCCCCGCGCCGCGCCTGGTGCTGACGCCGCAGCGGTCCGTGCAGGATGCGGTGCTCACCGCGGTCAAGCGCACCGACAGCGCCCAGGTGATCTACCCGGCACCGACCGAGAACGAGCCGATCTCGCAGATCTGCGTCGGCGCCCCCGACGCCTCCGGGGTGTTCGCCGCGATGGCCCGGGTGCTGGTGCGCCTGCGGCTGGATGTGCACAGCGCCGTGGTCGTCACCATGGACGGCGTCGCGGTGAACACCTGGTGGGTCGCGGTCGCCCCGTCGGACCTCCCGCACCCCTCCGTGCTGCGCACCGCCCTGGACCACGAGCTCGCCCACCGCGACCGGCCCGATGCCCGCGTCCTCGAGCTGCCCCCGGCGCCGCCACCGCGGACCACCGAGGACACGCCCGTGGTCACGCTGCTGCCCGGCGCCTCCCGCGAGGCCACCGTGGTCCAGGTCAACGCCCGCAACCGTCCCAGCCTGCTGGCGGACGTGGCCGAGGTGATCACCGTGCACCGGCTGCAGGTGCGCAGCGCCCACGTGATGACGCTCGGCCAGCGGGCCGTGGACGTGCTGTACCTGACCGATGAGCACGGCCGCGCCCTGGACCCGCCGACCGTCGGCCGGATCGTCTCGGCACTGATGGACGCCGCCGCGACCTGAGCCGGTCCGGGCCGAGGCGATCGGCGGCGTGTCAGGTCTCTCCTCATGCGCCGCTGGGGAGGTGCAGACGAGGCCACTACACTGGTGCGGTCCATACGACCAAGGGGAAGCGCTTCGTGTTCAACAACCTCTCCGATCGCATCACAGCGTCGCTGAAGGGTCTGCGCGGCCACGGCCGCCTCACCGAAGCGGACGTCGACAAGACGATCCGCGAGATCCGGCGAGCCCTGCTCGACGCCGACGTGGCCGTCTCCGTCGTGCGCTCGTTCACCGCCCGCGTCCGCGAGCGCGCCCTCGGTGAAGAGGTCTCCAAGGCGCTCAACCCCGCGCAGCAGGTCGTCAAGATCGTCAACGACGAGCTCGTCGAGGTGCTCGGCGGTGCCACCGGTGAACTGGGCTGGGCGAAGAACCCCCCGACGGTGATCATGCTCGCCGGCCTCCAGGGCGCCGGCAAGACGACTCTGGCCGGCAAGCTCGCGAAGTGGATGAAGAGCGAGGGGCACACCCCGATGCTCGTCGCCGCCGACCTCCAGCGCCCCAACGCCGTGAACCAGCTGCAGATCGTCGGCGAACGAGCAGGCGTGCCCGTGTTCGCGCCCGAGCCCGGCAACGGCGTGGGCGACCCGGTGCTGGTCGCCATGAACGGCGTCTCCACCGCGCAGTTCCAGCAGCACGACGTGGTCATCGTCGACACCGCGGGCCGTCTCGGCATCGACGAGGAGATGATGGAGCAGGCGCGGAACATCCGCGACGCCGTCAATCCCCACGAGACCCTGTTCGTCGTCGACGCCATGATCGGTCAGGATGCCGCCCGTGTCGCCGAGGCCTTCCGCGACGGCGTCGGCTTCACCGGTGTGGTCCTCTCCAAGCTCGACGGCGACGCCCGCGGCGGTGCCGCCCTGTCCGTCACCGGCGTGACCGAGCGCCCGATCCTGTTCGCCTCCACCGGTGAGAGCCTCGACGACTTCGAGCGCTTCCACCCGGACCGGATGGCGAACCGCATCCTGGACATGGGTGACGTGCTCACCCTGATCGAGCAGGCCGAGAAGGCCTTCGACCAGAAGGAAGCGGAGAAGGCCGCGCAGAAGCTGGCCTCCGGCGAGGACTTCACCCTCGACGACTTCCTCGCCCAGATGCAGCAGCTCAAGAGCATGGGCAACATCAAGAAGATGCTCGGGATGCTGCCGAACATGGGCCAGTACCGCGAGGCGCTCGAGAACTTCGACGAGAGCGAGATCGGCCGGGTCGAGGCGATCATCCGCTCGATGACGCCGGAGGAGCGCAACAACCCCAAGATCCTCAACGGCTCGCGCCGCAACCGCATCGCGCGAGGTTCCGGTACCACGGTCCAGCAGATCAATCAGCTGCTCGAGCGGTTCAAGCAGGCCCAGCAGATGATGAAGACGATGGGTCGCGGCATGGCCGGCGGCGGCGGTGGCATGCCCGGCGGTGGCGGGATACCGGGGATGCCCGGCGGGCCCGGCATGGGCATGGGCAAGAAGTCACGCGGCAAGCAGGCCCCGCAGAAGCAGGTCAAGAAGTCGAAGTCGAAGAACCCCGCGAAGGCGGCCCGTGAGCAGGCCGAGGCGGCCAAGAAGGCCAGCCAGGGCGCGCAGGGCGACTCGGCCTTCGGCGCCGGCACTGCAGCCGGTACCCAGGGCACTCCCGGCGCGGCCGACTTCGACCCCAGTCAGCTGCCCCCGGAGATGCAGAAGCTGCTCGGCGGCAAGTGACGTGACGCCGTGGGGCATAGTCCCTGCGCCGACGGCCACGCGCCTCGCGGGCCTGGTTGGGTTCCGATTTGTTCCGCGTGCCGGAACAAATCAAAACCCATCGTGGTAGGGCGTCGTGTAGCACTGTCGGCCGGCACGGGGCATGGCGCAGGGTACGGGTCGCGACGCGGCCGGGCACCAGGGAGGGGTACGCCGCTCTCGGCACGTGCACGTCATGTCTCCGGCGAGGACCTTTCCTCCCCAGAGCGTCGTCCTGCACACCGGACCGGTGGCACCGGAACGCCACCTGACGCGACCAATATGGTCCCGCCCATGGTGTTGAGAGAGGCTCGGGACATGAAGCCGGGCACGATGTACTCCCGTCGTGTGCTCCGCGAGCAGGGCATGCATCCCAGGGTGCTCGCGTCCGAAGCGATCACGTCCCCACTCCCGGGCCTGTGCTGTCGGGCGGACGCTCCGGCACCCTTGAGGGACGTGGCCTTCGCCCTGCAGACCGTCGTCGTGCCCGGCTCCGTGATCAGCGATGAGACCGCAGCCGAACTGCGGGGGCTGCCATTGCCTCGGCGGCTGACCCGCAGGGAGGGCGCAGCGCTGCACTGTCGCATGGGTCGCGGCGGGGCTCGGAGGACCCAGGCATCGCTCGTCGTTCACCAGAGACGGCCCGCTCCGACCATCCAGTTCGGCGGACTGACGATCTCGGCGCCCGTCACCGTACTCCAGGAGATCGCCCCGAAGCTGTCCCGGATGGAACTTGTGGCGTGCGTCGACGCCCTGGCTGCGGACCGTCACGGCGCGAGCATCCGCGTGCCCCTGCAGCAGATCCGAGCTGACGCGAGAAGTTCCTGCGGACGGGGCGCGCGCGCCGTGCGCCGAGCTTCGAACGAAGCGCGGGAGCGGGTGTGGTCGCCGATGGAGACGAGGATGAGGCTGCTGATCTGCGCTCGCGGCTACCCCGAGCCTGCGCCCAACGTCTCGGTGCGTGACGGTGCGACCGGCTCCCTCTTCTACATAGACCTGGCATATGACCAGTGGCGGATCGCGATCGAATATGACAGCGAGCACCACCGCGAGGACAGGCGGACGTGGCAGCGCGATCTGCATAAGAACGAGGTGCTTCACGATCTGGGATGGAAGGTGCTCAGGATCTCCGTCGCGGACTTCCAGCGGCCTGCCGATTTCTTCGCGCGCCTCGACGCGGCCATCCGGGCACGGATGCCGGCCTCCGGCCAGGATCGTGATGCGTCCCGGGGCTGACCGTGAGTACCCCGGTTCGGTTCCGATATGTTCCAAGCAGTGGAACACATCGGAACCGAACGCGTCGGTCCGGGGCGCTGGGCCGTGGGGGCTGGGACGGGGCCGCGGAGCGACGAGGCGTCGATATCCTCGAGGCATGAGCACTGGAGCGACTGCCACGGCACCCGAGCACGGCGACGAGGCCGTCCTGCATTTGAGGGGGCCGGTGCTGCTGGGGCCGGAGCAGGAGATCCCCGAGGCCTGGGTGATGGGCGGGCGCATCCATCACGAGCGACCCGAGCTGCCGGCCGGGACGGAGGTCGCCGAGGTCGACGGCTTCGTGGTTCCCGGCCTCGCGGACCTGCACTGCCACATCGGCATCGGGAGCGACGGGGCAGGCACCAGCCTCGAGACGGCGCGCGATCAGGCCCTCACCGACCGCGACACCGGAGTCCTCCTGATCCGCGACGCCGGCTCCATCATCGACAACTCCCCGCTGCAGCGGCACGGTGACCTGCCGCGGCTGATCCGCTGCGGGCGCCACCTCGCCCGCACGAGGCGATACCTTCGCGGCTACGCCCATGAGCTGGAGCCCGAGCAGCTCCCCGGCGCGGTGGCTCAGGAGGCGGCGCGCAGCGACGGCTGGGTGAAGCTGGTGGGCGACTGGATCGACCGCGACGTCGGCGACCTGACCCCGTGCTGGGACGCCGAGGACTTCGCGGCCGCCGCCCGAGCCGCCCACGACGCCGGAGCCCGGATCACCACCCACACCTTCGACGAGGAGACGCTGCCGCTGGCCCTGGACGCCGGCTTCGACTGCCTCGAGCACGCCACCGGTCTGACCGACGAGACCATCGCGCAAGCTGCCGCGGCCGAGGTCCCGGTGGTCACCACCCTCGTCAACGTCGACGAGTTCGAGACGTACGCCGCGCAGGGCGAGAAGAAGTTCCCCGCCTACGCCGCTCATATGCGCCGGCTGCGCGAGGCCCGCTTCCAGCGCACCCGGGACGCCCACGACGCGGGGGTCCAGCTGCTGGTGGGGACCGACGCCGGGGGAGTGCTCGGCCACGGCATCATCCATGACGAGCTCGATGAACTCTCCCGGGCGGGCCTGACCGGGACAGAGATCCTGGAGGCCTCCGCCTGGGCACCTCGTCGGTTCCTCGGCGTCCCCGGCCTCGAGGACGGTGCTCCCGCCGATCTGCTGGTCCTGCCGCGGGATCCGCGGAGCGACCACACCGCCCTGCGCGAGCGCAGTGCGATCGTGCTGGGCGGCAGGGTGCTCCCACGCGGCCGCTGAGCGCTCCCCCTCGCGGCGATCGCCGAGCGCTGGCACATTGTCGCTGCCGCGCCAGCACGGAGCACCCGCGGGGGCGAACCTCCCGGAGCAGAGGCATCGGTGCCCGTAGCATCGGACCATGGATCCACAGCAGCATCCTGGCGACGACGCCACGCCCGCGCCGGACGCACCGGGCGGGCCCGGCACAGCCGGCGCAGCGGCGGGGGCGCGGGCCGAGCCGGAGCCCCCACCGCGCTGGCGACTGATCGGCCCCGGCATCGTGGTGGCTGCGACCGGCATCGGTGCGGGCGATCTCGTCGCAACGCTCGTCGCCGGGTCCCGGTTCGGCTACGCCCTGCTGTGGGCCGCGGTCGCCGGGGTGATCATCAAGATCTTCCTGGTCGAGGGCGCCGGGAGGTGGACCCTGGCCTCGGGTCACTCCATCTTCGAGGGCTGGCGGAGGCTGGGCTGGTGGACCTCGCTCTACTTCGGCCCGTACATCATGGTGTGGGGCTTCGTGTACGGCGCGACGGCGATGTCGGCCTCCGCGCTGCCCCTGGTGGCACTGGTCCCGAAACTGCCCGTGGTCGGGGCCATCGGGGGCGTCGCCGAGGTGCCGCTGATGGTCTACGCCGTCGGCTGCGGACTGATCGGTGCGGCGCTGGTCTGGCTCGGCCACTACCACCGGCTCGAGAAGATCATCGCGGTCCTCGTCGGAGTCATGTTCGTGACCGTCGTCGGCGCCGCGATCGTCACCCTTCCGAACATCGGCGAGATCCTCCTCGGACTCGTTCCGCGAGTCCCGGACGGCGGGCTCCTCTATGCCCTGAGCATCGCGGGCGGCGTCGGCGGCACGATCACCTTGGCGGCCTACGGATACTGGCTGGCGGCGAAGGGATGGTCCACCCCGCGCTGGATGCGCGTGATGCGCATCGACAACGCCATGGCCTACGTGATCTCGGGGATCTTCGTGGTCGCCATGCTCGTCGTGGGTGCTGAGCTCCTCTACTCCGGCGGCATCGCCATCGAGGAGGGTGATCAGGGACTGGTCGATCTGGCCGAGGTCCTGGCCTCCCGGTACGGGGAGCCGATGAGCTGGGTCTTCCTGATCGGATTCTGGGCCTCGTCGTTCTCGTCGATGCTGGGGGTGTGGAACGGCGTCTCGATCATGTTCGCGGATTTCTTCGGACATGTGCGCAGGCGTCCTGAGGGCCATCGGGACCGGGGCATCGGCGGTCGCTACTACCGCTTCTACATCCTGTGGCTGACGTTCCCGCCGATGCTGCTGCTCCTGCTCGGCAAGCCGGTGCAGGTGATCGTGGCCTACGGGGTCCTGGGCTCGCTGTTCATGCCGTTCCTGGCCCTGACGCTGCTGTTCCTGCTGAACTCGCGGCACATGCCGCAGGCGTGGCGCAACGGATGGGTGCTCAACGTGGTCCTCGGGATCATCGCCCTGGTCTTCGTCGTCCTCGGCGCCAACCAGCTGCTCGAGGCGATCGGTGCGCTGGGCGGGTGAGGCCTCGGCGCCCCAAGCCCGTGGTCGGCCCGTCGTGCCGTCCGCCACCGCACGGCCGGTACGATCAGCACACCGCCACCGGGGCGGCAGCAGCCGACGGCCCCGCCGTGTGCCCCGGTGCACACGGGCGCGGCTGGTCAGTCGGGCCGCATCCCTGGCATACTCTCCTGTGTATGTGCCCTGGCCGGCCCTCTATCCGCCGGTGCACGACACCCCGAGGACCGTCAGCGCCCGCATCACCCCACAGGCTGCGGCGGGACTCACCCGAACATCCCTGAAGGAGAGTCCACCCACGTGGCTGTCAAGATCCGTCTGAAGCGCATGGGCAAGATCCGTGCACCGTTCTACCGCATCGTCGTGGCCGATTCGCGCAAGAAGCGCGACGGCGCCGTGATCGAGGAGATCGGCAAGTACCACCCGACCGAGGAGCCCTCGCTGATCGAGGTGCAGTCCGAGCGCGCCCAGTACTGGCTCGGCGTCGGCGCGCAGCCGTCCGAGCAGGTCGCTGCGCTGCTGAAGGTCACCGGCGACTGGCAGAAGTTCACGGGCGAGGGCGACCCCGCCGGCTCCCTGAAGACCGCGGGGTCCAAGAAGTCCGCCGACGAGCTCATCGCCGACGCCGACAAGTCCGCCGCAGAGTCGCGCCAGAGCGCGAAGAAGTCGGAGAGCACCGAGGGCGAGAGCGCCCAGGAGGGTGTCGAGCCCGGCTCCGAGGAGGCCCCCGCCGAGGGCGAGTCCGTCGAGGACGCCGAGGCCGCATCGACCGACGAGGCGTGAGATGAGCACCCGCGCCGAAGCTCTCGACCACCTCGTCCGCGGCATCGTCGATGATCCCGACGCCGTCCGCGTGAGCGAGAAGTCCACGCGCCGCGGCCCGCTGCTCGAGGTCCGGGTCGGCCCTGCCGATCTCGGCCGCGTCATCGGCCGCTCCGGCCGCACCGCCCGTGCCCTGCGCACGGTCACCGCGGCCCTGTCGGAGGACGACGTGCGCGTCGACATCGTCGACGTCGACCGGCGCTGAGGTGCCTCGCACTGCTTTCAGGAGCGGCCCTGCCGGCTCTCCGGCCATGCTCGACATGGTCGCTGGGACTCGGCAGGGCCGCTCCTGGCATGCGCACGACCGGGCCGGCCGGAGGGCCGACGGCGCAGGTCGGCGCGGCGCCGGTGCGGTGATCGTCGCCCTGGGCGCTGCACTCCTGCTGGCGGCGTGTTCCTCGGGCACGGCAGACCCGGAGGACACGGCCGGGCCCGGCACCGCAGACCCGGGCACGGCGACGACCGCAGAGCCCACGACCCCGGATCCGGCCCTCACCGCGTCGTGCGGGGAGTTCTGGGGCGACCCCGACTACACCGACCCCCTCTCCCGAACGGTCCTCGACCGCGCCGGGACCGCGCCCGAGGCCGGCCCGTCGGACCCCTTCTTCTATGCCATGACCGGTGACGACGTCGAGGCCGCGTTCGAGAGCGCCCCCGAGGACGCCCGCGCCGCGGCCACGACGCTCGCCGAGTGGTTCCGCACCGAGCCCGAGGAGGGTGCCGACCTCGATCGGGACGGTTTCCGGACCGCCTGGGGCGAGGTGGCCGGCCAGTGCGCGAGCGTCTCCGAGGCGGCGAGCTGGGCCGCCGAGCCCGGAGAGGACGGCACCAAGCCCGCCACGCTGGTGTGCGCGGACGTGTTCGACACCCCCGGCACCCTGACCCATTTCGCCAATGCCAACGTGCTGACCTCGAACATGTTCAAGCTGGTCGGCCTCAGCCCCCGGGCGGTGCCCGCGGATCGCATGGACGACGTGCAGGCCACAGCGGACCTGCTCGCCGCCGAGATCGAGGCCGTGGACGACGACGGGGTCCGGGCGGCACTCGAGCAGGTGCGCGCACCGTTCCAGGACGCCCTGGACGGCGACACCTCCTCCGAGGGGCTGCGCGAGCCCCTGGCGGAACTGGGCACCAGCTGCGACACGGCCGGATACTCCTCACCGGAGCCCACGGAGGGCGACGACGGAACCGGCGACGAAGGAGACGAAGGACTGGTATGAGCACATTCGAGGTCATCGTCGCGACCATCGGCCGGGCGCACGGCCTGCGGGGCGAGGTCGCCCTGAACCTGCGCACGGATCAGCCCGAGGAGCGCCTGGCCCCGGGCACGGTCTTCGAGGTCGCCGGCGGTCAGGGGCAGCGGACCCTCACCGTGCGCGGCACCAGGCTCCAGCAGGACCGCTGGTACGCGACCTTCGAGGAGGTGACCGACCGTACCGGCGCCGAATCGCTGCGCGGCGCCGAGCTGGCCCTGTCCGTGGACGCCGAGGAGGAGGCCGAGGAGGACCCCGACGCCTGGTACCCCTCGCAGCTGAAGGGTCTCGACGTGCGCCACGTCGACGGCCGGGAGCTCGGCACCGTCACCGGCGTCGACCACTACCCGGCGCAGGACCTGCTGCTGGTCCGCACCCCGAGCGGCAAGCGCGTCCAGCTGCCGCTGGTGGAGCAGCTCGTGCCCGAGGTCGATCTTGAGGGCGGCACCGTCGTGGCCGACCCGCCCGGAGGCCTGTTCGACGAGCTGCCGGAGGAGGACCCTGACGACGGGCCCGACACCTCCGCTCCGGCGCCGGCCGACGAACGCTGAGCCCTCCGATGCGCATCGACGTCGTCACGATCTTCCCCGAGTACCTCGCCCCGCTCGATCTGTCCCTGATCGGCAAGGCGCGGCGCGACGGGATCCTCGATCTGCACGTGCACGACCTGCGCACGTGGACCCATGACCGCCACCGCACGGTCGACGACACCCCGCTCGGCGGGGGAGCGGGCATGGTCATGAAACCCGAGCCGTGGGCGGAGGCCTTCGCCGCCGTGCTCTCCGCCGGCCGGGAGGCGCAGGGCGCCGACGCCCACCCCCTGATCATCTTCCCCAACCCGGCCGGCGCACCCTTCGCGCAGGCCACCGCCCAGGACTGGTCGCAGCGGGAGTGGCTCGTCCTGGCCTGCGGGCGGTACGAGGGCATCGACGAGCGCGTCTACGAGCACCTGGCCGACCAGGGGCACGAGGTCGCCCTCGTCTCGCTCGGCGACTACGTCCTCAACGGCGGCGAGGTCGCCGTCCTGGCCATCACCGAGGCCGTCGTCCGGCTGATCCCGGGAGTGGTCGGCAACGCGGCCAGCCTGGTCGAGGAGTCCCATTCCGACGGGCTGCTGGAGTACCCGCTGTACACCCGTCCGGCGTCCTGGACGGACCCCGCCGGGACCGTGCGCGAGGCGCCGCCGATCCTGCTCTCCGGTGACCACGGGCGCATCGCCGCCTGGCGCCGGGAGCAGTCCCGCCGCCGCACCCGCGAACGCCGGCCCGACCTGCTTCCGGCCGACGACGAGGGCCCGGCCCCTCTCGGGTGACGGATCCGACACCGTTCGCCGACGCTGACCAGCGCTCTCACCACGGGTCGGGGCTTGCCGGGGCCTCCGTGCGCTGACAGAATGAGCCCTTGTGCACGCCGCGCGCCCCTCTGCCTCAGGGGAGGGACGCACCGAGCGGCCGGGCAGATCCGTGGCGATGGGAGTCGCTGCCAGAGGCCCAGCACACCGGCACGAGGAGCCTGCTCCTCGCCGGATCGACGGTTCAGGACGGGCGCCGACGAGCGCCCCGCGAACGATGCCGTCCGACCTGAGGCGGAGGGCTGGAGACACACTATGCAGAAGCTCGATGAGCTCGACAAGGCGTCCCTGCGCGAGGACGTCCCCGATTTCCGCGCCGGCGACAACGTCAAGGTGCACGTGAAGGTCGTCGAGGGCAACCGCTCTCGTATCCAGGTCTTCCAGGGCTACGTCATCGCCCGCCAGGGCCACGGCGTCGGCGAGACCTTCCGCGTCCGCAAGGTCTCCTTCGGTGTCGGCGTGGAGCGTGTGTTCCCGATCCACGCCCCGACCGTCGACAAGATCGAGGTCGTCACCCGCGGCGACGTGCGCCGCGCGAAGCTGTACTACCTGCGCGGCCTGACGGGCAAGAAGGCCCGCATCAAGGAGAAGCGCCAGCACTCCTGATCCGGGTATGACCCCGGACAGCAGCGGACGGCGGCGGCCCCACCTGGTGGTGGCCGCCGCCGTCTGTGTCGTGCTGCTCCTGCTGACCGCGGCCGCGGTGCGCCAGTTCGTCGTCCAGCCCTTCCGTGTCCCGTCGGCCTCGATGGAGCCCACCCTGGCCCGAGGCGATGTGATCCTCGCCGACCGCACGCAGCGCGGCGAGGCCGAGCGCGGGCAGGTCGTCGTCTTCGACGGCACCGGCTACTTCGCCCCCTCACAGGCGGACGGGGGCCGGTACTGGGTCAAGCGCGTGATCGCCGTCGGCGGCGACAGAGTGGCCTGCTGCAACCCCGCGGGGGCCCTCACGGTCGACGGCGTGCCCCTCGAGGAGCCCTACCTGCCCGAGGGCACCGCGCCCAGCGAGATCGACTTCGATCTCCGGGTCCCCGCCGGGCGCATGTTCGTCCTCGGCGACAACCGCTCCGACTCCACCGATTCTCGGCACCTGCTGGGCGCACCGGGCGGCGGGATGATCCCCGCAGAGCGCGTCGTCGGTGACGTCGACCGCATCGTGTGGCCTCTCACTCGCAGCGGCTCCCTCTGATCCGCAGGATCTGCGGATAGGATCACCGCGATGAACCCGCCCGATGAGACCCGCCGCGCTGTGTCCGACTCCCAGGACGCCGCATCCGGCGAGGACGCCGCGTCCGCCGACGGCGCCGCCCCGGCATCGGCCGCCTCGGCCGATGCCCGCCCGTCGCGCCGCCGGCGGATGCCGCTGTGGCTGGACACGGTCCTGACCATGGCGGTCGCCCTGCTGATCGCGGTGCTGGTCAAGACGTTCCTCATCCAGCCGTTCTACATCCCCTCGGCCTCGATGAACCCCACGCTGCTGCAGGACGACAAGATCCTGGTCTCCAAGCTCACCCCCGGCGTGTTCGACCTCCACCGCGGTGACGTCGTCGTCTTCGAGGACCCCGACAACTGGATCCCGGGCGATGTCACCGACGACCCGACGCCGCGGGTCCGGATGATGATGGTGCTCAGCCTCGTCGGGCTCGCCCCCGATCCGTCCCAGGATCATCTGGTCAAGCGACTGATCGGCCTGCCCGGCGACCATGTCGAGTGCGAGGAGGAGGGCGGCGCCGTCAGTGTCAACGGCACGGAGCTGGACGAGCCGTACATCAACCCCGACACGCCCGCCTGCAAGGCGGCGTTCGACGTCACGGTGCCCGACGGCAAGATCTGGGTGATGGGGGACAACCGCTACGCCTCGGCCGACTCCGCCTACCACGAGGTCCAGGGCGAGGACGGCTTCGTCCCGGAGGACAACGTCACCGGGAAGGCCGAGGTCATCTTCTGGCCCGCCGGCCGCTGGAGCGGACTGGGCGAGGCCGGGGACACCTTCGACGAGGTTCCCGACCAGCCGTGAGCACACCGGCTCCCACCCTGGACGTTGAGCTCGCCCTGGCCTCCCGCTGCGGGCCCGGGCGACGCATCGTCGTCGGCATCGACGAGGTCGGCCGCGGCGCACTCGCCGGACCGGTCGCCATGGGCGCCTGCGCGATCGAGGTGATCGACGGGCGCGCCGCGGCCCTGCCCGAGGAGGTCCGCGACTCCAAGCTGCTCACCGCCCGCCGCCGGGAAGCCCTCGTGGCGCCCATCCGCGAGAGCATCCTCGCCGGGAGCGTCGGTTGGGCCAGCGCCGCGGAGATCGACGAGATCGGCATCATCCGCGCTCTGACCCGTGCCGCGGTGCGTGCCATCGACGCGCTGGCGATCGACATCGACGCGATCGTGCTGGACGGTAACGTCGACGTGCTCTCTGCCGAGCTCGCACGAGCAGCCGACGGTGCGCGGCCGACCCCCGTGGTCGAGCTGCGGGTCGCCGCGGACCGGGACTGCGCCAGCGTCGCGGCCGCCAGCATCCTCGCCAAGGTCGCGCGCGATGCCGAGATGGTGGCCCTGGACGCTCTCGCCCCCGACTACTGCTGGGCCTCGAACAAGGGCTACGGCTCGGCCGCCCATCGCCGGGCGATCGAGACCCTCGGCGTCGATGAGCATCACCGCCGCAGCTGGCGCTTGGGGACGACTCCCCTCGACGCGCCGGAACCCTCGCGCGCTGGCGTACTGTGGGACGACCAGTGGCACCCGCAGCATGAGGAGGAGCGTCGGTGAGCGCCCAGGAACTCGAGAACTACGAGTCCGACCTCGAACTCCAGCTGTTCCGCGAGTATCGCGACGTGGTCAGCCTGTTCACCTACGTGGTCGAGACCGAGCGCCGGTTCTACCTCGCCAACCAGGTCGACCTGCAGGTCCGCTCCGGTGGCGGGGAGGTCTTCTACGAGCTGCGCCTGGCCGACGTCTGGGTCTGGGACATCTACCGCTCCAACCGCTTCGTCCGCTCCGTGCGGGTGGTGACGTTCAAGGACGTCAACATCGAGGAGCTCAACAAGCCGGACATCTCCCTGCCGTAGCGGCGACGCCGCGCCGGCCGCGGCCGCGTCGGCCGCGGCACTGTTCCTCCCCAAGGGGCGTCCGTCCCCAAAACCGGCCGCGGCGATGCGTCGGGAGGCCTGCCCGGCGAGGCTCCAGGGAAAGAGAGGCAGCTGTCAATGGACTTCGAACGTGCGCATGCGACCCTAGCGGTCGAGGAAGCGTTGAAGTCACAGGGCAACGCTCGCGTAGGAGTAGTCATAGCCCGACGTGACACAGTCTTATCCACTGGGCACAAGGGCGAGCGCTCTGCCCTTCACGCTGAGCAGGTTGCTCTGGCCAAAGCCGAGGAGCAGTGCATCGATCTAAAAGGCGCGGAGCTCTATACGACGTTGGAGCCGTGCGCGAACTCGCGTACCAGCCGTGTCCCATGCGCCGAGCTCGTCAGTCAGGCGGGCATCGCGGTAGTCCACATCGGCACGTACGATCCGAATCCGCAGGTATATCGGCTCGGCTGGAAGCATCTGCGCGATTGCGGTGTTCGGCTGCGCGACTTCCCGGCCGACCTGCGGACACGAGCGCACGATGCGACCGTCGACTTCACTCAGGTGTTCACTAAAGGGTTTGGCATGAACGCTGGCGCGAAGTTCGACTTCACGCAGAACGGTGGCCGGTTCACAATCAGCATCGACGAGGAGCCGGGTTCCCCGTCGTGGGAGACCCGGTGGAGCAACTGTGGTGCTCGCGCGATCTACATGAACGGCGGGCGGCCCGGCGTCGTCGCGCTGGCCCGGTACGCCAATGAGTTCATAGAGATCGACGACCCCGATGCGCTCGACTACGAGGGAACATCGGCAAGGGTCGAGATCGGCTCGATCGGTGTGATGCGCAACGATGACGGCCATGTGCTGTGCAAGGTCGTTGCGATCGAGCCAACTGTCGACTACGGCGGCACCGGACATGTGTCGGTGACAATCAAGTGGGAAGTACGGACAAGAGGCGGACAACCAGCTTGAGGCGAACTCCACGAGAGCTCCGCGCAGGACTCCCACGACACCGCGCGTTCGACTCGTCCGGCATAGAAGCTCTACTGGTCTTCTTAGGCCCCAATCAAGGAACATCCGCATTCGCACCATGCAGGAAGGACCTTACGTTCATCAGACCTTGGAGAGATGGCTCTCGATCTCCTCTTCCGACGAGTATTCGGCCTGAAGGTCTGACCACCAGCGACTCTTGGAAAGCCGACGAGGCCCATACCAGCCTTCCTGCTGGCGGGCTCGTGTGAGGATCAAGCCGTGACGGGCCCTGGAGAGCATGACCAGCAGTGTCCGCTGTTCCTCGGCAAGGGCGTCGCCTTCGTTGTTGCGCTTGCTGGGAAGGTGCCCTTCCTCAATACCGATGACGAACACCCAGTCGAACTGCTGGCCCTTACCCGTGTGGGCGTTGAGCAGATGGACACCTGGCCCAACGGCCTGCTTGGGGTCGGAAGTTCTGATCGACTTCACGGCCGCCCTCGCCGTCCCCGCATCGCTTCGCTCCAGAACGTCGAATGCATCGTTGATGAGCTCGCGGACATCGATATCTGCTGGATCCACTGTGCCGAGCACCGCTAGCCGCGCCTCGTCGAGGCCCGCTCCGCGTGGCAAGGCCGCGACCGTCGACTGGATGACGGCGACCGTCTCAGGGTCGTCCACCGCGAGATCCCAACGGCGTACGGGGAGGCCCTCCTCCTCCGAGAATGCTGTGTCGATGTCTTCTCTGCGCCATGCAGCCCTGGCAATGACACCGATGGATGCTTGAGCGTCACGGGCCAGGATCGACCCGGCCAAGCGCACCAGCAGCTTTGCCTCGGCTGTGCGGTCCTGCATCACAAGGGTTGCTGAGCAGCCGCTCTCAGGCCACTTCTCGGGCTGGGCGGAGACCAGGGCGGAACCAGGGTCAACCCGCTCGCTGACCGAGTTCACAGTCTCGAGCACCTTCGGTGAAGAACGGTAGGACTCGTGCAGCCTGATCGGCTCGCTGCACGTCCTCCGTATCTCGGCCTCGACCTCGGCGGGAGCGGCTCCAGCCCACGAGTAGATGCCTTGGAGGGGGTCGCCCGCAAAAGTCCTCCTTGATGCGCAGCTGTAAAGGGCGAGGTCGAGTTGTTGCATCGATAGGTCCTGAAACTCGTCGACGAGTACCGCGCCAAAGTGTGCCTGATAGAGACGCGCAACCGCCGGGATATGTAGCAATCTTTGCGCATGCCGGAGGAGGTCGTCGTAGTGCAGCTGGTTCGCCTCCTGGCGCGTCCGCTCCACCTTCTCGGCGAGCAGCACAGCCTGGCTTCGCTCCCGCCGTTGGAGGGCCCCCAGCACCTCGGCGTCTGAGAGCGGGCCGCGCTTGACGTCGGCGAGGATCTTCTCGGCGTCGTACATGGTCTGGCCGCCTTCCGCGGCCTCCATTGCACGCCTCATCGTGCTCGTCTTTGGCAGCTCGAGCTCCTCCATGTCCAGGCCAATCGTCCTTCCGTGGGCGAGCACGACCTGCGTCGCGAAGCCGTGGAGGTTGCGTACGACGACCTGCCGCCGCGCCCGAACTTGCCCGAGCACCGAGCGCAGGCGTTCCTCGAGGTTCGTACGGGCCCGCTTCGTAAACGTCAGCGCGAGGACACGTTGGTCCGGCTCCAGCAAACCGATCTGTTGCGCAGCGCGGTGCGCCAGCACCTCGGTCTTGCCGCACCCCGGCGGGGCGACGATGAGGAGATGATCCTTGGGAGAAGTTGCCGCCTCAAGTTGTTCCGCACTGAGATCGAATTCGCTCACTGCCGACTCAGCTCCTCCAACGCGCGCACGAGCCGCGATACGCTCCCAATCTGCTCAGCAGTCTCTGCAGTCAGGACTTCGGCAATGCACGTCGCGGCCTCGACCTTGCCCTTGTCCCGGCAGTACTTCGCCACCGCTTCCGGGCTGATGTCCTCAACTACATCGACATCTGCCGACTGCAAAAGGCTCCGTTCTTGACAGAACATTCCGTCGATGAGGGCTTTCGCCACGGCTGGGCCGCCTAGGGCGTTGGTGTACTCGTCCTCGAGGTCCTCCGCAGAGACGAAGACCTTCTTGTCAATCACGTCACGAGGTTTGCCGCCGACTACGCCTACCCAGGAGGCGCTCTCCTTCCTGTCGACCAAGCCCAGCAGCGTCGGTCCGAAGCCATTGGGGCCAAGAAGGGGGAAGACGTTCTTGAACTTGTCGGCCCCATCCAGCTCCAGGACGACGGCTCCGAGACGGTCCAGGGCAATTCGGAGCTGTCGGGCCACAGCTTCCACGATCACGCGGTCCGCGTCGCCCTCGACAACGATGACGAAGCGCGCCGTCAGCGCCTCCAGCAGTCGAGGGGACCACCAGTGCGCCCGCACCTTCTCGATCTTCGAGAGCTTCGGCTCGCCAAGCTGATGGCAGTCCCCGTGGCGGTCCACTGCGATGACCTCAGAAGGATCGAATCGGTGAAGGATGTACGGAGAGTGGGTGACGATGATCTTCTGGTTCCCGTCCTCGCTCAAGAGGTCGGCCGCGGTCCTCTGGCTGGTCGGGTGAAGGTGGATTTCCGGCTCGTCAATCGCGAGGACGTTCGCTGCGCCCTCGGCTAGATCGAAGAGTGTCATGGACATGAGCTGGCGGACACCATCCGACTGCTCCGCTAAGGAGACCTGGTCGCCGCCCCTATTGAGAAAGAGCGTCACGTCTTGGAGCACATCGCTAGACGGATCGGTCGTGCTCCGCACGGAAAAATCGCCCCTCGCCACCGCTCGCGGCATCGCCCGACTGAGGTGCCCGGCAACGCGGTCGAGTAGCTGTCCGACGGACTCGTTGCCGTCGAGCTCTTCATTGAATTGCTCGAGGAGGGTCTTCAGTCGATCCTCGTCGGTGCCGATGTCCGCGGCGGCGAGAAGTGTCCTGACTGGGCTGTGCGCCCCTTCGATCATCGATGCACTACGCGTGGCTCTTAGGAATCGCCAGCCGAAGGCCTCGAGCTGCTCACGGGTTGGTGCTCGCTCGTGGCCGCTCTCGGGAAACCATCGACGGATCGAGACTGCCTCGTCGTCTTCAGGGTCTACCATGACGGCCATTTGGACCCAGAGGTACTCGGTCGATTGGTCTTCGCCGATGCTGATTTCGGCAGGGAAAGGGCGGCGGTCCTCGTCAGAACATTCTGTCCACATGGCGTTGACGATCAGAGGCTGCTCTGCGTCGCGAAGGTCGGCGGGCCCGAGCGACTGGTAGAGACCGGTGGTGCTGGTCCCCAGTAGCAAGTTGAGCAAACGCAGGATTGATGACTTGCCTACGTCGTTCGCCCCGACGATCACGGCGTGCCTGCGTAGCCCGAGGTTCAGGTCCTGGATCCTGCTGTGATTGGTGATAGCCACTTTCGACAGGCGCATGCCCGCTTCGCTCCCTTGTGTTGTGGAGCGGCGGTACTGCTCCGTGTTGTATTTCGTGCGTTCTATCCAAGCATCCGAAGAGACGTTATAGGTTCCAATTGCGCACCAACTTCATCCGGGTCGTCGACGCCGCTACACGTCTCCAGGACTCCGAAGTGTCGGTCCGCGTCGATAGGATGAGGCGACCTCCCTACTCAGTCACCTCCAAGACTAGGAGAACTATCCCTCGTGTCCGTCTTGTCTAGCTTCGTGTGGAGTGTCGCCGACACTCTGCGCGGTCCGTACTCCGAGGCCGAATACGGCTCCGTCATCCTCCCGTTCACGGTGCTGCGCCGCCTCGAGTGCGTCATGGACCCGCACCGTGAGGTGATGGCGGAGGTCGTCGGGGCCCATGACGGCGAGCAGCAGCGTCGGACGCATCTCAAGCTCAAGACGCGCACTCCCGAGAGCCCAGGACTGTCCATCTGGACGACCAGTAGCTACACGCTGAAGAAGGCGCTGCAGGATCCTGACAACCTTGCTGAGAACCTCATCGACTACGTCGGCGGGTTCTCAGCGAACCTCGACGTGTTCAAGTCCTTCGACTTCGAGAACATCATCCGCACGCTCGACAGCCGCGACCGGCTGTCGCAGGTGGCCCGGCACTTCGAGAGCATCGATCTTTCGCCGGATGCGGTGTCGAATGCCGACATGGGCGACCTGTTCGAGAACCTCATCTACCGCTTCGCCGAGTCGGCCAACGAGGGGGCAGGTCAGTTCTACACTCCTCGCGACGTCGTCAGGCTCCTGGTCGACCTCGTCTATGCCGACGACGCCGATGCTCTTCGCGGCCGCGGCACCGTCAGATCGATCTACGACCCGACAGTCGGTACCGGCGGCATGCTCAGCGTCGCCGACGAGCACCTTCGCAGCTTCAGCCCGGACGCGTCGACGGCGCTGTTCGGACAGGAGATCAATAAGCGCACCTATGCGATCTGCAAGGCCGACCTGCTCATCACCGGTCAGGACCCGACCAATGTCCGTCAGGGCGACACGCTCACCGTCGACCGGTTCGGGGACCGAAAGTTCGACTACGTCCTGTCGAACCCGCCCTTTGGGACCGACTGGAAGGCCGTCGAGCCGGACGTGAAGAAGGAGCACGCCCGCGGAGGCCAGGGGCGTTTTGCACCGGGGCTTCCTGCCGTGGGCGACGCGGCGATGCTGTTCCTCCTGCACGTGGCCTCGAAGATGCGTGATGTCGACGAGACGGGGCGCGGCGGAAAGGCCGGCATCGTCCTGAACGGCTCGCCGCTGTTCAACGGCGGGGCAGGCTCCGGTCCATCGGAGATCCGCGGTCACATACTCGAGAATGACCTCGTCGAGGCGATCGTGGCGTTGCCGAACGACATGTTCTACAACACCGGCATCGCGACCTACCTGTGGATTCTGTCGAACGCGAAGCCCGCCGACCGCAAGGACACTGTTCAGCTGATCGATGCGACCAAGCTCGGCACGAAGCTGCGGAAGTCGATCGGGTCGAAGAGGATGGAGATCCCCGACTCACACCGCGACGCCGTCGTGCGGGCCTTCACCGGCACGCTCAGCGAGGACGACGTCGAGGTCCCGACGAAGACCTTCCACAAGCGCGACTTCGCGTACTGGACGATTACGATCGAACGCCCGTTGCAGCTGCGGTTCCAGTGCATGCCCGAAGCTATCAGTGCCGTCGCGGAGCAGAAGACCCTCATGAAGGTCGATGGGCTGACCGAGGCGCTCGAGGCGTTCGGCGACGAGGTGTATTTGAACCGAGAGAAGTTCGACAAGGCGCTCGGCCGCCACCTCGGCGACCGCGGCGTGCGACTCACGCCGGCGCAGCGCAAGAAGCTGTGGCAGACGATCGGCGTCCACGACGAGACCGCCGACTACTGCCGCGTGCCGTCCGGCAGGAACAAGGGCGACCTCGAGCCGGACCCCGCTCTGCGCGACACCGAGAACGTCCCGTTCGGCTGGGGTGGCCACCCCAAGACGCACGAGGCGCGCGATGAGACCGTGCAGGCGTACTTCGACGCTGAGGTGAAGCCGCACGTCGCCGATGCGTGGATCGACTGGGACAAGACGAAGACCGGCTACGAGATCCCGTTCACGCGCCACTTTTACACATACGAACCGCCCCGTCCTCTCGAAGAGATAGATGCGGATCTCGAGCGCGTAGTCGGCGAGATCATGGAGCTGTTGCGGGAAGTGGAGGCGTGATGCGCTTCGGTTTTGCCGTTGACAGGATTGATGAGCGCATCCCTGGCGTCGATCTTCCGCTAATGTCGGTGTCGCAAACTCATGGGGTTATCCGACGAAGCGAGCTGACCGACAAGCCTCACCGTGCAGATTCTCTCGACATCTACAAGGTGTGCAGGCAAGATGACATCGTGTTCAACAAGATGAGCATTCGCTCGGGTGCAATGGGTGTCGCAAGGGAGGATGGCCTCGTAACTTATCACTACGAGGTGATGCGACCTCGCGAATGGGTCGACTCTCGATTTATCGCTTATCTTATGAAGTCGAACTGGTTTACTGGGGAATTGATCAAGCGGGAGCGAGGCATTGGCGCGGGCGGACAGGGAAATGTGCGGACGACTGAAGTTCCATTCTCAGTCCTGAAGACGATAGATTCTTACATCCCTGAAGCCGCCGAGCAGCGCGCCATCTCCGACTACCTGGACCAGGAGACGGCTCAGATCGACGCGCTCGTGGCGAAGCAGGAGGAGTTCATCGGGCTGCTGCGGGAACGACGTTCTGCAGTTCGAGACAGTGCGCTGACCGGCGGGCTCAACGGTATTGGGGCAAGCAAACGAACTGGAAACGTTTGGTTGCCGATTCTGCCGAGCGGCTGGCAAGCCGTTGCTACTCGCCGACTACTCTCTTTTGGTCCAAGCAACGGAGTCTCGCCAGAAGCCGGTCGGGTTGGCGACATGCGCTCTCTATCAATCGGCGCTGTTCGCGACGGTCGAGTTAATGCCAGTGAGGACGTCACGAAGTATGTTGACCGGGATTCCCTAAGAGACGTCTCCCAGCTTCTCCTCCATTACGGCGATGTGCTCATCGTTCGCGGTAATGGCAACATTAACTTGGTCGGGCGAGCGGGGCTGGTCGGTCACGAATTTGCTCAGGAGGAGTACATCTACCCTGACCTCTTGATCAGAATCCGAACGACTGCCGACATGCTCCCCGAGTTCTTCGTCGCTGCATTCGACACGCCTACGAGTCGAGCACAGATCGAGCTGTTGGCGCGGACGACAGTGGGAACCTTCAAGATCTCAGCTGCCGATGTCAGATCGATCGTTTTGCCTTGCCCGCCGATCGACGAGCAGCACGCGATTATCGCGCACATCAGTCAGCAGACCTCCCGCATCGACACCCTCATCGCCAAGGCTGAGGAACACATCGCCCTGGCGAAGGAGCGCCGTTCGGCGCTGATCACGGCGGCAGTCACAGGACAGCTCGATATCCGCACGGCACGAAAGGCTGGTTGAAGACGATGGCGTCACCAGATGGCACCCGCGAGGAAGCGCTCGAAGTCGAGATCGCCGAGTACCTCGGCAAGCATGGCTGGCTCTACAGCTCTAACGGCGACGGTTACGACGCCGAGCGGGCGATCTGGCCCGAGGACGTGCTCTGGTGGCTGAGCGAGACCCAGCCAGACGAGTACGCGAAGGTCGTGCGCGTCGGCACGGGTGCCGAGCCGGCCGATCGTGAGGCTCTGCTGTCTATGCTCGTGACGCGTCTGGACACCCCGATGAGTTCGGGCGGCGGGACGCTCAACGTGCTGCGTCGGAAGTTCTCGCACACGCGTGGCGCGACGGCGCATTTCCGGATGTGCCAGTTCAAACCGGCGACGACGCTGAACAAGACCGTGACTGAGCAGTACGAGAAGGTGCGGCTGCGAGTGGCCCGGCAGGTGTACTTCTCGCCGAAGCGCGCGGACACCCGGTCGATCGATCTCGTCTTCTTTGTAAACGGCCTGCCCGTGGCGACCTGCGAGTTGAAGTCGTTCTTCAAGCAGCAGTGGCGCACGGCGGTCACGCAGTATCGGAAGGACAGGGACCCAGCCGGTCAGCCGCTGCTCGGGTTTGGCACGCGCGCGCTGGTGCACTTCGCTGTCGACGACGACCAGGTGCACATGACGACGAAGCTGGCGGGGGAGAAAACGTACTTCCTGCCGTTCAACCGCGGCCATGACGACACCGGTGCCGCGGGGAACCCGGCCAACCCTTCGGGGCCTGCCACCTCGTATCTCTGGGAGGAGGTGCTACAGCGCGACAACTTCCTGTCGGTACTCGGTTCGCAGATGTTCCTGAAGACTGACGTCGACGAAGACCCAGCGACGGGGAAGATCACGCGCTCGACGGGGCTGATGTTCCCGCGGTATCACCAGTGGCGTGCCGTGAGGAAGCTCGTCGACACGATCGGTGACGAGGGCCCGGGGAACAGGTACCTGATCGAGCATTCAGCAGGGTCGGGGAAGACGAACACGATCGCCTGGTCGGCGCATCGCCTCGCGCGCTTGCACGACCAGGCGAACGCGAAGGTGTTCGACAAGGTCATCATCGTCTCGGATCGCCGCGTGCTTGATGCTCAGCTACAACAGGCAGTGGAACAGGTCGACGACACGGGCAGCAGTGTTGCGGTGATCGACTCTGCGGCCGTGCGCCGCTCCGGGGGTTCGAAGTCTCGGGCGCTGCTGGGCGCGTTGACCGGGTCGTCGCTGATCATCGTCGTCACCTTGCAGACGTTCCCGTTCGTGAAGGACCTGTTGGAGAGGAAGCTCGGCACGAAGAACTTCGCGGTGATCATCGACGAGGCTCACACCTCTCAGTCGGGCAAGACGGCGGCGGAACTGAAGAAGGTGCTCACCGAGGGCGGCGAGGCCGCCGATGATGACGAGTTCGATGGTCAGGACGTGATCAACGAACTCGTCGAAGCGGACACTGCCCGAGAGCGCCAGATCGCTTCGGAGACAGCGGCACGCGCCGGAGCTAGGAACGTGTCCTTGTTGGCGTTCACGGCAACGCCGAAGGCGAAGACCAAACAGCTCTTCGGTCGTCCAGGTGACGACAGCATGCCGGTCTCATTCGACGTGTACTCGATGCGGCAGGCGATCGAGGAGGGGTTCATCCTCGACGTGCTGCGCGGGTACCAGACGTACCGGACGGCGTTCGAGATCGAGCAGCAGGGGAGTGCCGGCATCGCGGCGGGCATCGGCCCGGACGAAGACGACAGTCTCGTGGATCCGAAGACGGCGACGCGGAAGATCATGCGGTTCGCGAACTTGCATCCGACGAACATTGGCCAGAAGGTCGAGATTATCGTCGAGCACTTCCGCGCCAACGTCGCGCACCTGTTGGAGGGGCACGCAAAGGCGATGGTCGTCACCGACTCCCGCCAGGCTGCGCTCCGGTACAAGATCGAGACCGACAAGTACCTCACGCAGCGCGGGTACGCTTACCAGTCGATCGTCGCGTTCAGCGGCAGTTTGAGCGATGAGGACTACGGCATCGAGGACGTGACCGAGGCGTCGATGAACCCCGGCGTCGGGTCCGACCTCGCGCGGGAGTTCCGTCGCCCTGAGTACCGGCTCATGATCGTCGCCGACAAGTTCCAGACTGGCTTCGACCAGCCGCTGCTGTGCGCGATGTACGTGGACAAGAAACTGCCGGACGTGCACGCGGTGCAGACGCTCTCGCGTCTAAACCGCACGTACCGTGCGCCATCGGGGGAAATGAAAGACCGCACGTTCGTCCTCGACTTCGTCAACGATCCCGATGACATCCACGAAGCGTTCTTGACCTACTACCTCGAGGCGCACGTGGAGAAAGAGACCGACCCGAACCTCGTGCATCAGCTGGCCACGAAGCTTGCTCAGGCGCGGATCTACATGCCGAACGACGTCGAGCGATACGCGGAGGCATGGTGGGCACGGAAGCAGTCGCATGCCGCACTGGCTGCGGCCGTGACTCCAGCGCGCGACGAGTTCGTCGCCCGCTGGAACGACGCGCAGACCGACGAAGACAGCGAAGCGCTCGATGAACTGCGCACATTCCGGAAAGATTGTGGCTCGTACGTCAGGCTGTACGACTTCATGTCGCAGGTCGTCGACTACGGTACGAGCGACTTGGAGAAGCTCGCCGAGTTCCTACGCCAGCTGGTTCGGCTACTGCCGACCGACGGTGCTGCCCCCGACGTGGACGTGTCGGGACTGGAGATGCGCCGCGTCCGCCAGATCGACCAGGGCAGGGCCGACATCGGTTTGTCGGGCGACCAGAAGACCCCGGGCCTGCAGGGGATAACCGGTCTCGGATCGCATGTGTCGCGCCAGGATCCGCAGCAGGCGCTGCTGTCGGAGGTGGTGTCGAGGATCAACGAGCTGTTCGGTTCCGAGTTCGCCGACCCGCAGATCGAAGGCTTCGTACGCGCCGCGGCCGGCATGGCCGAGGAAGACTCGCGCATCGCTGAACAGATCGACCACAACGCTCTCGACCAGTTCATGGCCTCGCCCGACCTGCGCGAGACCCTCACGGACGCCGCCGTGCTCAACGAGGGCGCGTTCGGCAAACTCACCGGGGCTCTCACGGGTGAGAGCGACCGCGCTGATGAGTTCATCCGACTGATCGGGCAGTACCTCTACCAGTCTCGCCGGCTGAGGACCGAAGACGAAGGCAGCCCAGACGGCCAGGAAAGGTAGGACATGGCGACAGGTAGCCAGCGTTATCGCTCACACAAGGTCTGGGAGACTCTGGACCTCAAGCTGGACGCTCTCAAGGCGGCTCGATACGACGATGCCAAAACGGAGCAGATGCGCAAGGACGTCGTCGAGTGGCTGTCCGAAGCAAAGAAGACGAAGCTCGCCCAGCAGCCTGCTCTGTACCTCAGCACCCTCGACGAATTGAGCGCCGCGCTCAATGAGCTGCAGACCGGCGACGGAGAGTTCCGCCAGTACGTAGGTGTCCAGTACCAGCCGCAGAACCCGCAAAGGATCTGGCGATTGCAGGGAGCGCTGCGTACGCTCCCACTGCCTCCACCGAAGGAGCTCACGAGCAATTACGTTGAGCTTCTCGACAAGGAGATCGAGGCTCGCACGGCGCGTCTCGACCAGCTAGAGGACAAAGTCAAGAAGACCGAGGCGTCGCTGCATGCGCGCCTCGATGAGCTCGACGGCGTCAGCAAGCGACTGGATGAGTTGGCCACCGACATCGAGACCGAACGCAAGAACATTGCAGATATCGGCTCTTCGGCCGAGACGAAGATCGATGACGAGTGGAGCGAATCGCTGGGTGCATGGAAGAAGCAACGCGACGAAACTGATCATGAGCACGACTCCAAGGCCCTGGAGCATGTGGCGACCCTCGCGGCTACGGCAAGAGCCGGCAATGCTCTCGCCGAGCACGCTGCGGGAGACCTCAGCGCTGGCGACTGGTATGGGCGGGCGAAACGCGAGCGACGTGCTGCTCAGTGGATCCGAGCGAGTGCGTTGGCCGCATTCTTCTTCGCCGGGGCCGTCGGCTACTTCATCGTCAGCGAGGCTATCGCCAACAACTTCGACATCTCCGTCGGCGGCGGCATCTTGCGCGCTTCGGTAGCCATCGTGATCGGCGCGTTCGGCGCGCTCTTGCTCCGCGAGTCCGGCAGGCACTTCCGCGAGGCCGACACCGCTGAAGACGTCGCGCTCTCGCTCAAGGCGCTGGCTCCGTTCTACGCCAACTCGGATGACAAAGTTCGGCTCAGCGCGCGCGTGCAGGTCGGCGACGCGGTGCTCGTCCAGAATGTTCTGTCCCGGTTCTCTCACCGCGACGCTGCCAAGTACGCCGGTGACGTGGACTCCGCCCAATTGTCGGACCTCGTGAAGGACGCCACAGAGGCGCTCGGCAAGTCCGAGGCGGCCAAAGCCCCATGACCCTGACCCTCGACGCAATCCTCCGCAGCGCCGGGATCGACCCCGCCGAGACCCAAGCGATCCGCCACGCCTTCGTGCGCGAGCACGAGGACACTGGTCTGCCTGGCATCAACGCCGACTCGACCGATGACGAGGTCCTCGCGTACACGAGCGAGCAGTCGGCGAAACCGCGCATCTTCCCGGCAGTCCCGCCGAAGTTTTGGGTGGTTTTCATCCGCGAAGGAGGAGATCGCGCTCGTTTGTGGTCGGTTCTAGAGAACTGCGGCGAGGTCTCCAACGACGGTGCTCTGCGCACCTTCAACCTGGTCGCCTCAGAGCACCTCGCCGACCTCAGGAACCGCCTCGTGATCGGCTGGAGGTCACCGCGCACCTGGCGGCTCAATGGACCGACGGCGGCCGGCTACCCGGTTGTGGAGATCGCCGATGCGCGGCCAGTGCCGTTCCTCGGCTTCGATCGGCTGGTCCTCGACGTCTCTCAGCTGCAGGCGGTCATGCGCGAGCACCGGTACGCCGCCTGGCGGACGGCGCTGTCATCCGTGGTCGGCATCTACCTCATCACCGACACCCGCGACGGCCGCCAGTACATCGGCAAGGCCGACGGCGCGGAGAGCATCCGCCAGCGCTGGAGCGCCTACGCGGCCAACGGCCACGGCGGCAATGTCGAGCTGCGCAACGTCGACCCGAGCAGCTTCCGCTATTCGATCCTGAGGGTCTTCGACCCGGCGACACCGACGCGGGTGATCGATGAGGCCGAGAGCCATTTCAAGCTCGCCCTCGACACGCGGAAGCATGGGCTCAACCGCAACTGATCTCGAGCCGAGGACCATTGGGTCCGGCGAGATGGCTCCGTGTTGAGCGGTGTCTGCAGGCGAAGAGCGTGTCCGTGCTGCGCCCTATCGTGGGTGCCATGGTGATCGAGCCCAAGGAACAGACCCCGTGTCAGTGCGACCAGGATTGCGCGTGTGGGAACAGTGCGGATCTCATCCACGGCGGGGTCGCGGTCTGCGGGTGCTGCGTCGGCGACTGCCCGGATGTGCATGGTCCGGAGGGCAAGACCTGGCAGAGCGGCTTCACGGTTCGGCTCGTGCCGTGGCGCGGCGGCTACGAGCTCCACGTCGATGGCGTGGGCGTGACGCAGTGCACCGAAAGGTCGGAAGCCGAGGACTCGGTCCGGGACCTCCTCGAGTCTCTCGAGCACGATGACGCCCGCACGGCGAGCGTGACAGTGTGGGGTCCGCCGAAACAGCGGCAGTAGGTCGGCAGCGAAGCCCGCCCTGCCTTCGGTGTCAGAGGCCCGGTGCACGGTCTTCTAAGGGGACGAATCAGAACAGGGGCGGAGGACCGGTTTCTTTGATGTCGGCTATGCCCGGGGCACACCGGCGAGGTGCCGATCGAATGCTGGGCACCCAATCGCCTCGGCGAGCTCAACGCCGTCACAGATCAAACATTCACCCGGTGCGAAGCGCTCGACGCATGGGAGGGCGAGATCTGCCCGCGGGGAGGACCCAGTGGGCCTGGACGTCCTGATGGAGACATAGGCGCTCAACTACGACGTCGTCGTGTCGTGGAACGGGCTGTTCGGGGAGTATCTCCCGCTTGCTCGGCTCAGCGATGAGGTGGCGGACATCGTGCCGAAGAGCGTGGACCTCCTCGAGCAGCTCGCGCTCGACGTCGCCGAGAAGTACTGCGGAGACTTCGCCCTCGATGACTGCATGCGGATCTTCAGCATCCACCGCAGGCTCCTGTCGGGTGCGCCGCTGCGATACGACTACGTCGCGTACGGCGGGGCAAAGAAGAACGTCGAGCACCAATGCAGTCATCGCGCCGTCGGAGCGCACGCTGGCAGCGATGCGAGGTGGTCAGGTGGCGCGCAACGATGTGCGCTGCGATTTGGGCTCGGCGGACATCGCGCTTCCGGATAGCGTCGTCGAGGTGCTCGACGGGGTGGTTGAGATCGCGCGCAAGCCCGTGCCTCGCTTCGCGCTGCAACTGCTGGAGCCGTCCGTGCACGAGCGCGCCCGCGTCCGCGACGGCGAGCCGCTCGGGACTAAGATCCTGGAACGGCTTGAAATTGACGCGCCCCGGGTTGAGTTCCGTCGTGAGAGGGGTGTTCGCCTCTACCACCACTGCCGAGAAGTCCGCCGGGATAGTGAGGACCGGTCCTGGGCCTGCCGAAGCAGGCGGAACCGGTCGTGGTAAGGCAATACTACCGCGGTCCCGAGGGGGCGCGGTTCACGCGGCATACTGTTTTGATGATCGCGAAGCATCCCGACTTCACCGCTGTATGCCTGGGCGTCTGACGCAGGGGGAGCGCGAGCGGATCGCCGCTGTGGCCTGTGAGCGATACGCCGCGGGGGAGTCCTAGGTACAGATTGCCGAGGACTTCGACCTTCATCCTGGGCATGTGCGTCGTCTGACCACGGAGAGGTACGCGGTGGATTTTCGTCGCTGGGACCAGCGTCCTGTCGCCGACCCGGATCAAGTGGCGCTCCGACGTGGCCGGGGCGAGTCGATCCAAGTAATCGCGTCGGCGCTGGGTTGCTCGAGGACGGCGGTGCGCACTGCGATCGAACGCGCTGGCGGTGTGCCCAGGAGTCGATACCCACGGCTGTCTGCGCGTCGTGAGCCGACGGAGGCAGAGGTCGAACGCATCAGCGGGCTCTACGCAACTTGTCCGTACGCTCCACGAGCTCGACCGGGTCACCGGGACACCGCTGGCGAGCACGGTCTGCTGCTGGCACTTGCGTGCCGGGAACTTGTCGATGATGGCGTCCCGATGCAGACACTGTCGCGAGCACTGGGGCGAGGGCCCACATGGGTGCATTGGCTTCTCGGTCGCCACGATCAGCAACCAGCTTCGCGCGAGGGACGCAGTACGAGTCGGCGCACCCGGGGCATCTCATGAACGTGCTCTTGTCCGAGGTTGCCGTCAGTGCATCCCCTAACCCGCCATCACACCGGGCCCCCGCGAACTTAGGAGACACGCCCTCGTTCCTTGAGGCGGCGCGCTGGATTCTTGCGCGCGGTTCGATCTGGCGACTCGCGTCGAATCAGTGCGGCGTGCCGGCGGGAGTCAATGCTCGCCGTGGAACGGGTCGACGATCGAATGGAGGCCGTGCTCCGGGCAGACAAACATGACGCGTACGCCGAGGCCGTCCATGGCGGTCGGCTCAGGCTCGCAGTCTCCTCCGCATACGGAGCAGGTTCGGTAACTCTCGTCTCTGGGTGCAGATGGTTCGAGGCCTCCGTGGGCGCTCACATCGTCCATGACTTGAGCCTACGCGGAGGGTGTGAGGTTCCGGCGAGCACTGTGGAAACTCTGCCGACTGTTCGGAGCACCCGGTCCCACGGGCGAAGGTCGAGTTCGTCGTCAAGGTGCTTCGGCCGCCGCACAGGAAACAAAGTCGGTGTCTCGATACTGCTGCCACTGGGTTACAAACTGCGCCCGGAAGCCTGATCGGGGCCCGGTGGTACGGGTTCACGGGTTCCGGAGAGCTGGGTCTCGTCCAGGACGAGCTGGACCTGCTCACGCCCGCCGATCGTCGGGTGCTCGATGCTGTGCCGCCGCGCTCCAGCCTGCCGGTTGCGCGCATCGTCCGGGAGATCGGCTTCGAGGCCGTCGAGGTCGAATCCGCCCTGGCGCGGCTGCGTCTGCTGGGGCTCGTCGAGGACGTGGGGGAGAGGGTGCGACGCGTGCGCACCGGCTGACGTCCTCCCGGCCGGGGACGCCTGGATGCGGGAGACTGGGGACATGGGCACAGACCGCAGCAGCGCCGAGGACGCCGTGCTCGACGCCTTCAGCGACCATCTCCGCCTCGAACGGGGGCGCTCGGAGCACACCATGCGCGCCTACCGCCGGGAGGCCGCCCACCTGCTCGAGCATCTGCGCGAGGTCGAACGCATCGAGCTCCCCGAGCTCGACGTCGCCGCCCTGCGCTCATGGCTCGCAGCGCGGGCGGAGAGCGGCGTGGGGGCGAGCACGCTGGCGCGGTCGGCCGCCGCGGCCCGCACCTTCACCACATGGCTCGCCGCCACCGGCCGCATCCCGCACGACGTGGGCGGCCGATTGAAAGCACCCCGGCGGGGCCGCCACCTGCCCACTGTGCTCTCCAGTGAGCAGGCCGGGCACCTGCTGGACCGGATCGTGCCGGCACAGACGGGCCCCTCCGGGACCGGAGGACGCGGCGAGGCGTCCGGAACAGGCAGCGACGCCGATGCACGTGCCGGCCTCGATGGTGCTGATGGCGCAGGCGGCGCCGTCCCGTCCGACGGCGCCGAGGTCCCCGGCTCCCCGGGCGTGCCTGACGATCCTGCCCGGCGCGCGATGGTGCTGCGCGACGCCGCGGTCCTTGAACTGCTCTACTCCTCCGGACTGCGGGTCTCGGAGCTGGTCGCCCTGGACCGCAGCGGCATCGACCGTTCCCGAGGCACCGTCCGAGTCCGGGGAAAGGGCGACAAAGAACGCATCGTCCCCGTCGGCGCCCCGGCGCTCGCCGCTGTGGAGCACTGGGAGCGCGAGGGTCGGCCCGTCCTCGCGCGAGCCGGCGGCGCGGGCGCGACTCGCGCCGGCGACGCACTGTTCCTCGGCGCCCGTGGCGGCAGACTCGGTGATCGCGCCGTGCGCACGCTGCTGGATCGGTACGCCGCCGAGGCCGGCATCTCGAGGCACATATCCCCGCACACGCTGCGTCACAGCGCCGCCACGCACCTCGTCGAGGGCGGCGCCGACCTGCGCAGCGTCCAGGACTTCCTCGGACACTCCTCACTCGCGACCACCCAGATCTACACCCACGTCAGCGCCGAGCGGCTCCGCCGCACCGTCGACCAGGCACACCCGCGCGCCTGATCTGCTCACGGGCCGGCGTCGACAGCATCGCGCGCCCCGGGAGCCCCGTGATGGGCCAGCGGCAGCAGCACACTCGGTCCCCGCGCTCCCAGCAGCACCATCGGATCCACGTAGCCCTGAGCGCGCCGCGCACCCAGATGCAGACACATCTGAGCGCAATGCGACCGCGTGCCGCCCGGCGTGATCCGTCCGAGCACGTCCCCGGCGCGGACCGTCTGCCCCTCCACCACCTCGCCGGCGACCGGTTCGTAGGTGGAGATCAGGCCATCGGCGTGCCGCACCGAGACCACGGGACGCCCAGCCACCGATCCGGTGAAGCGCACCGTGCCCGAGTCGACCGCATGCACCGCGGCGCCCTCTCCGGTCACCGCGATGTCGATCCCGCGGTGGCCGGGTCCGTAGGGGGTGTCCGGAGCGTCGAAGGGTGCGACGACGTCATGGGGAGCCGGTGTCGGCCACGTCCAGCGCACCTCCTCGGCGCGCGCCGAGCCGGGCATGGCGACGACGAAGGCGGCCACCAGGCACAGTACGACCAGCACGGCCCGGACCAGGACCAGGATCCGCTGTCGGGCCGGCCGGCGATCGAGGGCGTCTCGAGAAGTCATAGCGGCATCCTCGCCACGTCGGCCGACCGCGTCATCCGGGACGAGGACCCGGTGGACGAAGAGGTCCTGGGGAGGAACGATCGCCGCGCCGACACACCCCGCGGCGTGATGCACGACGCGCTGTGCCGACTGTGAGCGTCAGATAGACTCGAGACAGCATCCGGTCCGTCCGGATGACTTCGCGTGCCCATCAGGGCTCGCCGGCCAACGGTCCTCGGTCGCCTCCGCGCCTCGCGCGCGGGCCGCCGCCGGGGCGGCCGGCTTCCCGGGCACCAGGCCCCGCATCGACCGGTGACGGGGAAGAACCGAGAACGAAGGTCCTGCGCGATGACCGCGGACGCCCCACCGGGCGAGTCGTGCGAGCCCAGGCCTAGATAAGAGGACACCATCATGGCAGTCGTCACCATGCGCCAGCTCCTGGAGAGCGGCGTCCACTTCGGTCACCAGACCCGTCGGTGGAACCCGAAGGTCCGTCGCTTCATCTTCACCGAGCGCAACGGCATCTACATCGTCGACCTCATGCAGACCCTGTCGTACATCGACAAGGCCTACGACTTCGTCAAGCAGACCGTCGCCCACGGCGGCACGATCCTGTTCGTCGGCACCAAGAAGCAGGCCCAGGGCTCCATCCAGGAGCAGGCCACCCGCGTGGGCATGCCCTACGTCAACCAGCGCTGGCTGGGCGGCATGCTCACCAACCTGCAGACCGTCTCCGCGCGCGTGAACCGCCTCAAGGAGCTCGAGCAGATCGACTTCGACGATGTGGCCTCCTCCGGCCGCACCAAGAAGGAGCTGCTGATGATGCGCCGCGAGAAGGACAAGCTGGAGAAGACCCTCGGCGGTATCCGCGACATGGGCAAGGCGCCCTCCGCCGTGTGGATCGTCGACACCAACAAGGAGCACCTCGCTGTCGACGAGGCGCAGAAGCTGAGCATCCCGGTCGTCGCGATCCTGGACACCAACTGCGATCCCGACGAGGTCACCTACCCGATCCCCGGCAACGACGACGCGATCCGCTCCGTCACGCTGCTGACCCGGGTCGTGGCCGACGCCGTGGCCGCCGGCCTGCAGGAGCGTCACGCCAAGTCCGGCGGCGGCGAGAAGAACGTCTCCGCCGTCGAGGCCGAGCCGCTGGCCGAGTGGGAGCGCGAGCTGCTCAAGCAGTCCGAGGTCCAGCAGCAGGACGCCCCCGCCGAGGAATCCGTCGTCGCGGAGAACGCCCCGGCAGCGACCGAGGCCCCCGCGGCCGAGTCCGCCGAGGCCCCTGCGGCCGAGGCCACCGAATCCGCAGTGGAGCAGCCCGCCCCGGGCGCGTCGGACGCCGAGGCCGAGACGGCCGAGTCCGCCTCCGAGGCGACCGACGGCCGGACCGAGCCGACCGCGGCCGAGTGACCAACGGGCCCGGGGGCGATAACGTCGCTCCCGGGCCCCTCCACGGGGCGGGCCCGCCATCGCCGAAGCCCGCCCCGCACCCTCCGCTAGCAGCTCCCACAAGGAAGAGGAACATGGCCAATTACACGGCAGCAGACATCAAGGAGATCCGCGAGTCCACCGGCGCGGGCATGCTCGACGTCAAGAAGGCTCTCGACGAGGCCGAGGGCGACAAGTCCAAGGCTGTCGAGCTGATCCGCGTCAAGGGCCTCAAGGGGATCGCCAAGCGTGAGGCCCGCACCGCCTCCGAGGGCCTGATCGCCGTCGACGTGCGCGACACCGACCAGGGTCAGACCGGCACGCTGGTCGAGATCAACTCCGAGACCGACTTCGTGGCCAAGAACGACAAGTTCGTCGCCCTGGGCGACGAGGCCGTGGCCGCGGCCGTCGAGTCCGGCGCCTCCGAGCCCGCCGATCTGGCCGAGACCTCCTTCGGTGAGGCCCTGACCAACGCCGGCGCCACCATGGGCGAGAAGATCCAGGTGCGCCGCATCGGTCGCGTCTCGGGCGAGGTCGTCACCGCCTACATGCACCGCACCAACAAGGACCTGCCCCCGCAGGTCGGCGTCCTGGTGGCCACCGACAAGGCGGGTGCCGAGGTGGCGCGCGACATCGCGATGCACATCGCCGCGTTCTCCCCGGCCTACCTCGATCGTGACGAGGTCCCCGAGGAGCTCGTCACCGACGAGCGCCGCATCGCCGAGGAGACCGCCAAGAACGAGAACAAGCCCGAGAAGGCGATCCCGAAGATCGTCGAGGGCCGGCTGAACGGCTACTACAAGGAGAACGTGCTGCTCGACCAGGCGTTCGCCAAGGATCCCAAGAAGACGGTCGGCAAGATCGTCGAGGAAGCCGGCGGCACGCTGACCGGTTTCGTCCGCTTCCGCGTCGGAGGCTGACTCCCCGGGGATCGGGCCTGATCGCCCGGAACCCACCGGCCGCCGACGGGCGGCCGCCGACCTGCGGCCCCGCACCCTCGGTGCGGGGCCGCGGCTCGGTATCATCACCGAGGACCCCGCGCGGAAGGACCGACATGACCCAGACGTTCACGTCCCCCATACCCGTTCTCCCGAAGAAGCAGGACGGCCGCCGGGTCCTCCTCAAGCTCTCCGGAGAAGCCTTCGGCGGCGGCGCCGTCGGCGTCGATCCCGACGTCGTCTCGCGCGTGGCCGCGGAGATCGCCGAGGGTGTCGCCCAGGGCGTGGAATGCGCCATCGTCGTCGGGGGAGGGAACTTCTTCCGCGGCGCCGAGCTGTCCCAGCGCGGCATGGACCGCCGCCGCGCCGACTACATGGGCATGCTCGGCACCGTCATGAACTGTCTCGCCCTCCAGGACTTCCTCGAACAGCGCGGCGTGACCACGCGGGTGCAGACCGCCATCGAGATGGGTCAGGTCGCCGAGCCCTACATCCCGCTGCGCGCCGTGCGGCACCTGGAGAAGGGTCGCGTGGTGATCTTCGGTGCCGGTGCGGGCATGCCGTACTTCTCCACCGACACCGTCGCCGTCCAGCGCGCATTGGAGATCGGCTGCGAAGAGGTGCTGATGGCCAAGAACGGCGTCGACGGGGTCTACGATTCCGATCCCCGCACGAATCCCGACGCCGTCAAGCTCGAGGCCGTCACCTACAACGACGCCCTGCAGCGCGGTCTGAAGGTCGTCGACTCCACCGCCTTCAGCCTGTGCATGGACAACGCCCAGCAGATGATGGTCTTCGGCCTGGACACGCCCGGCAACATCACCCGCGCGCTGCGCGGGGACCGGATCGGGACCGTGGTCACCAGCGACTGATCCGGACGCGCGAGGGCTCGAGCCCCCCGCGGGCGACGTCCCCGCGGTCTCTGCTCGTCCGAGGGGCCCGGAGCCGCCGACCGTCCCGGAGGCCGGGAGCGGGGGCGTGCCCGCCGCGCGAGAGTCCACTCAGCAGTCCCGCCTTGACGGTGCGGGACAATGGATCCCACCACCCACCGAGAACCGAGGAGCATCCCGTGAGCGACGACACCGCGAGCATCCTGAAGGACGCCGAGGCCAAGATGTCCAAGTCCGTCCAGGTCACCAAGGAGGAGTTCGGCTCCATCCGCACCGGCCGGGCCAACGCCGCGATGTTCCAGGGCATCATGGTCGAGTACTACGGAGCGCCGACGCCGCTGAACCAGCTCGCCTCGCTGCAGTTCCCCGAGGCCCGCACCGTCATCGTCACGCCCTACGACATGAGCGCGATCGGGCAGGTCGAGACTGCGCTGCGGGACTCGGACCTGGGCGTGAACCCCACCAACAACGGTGACAACCTGCGCGTGGTCCTGCCCTCGTTGACCGAGGAGCGACGCAAGGAGTACATCAAGCTCGCCCGCACCAAGGCCGAGGACGGCCGCGTCGCCGTGCGCGGCTCCCGCGGCAACGCGAAGAAGAGCATTGAGAAGCTGGTCAAGGACAAGGAGATCGGCGAGGACGAGGGCAACCGCGCCGAGAAGGAGCTCGAGTCCGTGACCAAGAAGTTCATCGATCAGATCGACGAGGCGCTCGGCGCCAAGGAGTCCGAGCTCGCGACGATCTGACGTCGCCCTCGATCTCCTGCCGCCCTCGTGACCTCGGACCCGGACCGCTCCGCACGCCCGGCCGCCTCGATGCCGCTCGAGGCGGCCGAGGGCGTGACCGGCGCGCCCCCGCGCGCGAAGCGCCGTGGTGCCGGCCGGGACCTGCCGGCCGCGATCCTGGTCGGTCTCGGCCTCGGTGCGGCGCTGCTCGCGTCGCTGTTCGTCGTGCCCCAGGCCTTCCCGGTCCTGGTGGCGGTCACGATGGTGCTCGCCGTGCTCGAGCTGACCCGTGCCCTGGCTCAGGGCGGTCTGCGGGTCGCGGCAGTGCCGCTGCTGGTCGGCGTGATCGGCATGGTGGTCTCCACCGTCGTGTTCGAGGTCGAGGGGCTGCTGGTGTCCACGGCCGTCGCGGTGTGCGTGCTGATCGTGTGGCGGGCCTCGGAGTCGATGGGCCTGACCGCGCTGCGGGACGTCGCCGGGGGAGTGTTCGCCCTGGCCTGGGTCTCCTTCCTGGGCTGCTTCACCCTGCTGCTGTTCGGTCTGGACCAGGGGCCGCTGCTGGTGCTGCTGGCCGTGCTGGGACCGGTGGGCAACGACGTCGGCGGCTACGTCAGCGGCGTCCTGTTCGGGTCGCATCCCATGGCCCCGGGCATCAGCCCCAAGAAGAGCTGGGAGGGGTTCGCCGGTTCGCTCATCCTGGGCACCGCGGCGGTCACGGCCGTCGGATCGTTCGGCCTGGGTCTGCCATGGTGGACGGGCGTGATCCTCGGCGTGGTCCTGGTGATCGTCTCCACCTGCGGTGATCTCGCCGAGTCCCTCCTCAAGCGTGACCTGGGGATCAAAGACATGGGCCATCTGCTTCCCGGCCACGGGGGCGTGCTGGATCGGGTCGATTCCGTCCTGCTCGCCGCCCCCACCACCTACGTCATGCTGGAGGTCCTGCTGCCATGAACACGAACACCGACCCGGCCGAACTCCCTGATCTCTCCCGCGAGGCCGTGCCCGGCGAGAAGGTCGCCCTGGCGCCCGGGCAGCTCCAGCTGCGTCCCACGCGCCGGGGCAAGCCGCCATCGCACCTGGCCGATCTCACCCTGGCCGAGCGCATCGCCGCCGTCGAGGAGATGGGGCTGCCCGGCTTCCGCGCCAAGCAGCTCTCGGTCCACTACTTCGAGCACTTCACCACCGATCCCGCGGACCTCACCGACCTGCCCAAGGACCGCCGCGAGGAACTCGTCGAACGCTTCTTCCCGCAGCTGCTGACGGTGGTCTCGAGGCAGTCCGCCGACCACGGCGCCACCCAGAAGTTCCTGTGGAAGCTGTTCGACGGCTCCATGGTCGAGTCGGTGCTGATGCGCTACAGCGACCGCGTGACCCTGTGCATCTCCTCCGAGGCCGGCTGCGGGATGAACTGCCCCTTCTGCGCCACCGGGCAGATGGGCCTGACCCGCAACCTCTCGACCGCCGAGATCCTCGAGCAGGTGCGCATCGCCAATCAGCTGCTCGCTGGCGGCGAACTGCCCGGCGGCCCCGGCCGCGTCTCGAACGTCGTGTTCATGGGGATGGGAGAGCCGCTGGCGAACTACCGGCCCGTGGCGACCGTGTGCCGGCGCCTGAACGCCCCCGCCCCGGAGGGCTTCGGCATGGGGGCGCGCCACATCACCGTCTCCACCGTCGGCCTCGCCCCCGCCGTGCGCAAGCTGACCGCCGAGAAGATCCCGCTGACTCTCGCCGTCTCCCTGCACGCCCCGGACGACGCGCTGCGCAACGAGCTGGTCCCGATCAACACCCGCTTCGACGTCGACGAGATCCTCGAGGCGGCCCACGACTACTTCGAGACCACGGGCCGGCGCGTCAGCATCGAATACGCCCTGATCCGCGACATCAACGATCAGGCGCACCGCGCCCAGCTGCTGGCGGATCGGCTGATCGCGCACGGCGGCGCCCACTGGGTCCACGTCAACCCGATCCCTCTGAACCCGGTCAAGGGCTCGAAGTGGACCGCGTCGGATCCGTTCGTGGAGAAGCAGTTCGTCCAGACCCTGCGGGACAACGGGATCTCGGCGACCATCCGGGACACCCGTGGCTCGGACATCGACGGAGCCTGCGGCCAGCTCGCCGCAGAGGTCATCGAGACCGACGTGCACCGGGAGGACCGTGAGGCCCGGGTCGCCCGCGTCGAGGCCGTCGCCGGCGGCGCCCAGTGATCGCGGCGCCGACGTCCACGAACCCCACCGCCCACGCCGCTACAGTGGGACACCGACAGCACCGAGGAAGGATCCACTGGTGAGCACATCGTTCGAGCGTGTCTCTCGCTTCAGCGTCGGATACGACATGCGCGAGGTCGACGAGTTCCTCGCCCGCGCCCGCACCGCCTACGAGGGGTGCGATCCCGGCTTCAGCGGAGCGGACATCACCTCGGCCAGCTTCGGCACCGAGCGCGGCGGCTATGACATGCGCGTGGTCGACGAGGCCCTGGACCGTCTCTCGGACGCCTTCGCCCTGCAGGCCAGGGACGACGCCATCGCCGAGAAGGGCGAGGACGTCTGGGTCGCCCAGCTCACCGAACGCGCCGAGATGCTCAAGGAGCGCCTGGAGCGTCCCGCCGGGGAGCGGTTCGCACCGGCGCCCCAGGGGGAGCCGGCCTACGATCGGGCCGACGTCGACGCGCTGTGCGATCAGCTGGTCGCCTACTTCACCGACGGGCTGCCGATGAGCGTGGACGACGTGCGTCGTGCCGCCTTCCGCCGTCGCCGTGGCCCGGACGGATACCGGGAGGCCGTGGTCGACGTCTACCTGGACCACGTCGCGGACGTGATGGCCTCCGTGCCGTGACCGGGGGCCCCGCCCGTCGGCTCGTGCTGCTCGGGGCCACCGGCTCCATCGGCACCCAGACCCTGGCGGTCATCTCCCGCTACCCGGACCTCGCCCAGGTCCACGGCCTCGCCGTCGGCGGCTCGCGGCCCGAGCTGGTCGCCGAACAGGTCCTCGCCCACCGCCCCGAGCGGCTCGTGGTCTCCGATCCGGACCGCGCCGAGGGCGTCGAGCGCGCCGTGACCTCCGCCTGCCGGACGGCGGGAATCTCCGCTCCCCGCCTCGAGAGCGGCCAGGGCGCCGTGGCCCACCTGGCGGGGAGCCTCGGCGAGGGCGACGTGGTCCTCAACGCCGTGACCGGGTCCGTCGGCCTGCTGCCCACCCTCGCCGCCCTCGCCTCCGGAGCCCGGCTGGCCCTGGCCAACAAGGAATCCCTCGTCGTCGGCGGTGAGCTCGTCACTCGGGCCGCGGCCCCCGGCCAGATCCTCCCCGTCGACTCCGAGCACACCGCGATCGCCCAGGCCCTGGCGGGGGTCCGCCCCGAGCAGGTCGACCGCCTCGTGGTCACCGCCTCCGGCGGCCCCTTCCGCGGCCGTACCCGGTCGCAGCTCGAAGGGGTCACTCCCGAGCAGGCCCTCACCCACCCCACCTGGGCGATGGGCCCCGTGATCACCACCAACTCCGCGACGCTGGTCAACAAGGCGCTCGAGGTCATCGAGGCGTGCCTGCAGTTCGACCTGCCGGAGGACCGCGTGGACGTCGTCGTCCATCCGCAGTCGATCGTGCACTCCATGGCGACGCTGGTCGACGGGTCCACCATCGCCCAGGCGAGCCCCCCGGACATGAGCCACGCGATCGGCTGGGCGCTCGCACACCCGGAGAAGCTGCCGGGGCTGGCTGCTCCGCTCGACTTCTCCACCGCCCAGTCCTGGACCTTCGAACCGGTCGACGAGGACACCTTCCCGGCGATCACCGTCGCCCGCGCCGCCCACCGCGAGGGCGGAGGAGCGATGGCCGCGTACAACGCCGCCAACGAGGAGGCCGTCAGCGCGTTCCTGGAGGGACGGCTGACCTTCCTGGGGATCACCGAGCTGATCACCTCCGTGCTCGCGCACCCGCTGCGTCCGCAGGCGACGCCGAGCGGAGGCGTCGAGGGCGTCCTGGCCGTGGAGGCCTGGGCTCGCGCCGCCGCACGGGAGCTGATCGAGGGCAGCGGAGGATGAGCGGCGCCCTGCTGTTCATCGTCGGCGTCCTGGTCGTCGCCGCCGGCCTCGCGATCTCCATCGCCCTGCACGAAGTGGGCCACCTGCTTCCGGCCAAGCTGTTCGGCGTCCGGGTGACCCAGTACATGATCGGCTTCGGGCCGACGGTCTTCTCCCGCACCCGCGGCGAGACCGAATACGGGCTCAAGGCGATCCCGCTGGGCGGGTACATCCGCATGATCGGGATGTTCCCGCCGCACAAGGGGGAGCCGGAGGGCACGATCCGGGAGGACTCCACCGGGCTCGTCCAGCAGATGGCGCAGATGTCGCAGGAGGCCAAGGAGTACGAGGCCTCCCAGTACGGACCCGAGGACGCCCACCGCACCTTCGTGGCCCTCTCGGTGCCCAAGAAGCTGGTGGTGATGCTCGGCGGGCCCGCCATGAACCTGCTGATCTCCGTGGTGCTGATGGCGGTGATGGTCACCGGGATCGGCCTGCCCGCCATCACCCCGACCGTCGACACCGTCTCCGAGTGCGTGGTCCCTGCCGATGCTCCGGCCGACGCGAGCTGCGAGGGCAGGCCCGAGGCCCCGGCCCTCGCGGCCGGTATCCGGCCCGGCGACACCCTGCGTGAGATCGACGGCCACGAGATCGAGACCTGGTCCGACGTGACCTCAGCGGTCCGCGCCAGCGGCGACCGCACCGTGCCCGTCGTCATCGAGCGCGACGGCGAGATCCTCACCCTCGAGGCCACCCCGATCGTGGACGCGCGGCCGGTGCTGGACGAGGACGGCTCCGCGGTCTACGACGAGGACGGGGATCTGGTCACCGAGCAGGTCGGCTTCCTCGGCGTCTCCGGCACCCGGGAACTGGTCCCCCAGTCCCCGGCCGTCGTGCCCGAGATGGCGTGGTCCGCCTTCACCCGCACCGGGGCGCTGATCCTCACCCTGCCCGTGCGGCTCTACGAGGTGGCCCAGGCGGCCTTCGGCAGCGCCGAGCGGGACCCCGACGGCCCTCTCGGCGTGGTCGGGGTCTCTCGACTTGCCGGCGAGGTCGCCTCCGCCGACCAGCCCGGGTTCGAGCTGCGCGAGAAGACCGGGACCATGATCTCGATGCTCGCCTCCCTGAACATGGCGCTGTTCGTGTTCAACCTGGTGCCGCTGCTTCCGCTGGACGGCGGCCATGTGGCCGGAGCCCTGGTCGAAGGCATCCGGCGCCTGCTGGCACGGCTGCGCGGGAGAGCGGACCCGGGGCCGGTGGACATGTCACGGCTGCTGCCGCTGACCAACGCGGTCGCGATCGCCTTCATCCTCATGACGGTGCTGCTGCTCTACGCGGACATCGTCGAGCCCATCACGCTGTTCCCCTGAGGGGCGGCGGGGCTCCGCGGTGCGCGGCGGGCTCGTGCAGGTGCGGTGGAGGTGTCATAGCTCGCCTTCCACCTCTGCCGCAGGAGTCCATAATGGAGGAGTGACTTCAGTGAGCCTCGGGATCCCGTCCGTCAAGCAGCCGCCGACGGTGCTCGCACCGCGCCGGAAGACGCGCAAGGTCAAACTCGGCAGCACGTACGTCGGCGGTGACGCGCCGATCACCGTGCAGTCGATGACCACCACGCCGACGCACGACATCAACGCCACCCTCCAGCAGATCGCGGAGCTGACCGCCGCCGGCTGCGACATCGTGCGCGTGGCCTGCCCGCGCCAGGAGGATGCCGATGCGCTGCCCGCGATCGCGGCGAAGTCCCAGATCCCGGTGATCGCCGACATCCACTTCCAGCCCAAGTACGTCTTCGCCGCCATCGAGGCGGGCTGCGCGGGAGTCCGCGTGAACCCCGGCAACATCCGTCGCTTCGACGACCAGGTGGGCGACATCGCCGCCGCCGCGAAGGAGCACGGCACGGCTCTGCGCATCGGCGTCAACGCCGGCAGCATCGACAAGCGCATGATGACCGGTGACCGCGTCACCCCCGAGGCGCTCGTGGAATCCGCGGTGTGGGAGGCCTCCCTGTTCGAGGAACACGACTTCCACGACTTCGGCATCTCCGTGAAGCACAACGATCCGATCATCATGGTCGAGGCCTACCGCCAGCTCTCCGAGCGCGGCGACTGGCCGCTGCACCTCGGGGTCACCGAGGCCGGCCCCGCCTTCCAGGGAACCGTCAAGTCCTCCGTGGCCTTCGGCATCCTGCTCGGCGAGGGCATCGGCGACACCATCCGCGTCTCCCTCTCGGCTCCGCCCGTGGAGGAGGTCAAGGTCGGCAACCAGATCCTGCAGTCGCTGAACCTCAAGCCCCGCAAGCTGGACATCGTCTCCTGCCCGTCCTGCGGCCGTGCCCAGGTCGACGTCTACTCGCTGGCCGACAAGGTCACCGAGGGCCTGAAGGATCTCGAGGTCCCCCTGCGCGTGGCCGTCATGGGCTGCGTCGTCAACGGGCCCGGCGAGGCCCGCGAGGCCGATCTCGGCGTGGCCTCCGGCAACGGCAAGGGTCAGATCTTCGTCAAGGGTGAGGTCATCAAGACCGTCCCTGAGGACGAGATCGTCGAGACCCTGCTGGCCGAGGCCAACCGGATCGCGGCCGAGGCCGACGGCGGGGAGGCCGTCGCCGCCGGGGCACCGACCGTCTCCGTCAGCTGAGCCCGCCGTGTTCCGGCGCGGAGGGCGGATCCGAGCGGTCCGCCCCAGCGGCATCGAGGTCGCTCTCGCGCATGCGCTCACCGATCCGGTGACCAACGCGCTCGCAGGGGCGAGGCTGCATGAGGTCGGCCGGACGCAGACGGTCTCCCAGGAGTTCTCCCTGGCCGGCGACGAGGACGCGCCCGTCGGCCTGCTGTGGCACGGGGTGAACCTGTCTCCGATGTCCGCGACGGACCTGGCGCTGGACGACTTCGGCCGGCACATGGCCGCCCGGTCGCGGCGAGCCAGCTCCGTGGTGGGTGACCGCGCCGCCGTCGAGAAGCTGTGGGCGCCGCTGTCCGCGGCCTGGGGGAGCGACGTCCGCGAGTACCGCTGGAGCCAGCCGCTGCTGGTGGCGGATGAGGCGACCGCGGCTACCTCCCCATCGGGTCTGCGCCCCGCACTGCCGGGGGAGGAGGACGCCGTCTTCCCTGCCGCCGTGGCGATGTTCCGCGAGGAGGTCGGGGTCGACCCGTTGCACGGCGATTCCGGACGCTCCTACCGGGCCCGCGTGGCCGCCCTGATCCGCCAGGGGCGCACCTATGTGGTCTTCGACGACTCCCGCGTGGTGTTCAAGGCCGACGTCGGCGCCCTGTTCGGTCCGGTCGCCCAGATCCACGGGGTGTGGGTGCGCCCCGGTCAGCGGGGCCGTGGCCTGGGCCGCGCGGCCATGGCGGATCTGGTCGATCAGGTGCGCCGCGACCATGCGGCGGAGGTCTCGCTGTACGTCAACGACTTCAACGAGCCCGCCCGGCGGGCCTATGCCGCCGCGGGGTTCCGGCAGGTCGGCGAGCTCACCACGATCCTGTTCTGAGCCGCCCCACTCGCCGTCCGAGCTCTCCGAGCGGTCAGAGCTCAGAGATAGATCGCCTGCTGCACCTCAGGGTCCTGGAGATTGGCGGCGTCGTACCAGAGGAACCCGGTGTCGATCATCGGCTCGATGCTCTCACCACGCACGGCGCTCAGCGCGGTACGCACGGTCAGGGCCCCCATGGTCTTCGGGTCCTGGGTGACGGCGCCCGCCATCTCCCCGGCCTCGATCGCCTCGACCTGGGCCCGGCCGGAGTCGAAACCGATCACCGCGAGATCGGTGGCACCGGATTCCTGGACGCCCTTGAGAATGCCGATCGCGGAGCCTTCATTGGTGCCGAACAGTCCGCGCAGCTCCGAGTTCGCGGTGACCAGGGAGCGGGCGATGTTCGCCGAGAGGGCTTGGTCGCCCTCCCCGTACTGGACCTCGAGCATCTCCACGTCCGGCCCGAACTCCTTCATGCCCTCGAGGAATCCGTCGCGCCGGTCGGTGCCGGACAGCGAGACCTGGTCGTGGGCGACGATGCCGACCTGGCCCTGCCCGCCGATCAGTTCGCTCATGTGCTTGGCGGCCTCCCGCGCCGCGGCCCGGTTGTCGGTGGCGACCGTGGAGACCGGGATGTCGGACTCCACCCCGGAGTCGAAGGCGACGACGGGGATGCCCTTGGCCCGGGCCTCCTCCAGCGCGGGGGCGGCCGCCCGGGAGTCCAGCGCCGCGATCCCGAGGGCGTCGGGGTTCCGCGTCACCGCGTTCTGCAGCATCGTGATCTGGGCCTCGATATCGGATTCGGACGGCGGGCCCTCGAAGGTCATCTCGACCCCCTGCTCCTCGGCCTCCGCCCGGGCACCGCGCCGCACGGCCTGCCAGAACTGGTGCTGGAAGCCCTTGGAGACCAGGGCGATGTGCCGGATGTCGTCGCGGCCGCCGCTGGTGCAGGCGGCCGCGGGCAGCAGCAGGCCGGTGGCCGCACCGGCGAGGACGGTTCTGCGGGTCGGCCTCATGACGCCCGCTCCGAACGCCTGCGCAGCCGGTCGATGAACACGGCCACGAGGATGACCGCTCCCAGCAGCACGTCCTGCCATTCCTGCGGGATCGAGAGGATCTGCAGTCCGTTGGTGAGCACGGAGATGATCAGGGCACCGATGACGGTGCCGACGATGGTGCCGCGGCCGCCGGAGAGCGACGTCCCGCCGATCACCACGGCGGCGATCGCATCGAGCTCATAGCCCATGCCCGTGGCCGGCTGCGCCGAGCCCAGCCGGGCCGAGATCATGACGCCCGCCAGTCCGGTGAACAGCCCGCCCACGACGTACACGATGATCAGCCACTTCTTGATCGGCACGCCGGCGAGGGCGGCGGCCTCCCGGTTGGAGCCGATGGCCATGGTGTACCGGCCCAGCAGCGTGCGCGACATGAGCACGGCGGCCACCACTGCCGCCACCAGCAGCACCAGCACGGCGTTGGGGATCGAGGGCAGGAGCGTGCCGGTGGAGAAGCCCATGTAGGCGGAGCTCTCGAAGTAGATCGGAGCGGCGCCGGAGACCACGAGGGCGAGTCCGGAGGCCACCATCATCATCGCCAGCGTCGCGATGAACGGTGGCAGATCCAGGACGGCGACATTGATGCCGTTGACCAGTCCGATGAGCCCACCGAACAGGATCGCCAGCACGATCCCGAGAGGCACGGGGATCCCCCAGTTCACGATGAACATGCCGCTCATCACGGCGCACAGGGCCATGCCCGTGCCGACGGAGAGGTCGATGCCGGCGGTGGAGATCACGAACGTGACGCCGAGGGCGAGCAGCCCGATCACGACCGTCGAGTACAGGATCGTGACCAGATTTCCCCAGGTGGGGAAGATGGCCGGGCTGGCGATGGAGAAGGCCACGAAGATCAGGGCCAGGGTTCCGGCCGCGAGCAGCTGTTGGAGCCGGTTCTTCAGGGCGGATCCGCGCTCGGCCGTGGTGGGCTCCGAACTCGTCCCGGCGGTGGTGGCGGTGCTCATCGTTCTCCTCGCTCTTCGCCGCCGCGCGGCGTCGTGACGGTCGGTTCAGGGGTGGTGGCCAGGGCCATGACGGATTCGGAATCGGCCTCATCGGCCTCCAGCACGCCGGTGACGCGGCCCTCGGCCATGACCACGACGCGGTGTGCCAGGCGCAGCACCTCCGGCAGCTCCGAGGAGATCACCACGATCGACTTGCCGGCGGCGGCCAGGTCCTGGAGCAGCTCGTAGATCTCCTCCTTGGCGCCGACGTCGATGCCGCGGGTGGGCTCGTCGACGATCAGCACGTCGCAGTCCTTGATCAACCACCGGCCCAGCACGACCTTCTGCTGGTTGCCGCCGGAGAGGTTCTTGACCTGCCGCTGCAGGTCAGGCGTCTTGATCCGCAGTCTCCGGCGCTGGTCCTCCGCGGCGTGGCGGGCAGCGCCGTCCCGGATGAAGCCGGCGCTGTGGAAGCGGTCGCCGAGGGCGGAGAGCTCCATGTTCTTCTGCACCGAGTGCTCCAGCAGCAGGCCGAGCTGCTTGCGGTCCTCGGGGAGGTAGCCGATCCCGTGCCGCGCGGCCTGGGCGGGGGAGCCGAAGTGCATCCGCCGGCCCCGATAGGTGATCGTCCCGGCCTGCCGGGGGAGCGATCCGATCAGCGCCCGGGCCATCTCCGTGCGGCCGGCACCCATGAGGCCCGCGACACCGAGGATCTCGCCCTCGCGCAGATCGAAGGAGACGTCCCTCACCAGGGGCAGGCTCCGGAGTCCGTCGGCCCGGAGGATGACGGGGCGATCGTGCCGCACGTCCTGTGGGCCGGTCTCGGCGGGAAGGGTGCGTCCGACCATCTTGGTGATGACGTCCTGGACGGAGGCCTCGGCCATGGGGAAGGTGTCGACGAACTCGCCGTCCCTGATGACCTGGACGCGATCGGCGATGCGCCCCAGCTCCTCCATCCGGTGGGAGATGTAGATGACGCCGGTCTCCGGCGTGATGAACCGCCGGACCAGCTCGTGCAGCGCGTCGGCCTCCCGCTCGGTGAGGGCGGCCGTCGGTTCGTCCATGATCAGCACCCGGGCGTCGTAGGAGAGCGCCTTGGCGATCTCGACCATCTGCTGCTCGGCCACGGAGAGCGAGGCGACGGGGGCGGAGGGATCCAGGGCCATCCCGAGGCGATCGAGCAGGTCCCGAGCTCGTGCGTGCAATCGCGACGGGCGGGTGAGGAACCTGCCGAGTACCGGTTCACGTCCGATGAAGATGTTCTGGGCGACGGTGAGGGCCGGCATCAGGTTCAGCTCCTGGTGGATGATCGCCAGTCCCTGCTCCGCGGCATCGCGCGGGCCTCGCACGGCCAGCGGGCGGCCGAGATACCGGAACTCACCGGCATCCGGCGCGTGGACGCCGGCCAGCAGCTTCATCAGCGTGGACTTGCCGGCTCCGTTCTCGCCGACGAGAGCGAGCACCTCGCCGGGGTGCAGCTCGAGATGCATCTCGGACAGGGCCCGTACACCGGGAAACGTCTTCACCGCCCCTCGGACCTCCAGGAGCGGCGGTCGGCTGCCGACAGTGTCGTCCCGCGCTCCGTGCGCAGTTGTCGAATCGTGGTCCACCAGCGTCATTGCCTCCGACCGGGGCGAGTGTCCTCGCTCTTACCCTCGTTGGTAATCGATTACACGCCCATGCTACGGACCGCGTCGTGTGTGTCAAGCAACGCCGGCCACGGGCCGTTCGGCGGTCCCCGATGGCACGCTGTGCAGGCGGTCAGCGGCACTCACCGGGCACGGCCCGATCGGGCGGATCAGGCACGGGCGAGCGCGTCGATGGTCAGCAGGACGTTGGCCGCGGTCCAGGCGAGCGGGGCCACAGCGGCGGGACGGCCGTCGAAGAGGACCTTCTCCGGCACGGAGCCGTCCAGGGTGCGGTGGGCGGCGACCCAGTGGAGGATCTCGCGGGCGCCATCGCGCTCGCCGGCGCGGGCCAGAGCGAGACCGAGCAGGCTCGTCGACGGTGTCCAGCTGATCCCGTCCTCGCGCCATGAGGCACCGGGGGCGATGCCTCCGGCGGGTCGGGCCAGGTCCGCCCGCAGCGAGCGCAGCTGCCGCGGCGCGACGAGCCCGTGGCACCCGGTCGCGTCGAGGAACGCCCGACCCGAGTCCGGCCCGCCGCCGCGCCGGTAGCGCTGGAAGCCACCGGCACCGAACGTGCTGGCCAGCAGGCTCGAGAAGGCGTCTGCGGCACGCAGTGCACGGTCCTCGCCGGTGAGCGTGCCGGCGGCCCGGAGGCCGGCGAGAGCGCTGGCCATGATCCCGATCGTCACGCGGCGCTCGGGCACCTCCCAGTAGTCGGGGGAGGCGGGAGGCATCCCCTCGCCGTCTCGGGTGGCGGTCAGCAGGATTCGCTGCGAGGTGCTGATGAGCCGGGAGAGCCGCTGGGCGATCTCGCCCCGGCGGGCCTCGCCGCCGGCGTCGGCGACCTCGGCCGCGGCCCAGAGCCCGAGCCCGGTGCCGTCGAACTGGCGCTCGCGGTCATCCGGTGCCCGGTCCGTGCCGGGGACGTAGCGAGCCTCGAACCAGGCCTCGGCGGGCTGGATCGACTGCAGGTGCTCGAGGATCCGCACGGCGTGGTCGACATGGCCGACCCTGGCCAGGGCGACGGCGCAGAAAGCCGCATCGCGCGGCCACACGTACCGCCAGTACGGGGTCCAGGCGGCCACCGGGGCCGGCAGGTCGTCGCAGAGCACCCACAGGTCAGCCAGAGCGGAACCGGCCAGATCGGCGATCTCCGCGGGGATCGATCCGTCGGCCTCCACGCGCGAGCGCCAGGGCGCGGTGACGCTCCAGAACTGCTCGGAGCGCTCCGCCGCCGCGGACCCTCCCGGCACGTCCGCGGTCAGACGCGTCCCGGGGCGCAGCGCGGCCTCGACGCCCGCTGCGCCCACGAGCACCCGCTGCCCGGTCGCGTCGTAGGCGACCGTCCCGGAGTACAGAGGGATGACGGTGCGCGGGTCGGCCGGGGGTCGGAGGACACGGTAGGCCTGATAACCGCCCGCGCCGAGGGTGCCGGCGGCGGCCAGGGCGCCGACGCCCCGCAGCAGGCGGCGACGGGACGGGACAGGAGGCAGGGCGAACGGCGAGCCGGGCTCTCGCGGTCCCGTTCCCGAGGGGCCGGTCGATGACGTCTCCATGGCTCACCTCCCTCTGCGAGCGCCGGCCCTCAGGGTACTGCGCGAGGTTCCGACCAGGCCGCTCGGGGCGGGGCGCCGCGCCCTGCCCAGTACCATGGGGCCCGCGTGCGCGGCCGGTGACGGCGGCGCCGACCCGCCCGTGTCGAAAGGCCTGCTCCATGATCCGTCTGTCGTCGTCGTTCGTCCGCACCCTGCGGGAGGATCCGGCCGACGCCGAGGTCGCCAGCCACAAGCTCCTCGTGCGCGCCGGCTACATCCGTCGCAGCGCCCCGGGCGTGTACACGTGGCTGCCGCTCGGGCTGAAGGTGCTGCGCAAGGTCGAGGCGATCGTGCGCGAGGAGCAGGAGGCGATCGGCGGGCAGGAGCTGATCTTCTCCGCACTGCAGCCGCGCGAGCCCTACGAGGCCACCGGTCGCTGGGAGGAGTACGGACCCACGCTGTTCCGTCTCCAGGATCGCAAGCAGGCCGACTACCTCCTCGCCCCCACGCACGAGGAGGCGTTCACGCTCACCGTGAAGGACCTGTACAACTCGTACAAGGATCTGCCGGCCATGCTGTTCCAGATCCAGACCAAGTACCGCGACGAGGCGCGTCCCCGCGCCGGCCTGCTGCGCACCCGCGAATTCATCATGAAGGACGCCTACTCCTTCGATATCGACGACGCCGGTCTGGATGCCTCCTACGAGAAGCAGCGCGGCGCCTACCAGCGCACCTTCGAGCGCCTCGGCCTGCCCACCGTGATCTGCCAGGCCGACGCCGGCGCGATGGGCGGCTCCCGCTCCGAGGAGTTCCTCCATCCCACTCCCGTCGGCGAGGACACCTTCGTGGTCTCCGACGGCGGCTACGCCGCGAACGTCGAGGCCGTCACCACCCCGGCGCCGCCCGCTCTGGACGAGGCCGAGATCGCCGCCCTGCCCGCCATGCATGTCGAGGACACCCCGGGGGCGAACACCATCGCCGCGCTCACCGACTTCTCGAACCAGGCGTTCCCCGGCAAGGGGCCGACCACACAGTCGGGGGAGTGGACGCGCTACGAGATGCTCAAGCACCTCGTCTACCGTCTCACCTTCCCCGACGGCTCCACCGAGCCGCTGGTGATCGCGCTGCCGGGAGACCGGGAGGTCGACGAGAAGCGGCTCGAGGCCGCGGTGGCCCCCGCCATCGCCGTCCCCTTCACGGACGAGGACTTCGCCGCGCACCCGGTGCTGGCCAAGGGCTACATCGGTCCCGAGGGGCTGGGGCTCGGATCCGCCTCGAAGATCCGCTACCTCGTCGATCCTCGCGTGGTGCCGGGCACCTCCTGGGTCGCGGGCGCCGGCGAGCAGGGCAAGCACGTCTACGACCTCGTCTTCGGCCGGGACTTCCACGCCGACGGCACCATCGAGGCCGCCGAGATCCGCGACGGCGATCCGGCTCCCGACGGGTCCGGCCCGATGCGCCTGACGCGCGGCATGGAGATGGGGCACATCTTCCAGCTCGGCCGCAAGTACGCCGAGGCGCTGGATCTCCGGGTGCTCGACGAGAACGGCAAGACGGCGGTGGTCACCATGGGCTCCTACGGCATCGGCGTCACCCGCGCCGTGGCCGCCATCGCCGAGCTCTGCCACGATGAGAAGGGCCTGGTGTGGCCGCGGACGGTGGCGCCGGCCGACGTGCACGTCATGGCCACCGGCAAGGACCCGGCGATCGCCGAGGAGGCCGAGCGGATCGCGAGCGAGCTCGAGGCCCGCGGACTCGAGGTGCTCTACGACGACCGTCCCAAGGTGTCCCCGGGCGTGAAGTTCAAGGACGCCGAGATGCTGGGCCTGCCCACCTCCGTGGTGGTCGGCAAGGGCCTGGCCAGCGGCGTCGTCGAGGTCCGCGACCGCGCGAGCGGGGCCGTCGACGAGATCGCTCCGCACAGCGTCGTCGAGACGGTGGTCGGGATCGTCCGGGAGGGCTGAGCCCCGCCGGGCCTCAGCCGCCGTCGCTGACGGGCGCCTCCTCGACGCGCACCCCGGGCAGGGGCTCGAGGCTCTCGGTCCTGCCGACCAGGACGTCGGCCTCCTCCATCGCGGCGAGGATGGACAGGGGGCGGCGGGCGAACGGGGCGGCCCCGACCAGGGAGACGTGGTCCACGAGCAGTCCGCGCGCCAGCAGCGCGGGCAGCTGACCGGCCGTGCGGTCGTCCAGGGTCCCGCCGGGCAGGGCGTAGACCGCCTGGCGCCCCACCACGGGACAGCCGTCCTCCTCGGCGATGGCCCCGAGGTCCCCGGCACGCGTCCGATGGCGCTCTGCCAGCGTCAGGTGCCACTGGCGATCCTCACCCTCGCTGCGGGCGGCGAGCACCTCGTGGACGTAGCCCGCGTACCACTCCTCCTGCTGGGCGCGCTCGATGCTCGAGTGGTAGTCCGTCTCCGCGCCGATCGACGGCGGATCGGTCTCCGGGACCTCACGGCCGGGCACGATCTCCTCGGCCGCAGGCAGTGCCGGGACCTCGCCCGCATCGGCGGCCAGGTGGAGCCGTCGCACGCTCCACTCGGTGTGGGCGGCGATCGCGGCGACCGGCCGGGCGAGGGACCCGGAGATCTGCCGGGAGGCGCTGGTCGCCAGGGACCGCAGCTCCACCAGGGTGTCGACCAGGCCGGCGGCGTCGGTCGGGGCATCAGCGGGCGGAGGGGCCGACGTCTGCCCCGGGGCGGGATCACTCGCCGCCTCCTGCTCCCGCTCGTACTGGGCGCCCGTGAGCAGTCCGGTGCGCTGGGCCGGCAGGGCGGCGGTCAGCTCTCCCAGGGCGTCCGAGAGCGCGGGGTCGGAGGGCGCTGCGCCGCCGACCAGGGCGTCGGTCCCCGCGATCGCCCGGTCCAGCACGGCGATCAGGTCGGTGCGGTAGAGATCGTCGATCCCCGGCGGCGGGGGCGTGTAGGTCGCGGGCCCGCCGATCCGTATCGGCCCGCAGCCTGCCAGTCCGGCCGGCACCGCCAGCGCGAGGGCGGCCGCGCCGCCCGCCATCAGCACCCCGCGCCGGGTGAGGGCGCTCGGTGCCGGACGCGGGTCGCGGGGAAGGATCACAGGAGGATTCTCGCATCGGAGCCCTCCCTGGAGGCACCGGCGGCGTGCGGACACTATCCTGGGTCCATCCCTGCCGCGCGGTACATCGTGCGGCAGGCACAGGTACCCATAGGCAGGAGGAGGTGAGCGAGCGATGAGCGCCCTCGATGGTCCCCCGGACCACACCATCCTGCGGGAGACCGCCGGTCGGGTTCTGGCAGCCCACGATCTCGTGCTCGAGGACATCGTGATCACGGGCGGCAGCGGCACGGCGGAGGTCCGCCTCGTCGTGGACCTGCCCGAGGATCAGCTGGGCAGCGCCGACCTCGACACCGTCGCCCGGGCCTCGAGCGAGCTCTCGGAGCTGATCGACGCCGATGACTCCCTGCTCGGTCCTGATCCCGCCGTCCTGGAGGTCACGACGCCCGGTGTGGACCGGGAGCTCACCGCCCCGCGGCACTTCCGTCGTTCGCGCGGCCGGCTACTGAGCCTGACGAAGTCCGACGGGACGCAGCTGCGCGCGCGCCTGCTCGCGGTCACCGCCGAGAACACCCTGCGGCTGCGCCAGGAACCGGGCCGCGACGACCGCGGCCGCCCGAAGCGGCGCGCCCCCGGAACCACGGAACGACTGGACATCCCGGTCCAGGACGTCGCCTCCGCGCGTGTGGAAGTCGAGTTCGATCCACCCGCCGACCTCGCGCAGCTGCTCGCTGACGCGGACCCGACCTCCCCGAAGGAGAGCTGAGATGGACATCGACATGGGTGCCCTGCGCGCGCTCGAGCGCGAGCGCGACATCCGCCTGCCCGTCCTGCTCGAAGCGATCCGCTCGGCGCTGCACGCCGCCTACCTCCACACCGATCACCCGGTGCGCGAGTCAGAGGTGATCATCGACGAGAGCACCGGCGAGGTCGCCGTCATCGCCCGCGAGCTCGACAGCGAGGGCAACATCGTCGAGGAGTGGGACGACACCCCCGAGAACTTCGGGCGCGTGGCCGCCTCCACCGCCCGCCAGGTCATCTTCCAGCGCATCCGCGACCTGGAGGACGAAGCCGTGCTCGGCGAGTACGCCGACCGGGCCGACGACATCGTCTCCGGCATCATCCAGCAGGGGCGCGACCCCCGCATGGTGCTGGTCGACCTCGGCGAGGTCGAGGCCGTGCTGCCTCCGCACGAGCGCGTCCCGGGCGAGGACTACTCGCACGGGCGCCGGCTGCGGGCCTACGTCACCGAGGCGCGACGGGGCCCCAAGGGGCCGCAGATCACGCTGTCGCGCTCGCATCCCAACCTCGTGCGCCGGCTGTTCTCGCTCGAGGTCCCCGAGGTCGCCGACGGCACGGTGGAGATCACCGGCCTCGCCCGCGAGGCCGGCCACCGCACCAAGATGGCGGTCCATGCGAAGGCTCCCGGGATCAACGCCAAGGGCGCCTGCATCGGCCCCATGGGCGCCCGGGTCCGCGCGGTGATGAGCGAGCTGGGCGGGGAGAAGATCGACATCGTCGACTTCGACGAGGACCCCGCGACCTTCGTCGCCAACGCCCTCTCACCCTCGAAGGTCTCCAGCGTGACCGTCATCGACGAGGTGGGCCGGGCCGTGCGAGCCGTCGTCCCGGCCGGCCAGTTCTCGCTCGCCATCGGCAAGGACGGGCAGAACGCGCGTCTCGCGGCGAAGCTCACCGGATGGAAGATCGATATCCACACCGACGAGGAGCAGGAGCCCCGGATCGCCACGGCGGAAGGCTGAGACCACGCCCGACGACGGGTGAGGTGTGTGCCACGCCTCGCGGGTACGGCTGATCCCGGGCGTGTCCGCTAGACTGGCCAGGCTGTTCGCCCAGTGGTGAGCGATCGATGAGCGGGTGCTGAGCCTCCCACCGGTCGCCGGCCCCCAGGCGGACTCGCTCGGAACGGAGGTGAAGGCGTGGTCGCCCACTCCGCACCTCATCGCCCCGAGCGCACGTGCGTCGGCTGCCGCCAGGTGGCCCCGCGCGAGCAGCTGGTGCGCCTGGTCCGGGAGCCTGCTCCCGACGGTGCCGCTCCACGCGTCCGCGTCGACCCCACCGGGTCGGCACCCGGTCGCGGGTCGTGGCTCCACCCCGACGCAGCATGCCTCGACCTCGCCCTGCGGCGAGGCGGCTTCGCCCGGTCCTTCCGCGGCGCGGTCGACACCGGGCTGATACCCCGGGATCTCGAGAACTTCGATACCCCCCGAACGTGGAACAGGTAGAAGAACCCATGGACATCCGATGAGTACTCGCTCATGAGCACCCTCAGGAATTAATGGTCCGCGCCCTCTTGTCGGCCGGACCGAGACAGGAGAAATGTGGCTAAGGTCCGCGTCCACGAGCTCGCCAAGGAGCTCGGACACCCGAGCAAGATCGTTCTGCAGAAGCTGCAGGACATGGGCGAATTCGTTCGTTCCGCCTCCTCGACCGTCGAGGCCCCCGTCGCCCGCCGCCTGCGCCAGGAGCTGCCCGCCAAGAACGGCGACGGCGACTCCGCCAAGAGCGGCTCCGGCGCCCCCGCCGGCGGCCGCACCTCAGGCGGCTCCCCCAAGCCCGGCAGCACGCCCAAGCCCGGCGGTGCGCCGAAGCCCGGTGCGAAGCCCGCCGCTGCGGCGAAGAATGCCCCGGCAGAGCCGGTGAGCTCGCAGCAGCCGGCCCCCGCGGCCGAGAAGCCCGCGGCACCTGCCCCGGAGCCCGCCTCCCAGGACGACGCCGGCGCGACGCCCGCGGCCGCCCGCGACGAGGCACCGACCCCGCAGAGCAAGGCCCCCAAGCCCGGTGGCGAGCGGCCCGCGCCCGCCCCGAAGCCCGGCGGCGAGCGCCCCGCGGCCCGTCCCGGCGGCGCGCGTCCGGGCAACAACCCGTTCGCCAGCTCGCAGGGCATGCCGCGCCCCGGTTCCCGCAAGCCGGGCCAGGGCGGCGGCCGTCCCCCGCGTGAGGGCACCCCGCGCCCGGGCAACAACCCCTTCGCCAGCGCGCAGGGCATGCCGCGACCGGGCGGACCCCGCCCCCAGGGACAGGGCCGCGGCGGCGATCAGGCCGATTCCGGCGCGCGTACGCCTCGCGAAGGCGCCCCCCGTCCCGGCGGCGGCGCGCCCCGTCCCGGGATGCCCACCCCCGGCATCATGCGTCAGCATTCCCACGGTGGTCTCGCCGACGCCAAGCCCGGCGGTGACGCCGGTTCCCGCGGCCGCGGCGGACGTCCCGGTCCCGGCGGTCGCCCCGGCGGCCCCAGCGGCGGTGGTCCCGGCGGCGGCGGTGGCGGCGGTCCTCGTGGCCGCGGCGGTCGCGGCAGCACCCAGGGTGCCTTCGGCCGTGGCGGCAAGCCCGCCCGTTCGCGCAAGTCGAAGCGCGCGAAGCGTCAGGAATTCGAACAGATGCAGGCGCCCGCGCCGGGCGGTGTCTCGATCCCGCGCGGCAACGGCCAGACGATCCGTCTGCGCCGCGGCGCCTCGCTGACCGATTTCGCCGATCGCATCGACGTCAATCCCGCCTCGCTGATCACCGTGCTGTTCGCGATGGGTGAGATGGCCACGGCCACGCAGTCGCTGGACGAGGAGACCTTCGATCTGCTCGGCGAGGAGCTGGGCTACAAGATCGAGATCGTCTCCCCGGAGGATGAGGAGCGCGAGCTGCTCGAGCAGTTCGACATCGATCTCGATGCCGAGCTCGCCGAGGAGGACGAGGAGGACCGCGAGCCCCGCCCGCCGGTCGTCACGGTCATGGGTCACGTCGACCACGGCAAGACCCGGCTGCTGGACACCGTGCGCCAGTCGAAGGTGGGCGCCGGCGAGGCCGGTGGTATCACCCAGCACATCGGCGCCTACCAGGTGCAGATCGAGCACGAGGGAGACCAGCGCGCCCTGACGTTCATCGACACCCCGGGTCACGAGGCGTTCACCGCCATGCGTGCCCGTGGTGCCGACGTCACCGACATCGCGATCCTCGTGGTCGCCGCCGATGACGGCGTGATGCCGCAGACCATCGAGGCGCTCAACCACGCCCAGGCGGCGAACGTGCCGATCGTGGTCGCGGTCAACAAGATCGACAAGCCCGGTGCGAACCCGGAGAAGATCCGGCAGCAGCTGACGGAGTACAACCTGATCGCCGAGGAGTACGGCGGCGACACCATGTTCGTCGACGTCTCCGCCCGCGAGAACCAGAACATCGATGCGCTGCTGGAGGCGGTCCTGCTGACCGCGGACGCCGCTCTCGAGCTCACGGCGGTCGCCGACAAGCCGGCCCGCGGCGTGGCCATCGAGGCGAACCTCGACCGCGGTCGCGGCCCGGTCGCCACCGTGCTCGTCCAGCAGGGCACCCTGCGCGTCGGCGACGCGATCGTCTGCGGCATCGGCCATGGCCGAGTCCGCGCGATGCTCGACGAGAACGGGGAGGCCATCCGCGAGGCCGGTCCGTCCCGTCCCGTGCAGGTGCTCGGTCTGACCGACGTGCCCGGCGCCGGTGACAACTTCCTGGTCGCCCAGGACGAGCGCACCGCCCGCCAGATCGCCGAGAAGCGGGAGTCCGCCAAGCGGGCCGCCGCCCTGTCCAAGGCCCGCAAGCGCGTCAGCCTCGAGGACATCAACAAGGCGATGACCGAGGGCAAGGTCGAGACGCTCAACCTCGTCATCAAGGGCGACGCGGCCGGTTCGGTCGAGGCCCTGGAGGAGGCGCTGCTCGGCATCGATGTCGGCGAGGGCGTGGACCTGCGCATCATCGACCGTGGCGTCGGCGCGATCACGATGAACAACGTCAACCTCGCCGTGGCCTCGAACGCCATCATCATCGGCTTCAACGTCCGGGCCGAGGGCCCGAACGCCGAGTACGCCGACCGCGAGGGCGTGGAGATCAAGTACTACAACGTGATCTACAACGCCATCGACGAGATCGAGCAGGCCCTCAAGGGCATGCTCAAGCCGGAGTACGAGGAGGTCGAGCTGGGCACGGCGGAGATCCGCGAGATCTTCCGCTCCTCCAAGTTCGGCAACATCGCCGGTTCCATCGTGCGCGGCGGTCTCATCCGGCGCGGCGGCAAGGCGCGCATCACCCGAAACGGTGTCGTGGTCACCGAGAGCCTCGAGATCGCGGGCCTGCGGCGCTACAAGGACGATGTCACCGAGGTCCGCGAGGGCTTCGAATGCGGCATCAACCTGGGATCCTTCAACGACCTGCAGATCGGTGACGTCATCACGACGTACGAGATGCAGGAGAAGCCCCGCGACTGAGCCGACAGCGGCCGGGCGCCCCCGCGGCGCCCGGCCGCTCCCGTCGGGGAGGAGAGCCGCATGCAGGAGGTGACTCTCGTCCTCCGCGCCCCGTCGGCCAACCGCGTGTACACGGAGGCCGCCGGGCCGCTCGCCGTCGCCGAGGCCCGCTGGGTGCTCGGCGCCCACCTCGGGACCGTGCCGACCGTGCGGGAGCGTCGCCTGGGCGGGATGGACGCCCTCGAGATCCGCCTCCCTTCGGGCTCCGGCACCGATCCGCTGCGCACGCAGCAGCTGATCTCGGCGCTGTCCGTCACGCTCGGCGCCTTCGACGTGGTCGAGGACGAGGGAGGGGACGACGACGAGGACCGCGACGCGCAGGCGCCGGACGGCGCTCCGCCGGCGCCGCTGCTGCGCCCTCGGGAGCTGCCCGCCACGGTGACCCACCCGGGGGACCTGGAGACCATTCTCAAGTATCCGGGAAAGACCAACGAGCAGTTCACCGCGCTCCTGATCAATCTGGCCGCCGCGCTGAGCACACGCCGCGCCGGGCTCTTCGACGGCACCCTCAGCCTGCTCGACCCGCTCTGCGGTCGCGGCACCACGCTCAACCGGGCGCTGCGCCTGGGCCTGAGCCCGCTCGGAGCGGAGATCGACCGCAAGGACGTCGACGCCTACCGCTCATTCCTGACCACCTGGCTGCGCAGCCACCGCTACAAGCACACCCTGACCGCCTCGAAGCTGACCCTGCGCGGTCAGCATCTGGGGACGCGCCTGGACGCGGAGCTGGCCGCCGGCAAACAGGCCCAGCGCGAGGGCCGCAGCCAGCGTGTGAGCGTGCTGGGCTGCGACACGACCCTGCTCGGCGAGCTGCTGCCCGACCGCAGCGTCGACGCGCTGGTGGCCGACCTGCCCTACGGCGTCCAGCACGGCGCGAAGGCCGCCGGTGCCTGGCAGCGTTCACCGCTCGAGGTGCTGCGCAGCGCCGCTGGCCCCTGGCGCTCCCTGCTGCGCGACGGCGGTGGCCTCGCCCTGGCGATCAACCGCCATACCCTCGCCCACGAGGACGCCAGCGACGTGCTGGCCGGTGCGGGGCTGCGGGTGATCAGCCGTGACGGCGCCTTCCGGCACCGCGTCGACCGCTCCATCGACCGCGACGTCCTGCTCGCGATCCCCACCGACCATCCCCGCGCCGAGCAGCTCGCAGCTCTCGGCGCCGATCAGGAGAAGATCCGACCATGAACGACAACCCCCGCGCTCTCAAGCTCGCCGACCGCATCAAGGTCATCGTCGCGACCATGCTCGACACCCGCGTCAAGGACCCCCGGCTCGGGTTCGTGACGATCACCGACGTGCGTGTCAGCGGCGACCTCCAGCACGCCACCGTCTTCTACACCGTCTTCGGCACCGACGAGGAGCGAGAGGGCACCGCCGCGGCGCTGACCAGCGCCACCGGCATGCTGCGCCGTGAGGTCGGCCGGCAGACCGGCGTCCGCCTGACCCCGACGCTCGAGTTCATCGCCGATGCCGTCCCGGAGAACGCCCGTGTCATCGAGGATCTGCTGAGCGAGGCCCGCGGCCGCGACGCCGAGCTCGCCCGCTCCAAGGAGGGCGCCGACTACGCCGGAGACGCGGACCCCTACCGCGTGGCGCGCGAGGACGAGGACGGCGACGCGGACGGTGACGCGGCCCCCGGGGTCGACGGCGCCTTCGCGACCGACGAGGACGACAGGGCCGACGGTGCTGAGCCCGCCGGCGGCGCCACCGGCAAGCGCGGCCGCGAGGACGCGTGAGCGCTCCGCACGGCGTCCTGCTGGTCGACAAGGCCCCCGACCGCACGAGCCACGACGTCGTCGCCCGGGTGCGATGGCTGCTGGGTACCAAGAAGGTCGGACACGCCGGCACTCTCGACCCGATGGCCACCGGACTGCTGATCCTCGGCATTGGGCAGGGGACCCGCCTGCTGACCCACCTGGTGGGCCTGGACAAGACCTACCTCGCCACGATCCGGCTCGGACTGTCCACCACCACGGACGACCGGGAGGGGGAGGGTCTCGGCGAGCCCCGTGACGCCACCGGACTCTCCGATGCGGCGATCGAGGAGCAGCTCGCCCACCTGCGAGGGGACATCCAGCAGGTGCCCTCGACCGTGAGCGCGATCAAGGTCGACGGCAAGCGCGCCTACGCCCGCGCCCGCGCCGGAGAGGACGTCGAGCTCGCGGCGCGACCCGTGCGGATCTCCCGGTTCGAGCTCACGGCCCGCCGAGAGGTCGACGGCTTCCTCGATCTGGACGCCGTGGTGACCTGCTCCTCGGGAACGTACGTCCGGGCGCTCGCCCGCGACCTCGGAGCCGCACTCGGGGTCGGGGGACACCTGACCGCGCTGCGCCGCACCGATGTCGGTCCCTTCCCGGTCTCCGAGGCGGTCCACGTCCCGGCGCGTGGTGAGGGGGACGATGTCGACCTCCCGCTGCTCGGGCTCGGAGACGCCGCCTCCCGCGTCCTGCCCGTCCTCCCCGTCGACGAGCAGGCCGCGCGCGACCTCGCCGACGGCCGCCGCATCCCCCGGTCCGACGAGCCGGCCCGGCCGGGCATCGCAGCGCTCGGGAGCGGGGCCGATGGGCGCGGCGCCGGCGGCTCTGTGAGTTCCGCCGGCGAGGCCGCGCACGACGAGGCCGAGCACGACGAGGCCGAGCACGAGGTGGTCGCCGCTCTCGATACCGAGGGAGCCCTGCGGGCCGTGCTGCGGCCCGAGGGGGAGCGGTGGCGACCGATGATGGTCATCCCGCCGGAAGCGCGCGGCTGATCAGGCTCCGGCCCCGTCGGGGCTCGGTCGGCGCACAGCACGACGACGAAGGCCGCCCCCGGAGATCTCCGGGGGCGGCCTTCTCGTGTCATGGGGTGGGCGTCAGTGGTGCACTTCCACCCGCGTGCCCTCGGAAGCCCAGTCGTAGAGCCACTTGGCGTCGGAGACGGGCAGGTTGATGCATCCGTGCGACCCGGAGTATCCGAAGGATGAGCGCCACGGGGCTCCGTGGAAGCCATAGCCGGCGTGGAAGTACTGCACCCACGGGACGTCCGGGTTGTAGTAGTACTTCTCGTGCCCCTCGGGGTACCGGCTCGCGTTGGTCATGTCCTGCTTCTCGTAGCGCAGGTAGATCTCGTAGGTGCCGGTGACCGTCTCATTGCCCTCCTTGCCGTCGACCATCGAACGGGGGCCCCACACGGGCGTGTCGCCGACGTACGCGGTCACGGTCTTGTTGGACAGGTTCACATCGATCCACTTCTCGCCGGTCGGAGTGGCCTCCTCGGCCTCGTCGGCGTCCTCGGACTCCTCGTCCTTGGCCTTCTCCTTCTCCTCCTCGGCCTTCTCCTCCTCGGACTTCGGAGCGTCGACCTCCTCGACCTCCGCCTCGACCTTCTTCGTCTCGAAGGCCGCCTCGAGGGGCGTGGTGCCGTTCAGCGCGGCGATCAGCTCGTCGGCCACGGCGTCGGCGTTGGTGATATCCAGGCCGTCCTGCTTCTCGGCGACGACCTTGACGACCTCACCGTTCTCGTCGACCTGCTCGATGCCGTCCTTCTTCTCGACGGAGTCCTTGTCGGCGCGCGCAGAGACCCACTCGCGCACGCTCTCCTCGTCGACCGAGATCTCGAGCGACTGGCCCGCCTCGTCCGGAGCGACCGACAGCCAGTCGCTGCGGCGCTCGGCGGAGACCTCGTGGGTCTTCCCGTCGGCTCCGGCGATCGTCATCGGCTGCTCGAGGATGCCGCTGATGGTGCCGACGACCTCCTCGGCCTCCTCGGTGGTGATCGCCGGCGGGATGTCCTTGATCGGCTGCTCCACGCTGAAGTCCTCCAGCGAGGACGCCTTCTGCGTGACGGCGTCCACGAGGGGCTGCGGGTCGATGCCCTGGCCGTCGGTCCCCGGGACCGCGGTCCACGCCTGCTTCTCCTCGTCGAAGGTCACCTGCGCGTCGACCGGTTCCGTCTTGTCCTCGGGCACGAGGCCCTTGGCGAAGTCCTGGACCGCTCCCTCGTCGACGGAGACGACCGGGTCGACCGTGTGCTCGCCCGACCAGGTCGAGGAGATCACGCCGGTGAAGGAGTCGTCGCGCTCGACGGCGGCGGCCGCCGTGGCGGCCGCATCGACGTTCACGCCGAGGTCCGCGAGGGAAACCTCGTGCTCCTGGTCGCCGGCGGTGACCGTCACCGTGACGGATTCGCCGCGCTCGGCGACGAGTGCGGCGATCTCCTCGGGGCTCTGCCCGGAGACGTCCTTTCCGAGGACCTCGGTGCCCGGCAGGGCGCGTCCCTCGAACTGCTTGGCATAGGCGAGCGCGCCGCCGGTGAGTACGACAGCGATGACGGCGACGACGGCCGCCACGATGAGGGAGACGCGTCGACGCCCGTGGCGCCCGGTGGGTCGCGATGGGCCGCCCAGCGCGGCCGGTTCGGTCACGTTCGTCATGGAAATCGATCCGTTTCTCAGCGGCCGTCATGTCAGCCCCCGCTTACTTCGCGGGAAGGCACAGGGGTCCCTCCCCGGCGCCGCCTTGTCGTTCAGGGTAGCGGAGTGCGCATCGTGAGGGATATGAGTGAAACGCCGACCTTCATCACAGCTGGGTATCATCCCGATGCGCTTTCCGGGCCGTGCGCGGGGGATACAGTGTCCCCGCACGTCGATGTCGTATGCCGCTGAGCGATGTTCTGCGTTCTGCGCCGGTCGTCGTTCCCGCGGTGCGTTCGTCCGTGCGGTGCGACGTTCCGCGACGTGCTGCGACCCCGCTGCCTGTCCCGACGTCCGAGGGTTCGGACGTGCTCCCGGCTCTGGAAGGACCCGACCCCGCCGTGACCCGCGCCCCCATCTGGCACTCCGTCGAGGAGGTTCCCGCCGGCCTCGGTGCGACGGCGGTCTCGATCGGCAACTACGACGGGGTCCATCGCGGCCACCGCTACGTGCTCGACCAGCTGCTGCGCCACGCGCAGGCACGTTCGCTGTCCCCGGTCGCCCTGACCTTTTGGCCGCACCCCCGGCACGTGATGGGCACTCCCGGTGACCCCCCGCTGCTGACGGGGCGGGACGATCGTGATCGGCTGCTGCTGCTCGCCGGGATGAGCGGCGTCCTCGACCTCGAGTTCACCCGCGACTTCGCCCAGTACTCGGCGGAGGACTTCGTGCGGGTGTTCCTGGTCGAGGGGCTCGGCGCCGAGTGCGTCGTGCTGGGGGAGGACGCCCTGTTCGGCCGGGGCAATGCCGGGAACATCGAGACCATGCGCGACCTGGGCCGCACGTACGGCTTCGAGGTCGTGACCGTCGCGGACCTCGGGCCCGACGGGGAAGGGACCGGCCGCATCTCGTCCTCCGGGATCCGCGCCGCACTGCTGGGGGGTGACGTCGACGGGGCGGCCGATGCGCTCGGCCGCCTCCACACCGTCACCGATGTCATCCACCACGGCCATCGGCGAGGGCGCGAGCTCGGCTTCCCGACCGCGAACCTCGGCCCGGCACCGGCCGGTCTGATCCCCGCCGACGGCGTCTACGCCGGCTACCTCACCGTGCTGGAGCAGGATCCTGGCCATGCGGGCACCGAGCCGCTGGCCGGCGCACCTGCGACGATCTCCATCGGCACCAACCCCACCTTCGAGGACGAGGACGGCGCGGGAGGCCCGCGACGCACGGTGGAGGCCTATGTGCACGGTGACCACGACCTCGACCTCTACGGCGACACGGTGCGCCTGGAGTTCGTCCGGTTCCAGCGGCCCACGCTGACGTTCGACTCGGTCGAGAGCCTGGTCGAGCAGATGCGCGAGGACGTGGAGGTGAGCCGCCGCACTCTGGACGTGCACGGCTCCCGTCCCGCAGCCACCGGCTGATATCCTGCTGAGGCCGTGAATTCGGCCGCGGAGAGCATTCCCGTCCCTATCCGCAGCACCCGCCCCGGCGCGTGCGCCGACAGGAGACAGCTCGCACAGAGAGCCCAGGACACAAGGTCCCGGAGCGCCGCGCAACGACCCAGGAGAGCCATGGCCTTCGATACCGCCACCAAGCAGGAGATCATCAAGGAGTTCGGGACCACCGAGGGCGACACCGGCTCGCCCGAGGTCCAGGTCGCGCTCCTGACTCACCGCATCAAGTACCTGACCGAGCACCTGAAGACCCACAAGCACGATCACCACACTCGTCGGGGTCTCATGCTGCTGGTCGGCCAGCGCAAGCGCCTCCTGCAGTACCTGCAGGACGTCGACATCGAGCGGTACCGTTCGCTGATCCAGCGCGTCGGCATCCGCCGGTGACACCACCCGCCGCTCGCCCCTGAGGGCGGGCGGCGGTTTCATGTGCCCACCCCGGTGGGCCACCGAAGAACCAGATAACAGATACCCGCCCCGACCAGGTTCGGTCCTCGGCAGTGACGTGCGGTACGCAGGCCCCGGCAGATCACCGGGTCCCGCCGGGACCGCGAGTGACTGGCGATGACCGCGCCGGCAGGGCGAACCCCCTACCCAAGGAGATTCACATGGCCATGGAAGGCCCTGAAATCACCGCGACCACCGCGGTCATCGACAACGGCTCGTTCGGCCGCCGCGAGGTCCGCTTCGAGACCGGTCGTCTCGCCCAGCAGGCCGCCGGCGCCGTCGCCGTCTACCTCGACGACGACACGATGATCATGTCGGCCACCGCCGTCTCGAACCGTCCCAGGGACCAGTTCGACTTCTTCCCCCTCACCATCGACGTCGAGGAGCGGATGTACGCCGCGGGCCGCATCCCCGGCTCCTTCTTCCGCCGTGAGGGCCGTCCCAGCACCGACGCGATCCTCGCCGCGCGCCTGACCGACCGTCCGCTGCGCCCCGCCTTCGTCAAGGGTCTGCGCAACGAGGTCCAGGTCGTCCTGACCGTCATGGCCAACGGACCTGACGACGCGTACGACGTCGTCGGCATCAACGGTGCCTCCGCCTCCACCCAGATCTCCGGTCTGCCCTTCTCGGGCCCGATCGGTGCGGTGCGCATCGCCCTGATCCCGACCGCCCAGGGCGGCGGCCAGTGGGTCGCCTTCCCCACGTTCTCCCAGCTCGAGGAGGCCGTGTTCTCCATGGTCGTCGCCGGCCGCATCACCGGCGAGGGCGATGAGTCCGACGTGGCGATCATGATGGTCGAGGCCGAGGCCACCGACAACTCCTGGACGCTGATCAAGGAGCAGGGCGCGATCACCCCCACCGAGGAGGTCGTCGCCGAAGGCCTCGAGGCCGCCAAGGTCTTCATCCGCAGCCTGTGCGTGGCCCAGCAGGAGCTGGCCGCCACCGCCGCCAAGCCGGTGCGCGAGTTCCCGCTGTTCCTGGACTACCAGGACGATGCCTACGAGATCGTCGCCGGAGCCGCCACCGATCGTCTCGCCGAGGTCATGTCGATCTCCGGCAAGAGCGAGCGCGAGGAGCGCACCGAGCAGCTGCTGGCCGAGGTCACCGACGAGCTCGCCGGTGAGGGCAAGCAGCTCGAGGGCCGCGAGAAGGAGGTCAGCGGAGCCTTCCGCGCCCTGACCAAGCAGGTCGTGCGCAAGAAGGTCCTCACCGACGGCGTCCGCATCGACGGTCGCGGTCTGCGTGACATCCGCGCGCTGTCGGCCGAGGTCGAGGTCATCCCGCGTGTGCACGGCTCGGCTCTGTTCCAGCGCGGCGAGACCCAGATCCTCGGCGTGACCACGCTGAACATGCTCAAGATGGAGCAGCAGATCGACTCGCTGTCGCCGGTGACCCGCAAGCGCTACGTCCACCACTACAATTTCCCGCCGTACTCCACCGGCGAGACCGGTCGCGTGGGCTCCCCGAAGCGTCGCGAGATCGGCCACGGCATGCTCGCCGAGCGCGCCCTGGTCCCGGTCCTGCCCGGCCGCGAGGAGTTCCCCTACGCGATCCGTCAGGTCTCCGAGGCCCTCGGCTCCAACGGCTCCACGTCGATGGGTTCCGTCTGCGCCTCCACCCTGTCGCTGATGAACGCCGGAGTGCCGCTGCGGGCACCGGTCGCGGGCATCGCGATGGGCCTGATCTCGGACACCGTCGACGGTGAGACCCGCTACGCGGCGCTGACCGACATCCTCGGCGCCGAGGACGCCTTCGGCGACATGGACTTCAAGGTCGCCGGCACCTCCGAGTTCGTCACGGCGATCCAGCTGGACACCAAGCTCGACGGCATCCCCGCCTCGGTGCTGGGCGGCGCGCTGTCGCAGGCCCGTGAGGCCCGCCTGGCCATCCTGGGCGTGCTGAACGAGGCGATCGATACGCCCGACGAGATGAGCCCGCACGCTCCGCGCGTGCTCGCGGTCACCGTGCCCGTCGACAAGATCGGTGCGGTCATCGGCCCCAAGGGCCAGATGATCAACCAGATCCAGGACGACACCGGCGCGGACATCACGATCGAGGACGACGGCACCGTGTACATCGGTGCGACCGACGGCCCCTCGGCCGAGGCCGCCCGCTCCGCGATCAACGCCATCGCCAACCCGATGGTCCCGGAGGTCGGCGAGCGCTACCTCGGCACCGTGGTGCGTGTGGTCGACTTCGGCGCGTTCGTCTCCCTCACCCCGGGCAAGGACGGCCTGCTCCACGTCACCCAGCTGCGCAAGCTGAACGACGGCAAGCGGGTCGAGAACGTCGAGGACGTCGCCAAGGTCGGTCAGAAGATCGAGGTGGAGATCCGCGAGATCGACGCCCGCGGCAAGATCTCCCTCGGCGTGATCGAGGACGAGAAGGACGAGCAGGGCGACGAGAAGCCGGCCGAGGACGCCGGCCAGGAGTGATCCTCGCCGGGTGATCCGGCAACGACGGACGGGCGGCATCCCTGCGGGGGTGCCGCCCGTCCGTCGTTCCAGGGCTTCCACGTTCGGGTGGGACCTGATGTGATGGACGCGCGACGGCACGACGCTGAGGAGCATCCATGCACGATCCTGATCTGATCGCGCTGCTGACCGAGCAGCGAGGCCATGTGCTGGCGGCCGTCGACGGTCTCGACGATGCGCGGATGGCCGAGGTCCATGTGCCCTCGGGATGGTCGATCACGCAGCTGCTCGGCCACCTGACCTTCGACGACGAGAGGTTCTGGATCTCCGCGGTGCTCGATGCCCAGCCCCGAGCGATCGAGGGACTGTGCGACGGATGGAGAGACGGCCCGGCCTCCGGGCGGGACGCCATCTCCCGGTACCGCGAGGAGATCGAGCGCTCCGACGAGGTCCTCGCGCGCGTCGACCTCGCCGAGCCGCCGCGCTGGCGACCGCCCGCGAGTGTGTTCGACGGGCCGATCATGGCCGACGGCCGCGGCATCCTCCTGCGCATGCTCGAGGAGACCGCCGTGCACGCGGGCCATCTGGACATCGTCCGTGAGCTCATCGATGGCCGACAGCACATCGTCGTGCCCTGAACTCCTCATCTCTGCTCCCGCCCTCGCCGACGGAGTCGAGGAAGCGCCGTCTCTCCGGTGCCGCCGTGCACCCCCCGATTCCCGGCGCCTCGGAGCGGTTCCCCCGGGGTGTTCCGGCCCGTGGGAGAATCAATCGATGCCTTCCGACCTCGCCTTCGACGACCCCGCGTCCGATGTGATGCTCGATGCCGCCACCGGCGTGCGCCGCAGCATCCTGCCCGGCGGCGTGCGGCTGCTGACCCAGACCGATCCCAGCGTACGCAGCGCGACCATCGGGCTCTGGCTGCCGGTCGGCTCCCGCGACGAGCTGCCGCAGCATGCCGGCTCCACCCACGTGCTCGAGCACCTGATGTTCAAGGGCACCCACCGCCGCAGCGCGATGGACATCGCCACGGCGTTCGATGAGGTCGGCGGCGACTCCAACGCCATCACGGCGAAGGAGCACACCCTGTACTTCGGGCGTGTGCGCTCAGCGGACGTTCCCAGGGCGGTCGACGTCCTGACCGACATGATCACCGCCAGCCGCCTCGAGGAGGAGGCCCTGGCCACCGAGCGCGAGGTGATCCTCGAAGAGCTCGCCATGGCAGAGGACGACCCGACCGACATCGGCTACGAGACCTTCCTCGCCGACGTCCTCGGGCCCGACACGGCGATCGGCCGTCCCGTCGGCGGCACCGCCGAGAGCGTGAACGCGCTGAGCATCGAGGACGTCCGCGCCCACTGGGCCGAGCACTACCGGCCCGGCAACCTGGTGGTCACGGCCGTCGGCGACATCGACCACGACGAGCTCGCCGAGCTGGTGCAGGCGGGCCTGCGCCGCGGTGGATGGAGACTCGAGCCCGGCGCCCTGCCCGCGCGACGGCTGCGAACCGACGCCGCCGGAGGCGAGTCCGGCGGCGGCGTGGTCGCGAACGTCGCCGGCATCGATCCGCACCGATTGCTGCGGCCCGCCGAGCAGAACCACATCTACCTCGGCGGGCAGGGGATCACGGCGGTCAGCGAGGAGCGCCACGCCATGTCGGTGCTGATGTCGATCCTCGGCGGTGGCATGTCCTCCCGTCTGTTCCAGAACATCCGAGAGCAGCGCGGATTGGCCTACTCGGTGTACTCCTTCAGCTCCGGATACCGCGATGCCGGGCTGTTCGGCCTCTACGCGGCCTGCCGTCCGGGCCGGACCACCGAGGTGGTCGAGCTCCTCGGCGCCGAGCTGGCACGGATGGGAGAGCAGGGCGTCGACGAGGACGAGCTCGCCCGCGCTCGCGGTCAGATCACCGGCTCCTTCGCGCTGGGGCTGGAGGACACCAGCAGTCGCATGGGCCGCCTGGGCACCATCGAGCTCGTCCACGGCACCTACTCGAGCGTGGACGAGACGCTGGAGAAGATCGGCCGCGTCGATGCCGCCGCGGTGCGCGATCTCGCCGCCCGCCTGTCCACGTCCTTCAGCACCCGGGTCGAGGTCGGCCCCGAGAGCTGACCCCGACGAGCCGGGAGCCGAGCATTCCGGGCCGTCCTCCGGTGCCGTCCAGCTCGGCCACCGCACTCCGATCGCCCGACCAGCTCACTATCATCTATCCGCCATCCGCCGACGATCGAGGAGCACGCCATGACCCAGACAGACCAGACCACCGTGCCCGTGGCCGTGCTCGGCGCCGGAGGGCGCATGGGCACCGAGGCATGCCGTGCGATCGACGAGGCACCGGACCTCGAACTCGTCGCCCGCATCGGTCGCGACGACGACCTCTCCGCGATCACCGAGGCCGGGGCGCAGGTCGCGGTGGATCTCACCGTGCCGGCCGCGACCGGCGACAACGTCCGCTGGCTGATCGAGCACGGGGTCCACGCCGTCGTCGGCGCCACCGGCTGGACCGAGGACTCCCTGGCCGCAGTGCGCACGCAGCTCGAGGAGGCCGACGGGGTGGGCGTCCTGATCGCGCCGAACTTCGCGATCGGCGCCGTGCTGGCCATGCGCTTCGCGGAGGTCGCTGCCCGCTACTACGACAGCGCCGAGATCATCGAGATGCACCATCCGAACAAGCTCGACGCCCCCTCCGGGACCGCCACGCACACCGCCGCGGCGATCGCCCGCGGCCGGGCGGCCGCCGGCCTCGGCCCGGTCCCGGACGCGACCGAGAAGGATCCGCAGGGCGCCCGCGGGGCCGTCATCGACGGCATCCACGTCCACGCGGTCCGTCAGCGCGGACTGGTCGCCCACGAGGTCGTCCAGTTCGGGGGGCCGGGGGAGCAGTTCCAGCTCCGCCACGACTCCTTCGACCGCGCCAGCTTCATGCCCGGCGTGCTGCTGGGCATCCGCGAGGTCGCCGCGCACCCCGGACTCACCGTGGGGCTCGACGGCTACCTCGAGCTCGGCTGAGCACGCGAACCTCCATGCGTCAGCAACTCTTCGTCGCCGTCCTGGTCCTCATCACCGCGGCGTACTGCTACGGACTGGGGTGGATAGCCGTCGGCTTCGCCCGCGCCGGCAGCGCCCTCGGCTACGGCCTGGCCCTCGGCATCGCGATCCTGCTCGGCCTCAGCGTGTGGGTGACGTGGCGCGAGGTGCTGTTCGGCCTCGCCTCCGGGCGCCTCGCCGAACGCTACGCACCGCCGCCCGGAGCGATCCCCGACGACCCTCGAGCGGAGTTCGAGTCCGCCCGGGCCGCGATCCAGGACGGCGCCGAGCACGACTGGAGCGCCTGGTTCCGCCTCGCCCTCGCCTATGACGCGCTGCGTGACCGCAAGGGCGCCCGCATGGCGACCCGGCGCGCGATCGAGGAGCAGCGCGGCCGCTAGAGGGCCGGGCGGGTCAGGCCCATCCGAGGGCGCGCAGCCCCGCCGCGGCCACAGCCGCACCGATCACGACCACGAGGAACGGTGCGCGCAGCACCAGCAGCACCACCGCGACGCCCAGACCGGCCAGACGCGCATCCAGGACGATCTCCGTTCCACTGGTCGCCGTCTGCGTCGCCACCAGCGCACCCAGCAGTGCGATCGGCAGCAGGGACGTGATGCGCGCGACCCGGGGACGCTCCAGCACGTCCGGTGGCGCCTGGTAGCCCAGCCACTTCTGGGCGAACGAGATGACCGAGGCGGCGATCACCGCGATCCACAGCGTGCTCATCGGCGTTCCTCCTCGGGACGGTGGGGGCGCTCTGCACTGCCCCGTCGCGACGGCAGGAGCCCTGCGACGACGGCTACCAGGGCCGCGGCGAGCACGGGCAGCCCCGAGGGCAGCACAGGGGTGGCCAGCAGGGCGACGAAGGCACCGGCCACCGCGATCGCCACGGCATCTCCGCCGCACAGCCGCGGCCACAGCAGGGCCAGGAACGCTCCGGCGGCCGCTGCGTCGAGCCCCCACGCCCCGGGATCCGCGACATACTGCCCCGCGACCGCGCCGACCAGGGAGAACAGGTTCCAGAAGGCATAGACGCAGAGACCGGCGGCCCAGAAGCCGGCGCGCCTCTCCTCGTCGGTGGTGCCGGAGGCGGCCAGGGCAGCGGACTCGTCGATCGTCAGTTGCGTCCGCGCGAGACCCCGCCATCCGCCGCGGGCGAAGGACGGCGCGAGGATCAGCCCGTACAGCGTGTTGCGCACCCCCAGCAGCACCGAGGCGATGGCCGCCCCGGCGGCGGAGCCGCCCCCGCCGATCACGCCGACGAAGGCGAACTGGCTGCCCCCGGTGAACATCACCGCCGAGAGCACCATCGCCTGCCACACGTCCAGCCCCGAGGCCGTCGCGAGTGCTCCGAAGGAGATGCCGTACAGGCCCGTCGCGAGGCCGATCGAGAATCCGGTGCGGCGTATCGCACGGAGCCGCAGGGGGAGCTCCGGTCCGCTGTGGCCGGCCGAGGAGGAAGCGGTCGTCATGATGGTCGACACTGTACGGTCACCAGGGAGGACACTGCCTTCGCGTCCGCCTCGCGATGTGAGAACGTAGGGCCATGACGGCCACCCCGGACACTCCTGACGTGCCCACTCCTGTCGATGAGCTCCCGCTGCGCGCGCGAGCGCTGCTGCTGGACATGGACGGCACCCTGATCGACTCCGGACCGGCGGTCGAACGCGCCTGGAACACGCTGCTGCGCGAGTACGACGCCGGCGTGGAGTTCGGCCACGACATGCACGGCAAGCCGGCCCGCCAGGTCCTCGCGGAGCTGCTGCCCGAGCTCACCGAGGAACAGCGTGACCAGGCCCACGCCCGCGTCGAGGCGCTCGAGATCGCCGACGTCGGCTCGATCCTCACCCTGCCGGGCGCCGAGCGGCTGCTGCGCGAGCTCGATGCCGCTGCGGAGGAGCTGGGCCGGGCCACCTGGACCATCGTGACCTCCTGCACCGCGCCCCTGTTCGAGGCCCGCTGGGCCACGACCGGTCTGCCCGTCCCACCGGACATGGTCACCGCGGACCAGGTCACCCGTGGCAAGCCGGACCCGGAGCCCTACCGCCTCGGTGCCCAGCGTCTCGGGGCGGAACCCGGCGCGTGCATCGTCGTCGAGGACTCCGTGGGCGGCCTGCGATCCGGCGCCGACGCCGGTGCCCGTACCGTCGCGGTGACCAGCACCACCCCGGCCGCGGATCTGGCGCCGATCGCGGACGCCCTGGTCACGTCGCTGGACGACCTCGAGATCCGCGTCAGCGACGGGGACCTCGTGCTCTCGCGCCGCGGCAGCTGAGACGCCTCGCCGCGTCGGGCCTGTGCGCCGGGACCGCGTTGATAAGCTCAGGCGGCTTGCCGATCTCGGCCCGACACTCACCTGTGGCGCGGCGCCGGGCGGCTGCTGCAGCGCCGGGCCGATGACCGGTGCCGTCCCCCTCGAAAGGACTCGTCCCATGTGCGGAATCTCCGGCAGCTACGGATTCGGCGCCGACACCGAGGGCATCGCCCGGCGGATGGCCGGCGCCCTGGCCCACGACGGGGCCCGCACCGTCCCGGAGGACGAGGCCCTCGTCGTCACCGACCAGGCCTCTCTGGTGCATCGTGAGCCGAACGACCGCAGCCCGGACCGCACTCAGCCGATGGCCTCACCGGACGGCCGGTACACGATCGTCCACGACGGCGAGGTCCACAATCACCGGGAGCTGCGCACGCAGCTTGAGCAGCTCGGCCACAGCTTCCGCACCGACACGGCCACCGAGGTGGTGCTGGCGGCGCACGCGCAATGGGGCACCGCCGCCTACGACCGCTTCAACGGCATGTTCGCGCTCGCCATCCACGACACGCAGACCGGCGAGCTCGTCCTGGCTCGCGACCAGGTCGGGATCAAACCCCTCTACTACTGGCTGGGCGACGGCGGGCGAGGTCCCCAGCTCCTCTTCGCGTCCGAGATCTCCGCCCTGCTGGCCGCGGAGCAGTTCGAGGCCGCACCGGATGACCGCACCGTCTACCGCTACCTGCAGTTCGGCGTTCACGACGAGGACTCCCGGACCTTCTTCGACGGTGTGCGCCGGCTCCTGCCCGGCCAGGTCCTGCGAATCAGCACGGGCAGCACAGCGTCCGCCGAGGTGACCGAGTTCTCGAGCCTGCAGGAGGAGCTGCGCCGGATCGCCGCGCGCCCCGGCCGGCCCGTCGACGAGGGCACCGTCGCCGAGTACCGGGAGCGGTTCGAGCACGCGATCCGTCTGCGCCTGACATCCGACGGGACCGTGGGCACCTCCGTCTCCGGCGACCTGGGCTCCTCGGCGATCGCCGCCGTGATCGCGCGTCACCTGCGCGAGGAGCCCGACGACGAGGCATACAGCGCCGTCGGTGCCCGCCAGCACGTTCTCCGCGCGACCCCCATCGGCGCCGTCGACCAGGACACCTCCGACGTGGACTCCCTGCTCGCCGACTACCAGGACCAGATCGCCGCACACGAGGTGCGCCCGGGCGCCGGGGGCGACCTCGAGGACCTCCGCGAGGCGGTCCGCGCTCAGGAGGAGCCGGCCGCCTCCAGCGCTCCATATGCGCGGTACGCGGTCCTGCGCGAGGCCGGCCAGCACGTCACGGCGCTGCTGGACGGCCTCGGAGCGAGCCAGACGATGGCCGGGGACGAGCGACATCACCGGGTGTACCTGCGACAGTTGCGCCGCCAGAGGAGACTCGCCCCGCTGGCCCGTGAGCTCGCCGCCTCCCGTGACCTCCTGCGCGCGGCCGCGCGGCGGCGCTCCGGACGCGCCGCGGTGCCGGTCGACGCGCTGCTGAACTCCGGTTTCGTGGAGGAGCACAGCGCCGAGACGCTCAGCCTCGTCCAGGACGACCTCAAGCAGCGGCTGCTGGAGGACGTGTTCCGCACCTCGCTGCCGGCGCTGCTGCGCGAGCACGACAGGTTCTCGAGGCGCTCCGGGGTCCAGGGGCGCCTGCCCTTCCTCGACAAGGAGCTGCTGGCCTTCCTGTTCTCCCTCGAGGAGTCGGCCTTCCTCGCCGGCGGGCGCGGCTACGGGATCCTGCGTGAGGCGATGGACGGGATCGTGCCCGGTGCGAGCACCGACCATCGGGGCCGACACGATGCCGATGCCGGCGCCGGTGCCGCAGGAGCCGGCGTTCTCGCCTCCGCCGAGGACGAGTGGCTCCGCGACCTCGGCCCGGCCGTGCGGGAGGTCTTCGCCTCGGAGAGCTTCGCCGATCGGCCCTATGTCGACGCCCCCAGCGTGCTGGCCCTGTTCGACGACTTCCTGGCGAACCCGGGAACCCACGACACGGGCGTCTTCTGGCGCCTGCTGAACCTCGAGCTGTGGCTGCGCACCTACATCGACGCCCCCGAGAGCTCCACCCTGGCCGAGTCGGGTGGCCCGGCCGGCTCTGGTGGGCCTGCTGAGCCTGCTGCGGCCCGCGCCGCACGGACGACGACCGCGCCGACCGCGGATCCGGACGAGGCGGCCGAGGCCAAGAGCGACTACACGGCCAACCCGGGCAAGCAGCTCGACCTGGTCACGGAGGCCGACGGCCATATCTGGCGCCGCTTCCCGCTGCAGACCGAGCTGGTCGCCCGCGGCGATGACATCGAGGCGCGGGTCCGCGAGCACGTCGAGCGGTTCGCCGCCTCCCTCCCCGCCGATGCCCTCCCTGCCGGCGCGCCGTGGTACTTCGTGATCAGCGAGAAGATCATCGCCATCGCCCAGGGCCGCTCGTGGTTCACCTGGGAGATCACGCCGCGCCCCGCCGCGAGGGTCCTCAGCCGGTTCGTCACCCGCACGCCGGCCGGCATCGGACTGGGCGATCCCACCACCATGGAGCTGGCCGTGCGCGAGGTCGGACTGCCCCGGGTGGTCGCCGCCTCGGCGGCCGGAGCCGCGGGCAAACTGATCGGCAAGCGCGGGCTCTTCTACCACGTGGTGGGGGCCGACGTCCGTGCGATCGACGGGCCGACCCCGTACTCCGCCTTCCCCTCGAACGTCTCGGCGAAGCTGCCGCCGAAGGATCCCGACGCCGTCTCTGCGCGGATCTCGGCGGCCATCCGCGGCGCCGAGATCCCGGCGGCCGTGCGCGACAGCTTCACCGGCACGGTCGTGATGGACGCCAACGACATCGGCCGCAACGTGCTGGGGTCGGACGTGACGACCGCGAACGAGCGCCTGGAGGCGACGTTCGCCGACAACCCCCTCGGCCAGGGCCGCCAGCGCACTCCGCTGGCGATCCTGGTCGATCTCGGCCCCGCGTGAGGGCACAGACCGCGGCCCGGCCTGGACTAGGCTCCGGGGACCACGACTTTTCCGGGAGGAGACCATGACCAGCCCCGATTCGCGCCCCCTGCGGCCCTTCGGCACCGTGGGGACCGCTGTGGTCACTCCGTTCACCGAGGACGCCCACGAGATCGACCTCGATGCCGCCCAGGCACTGGCCGCGCACGTCAGCGAACACGGCAACGATCTCATCGTGGTCTCCGGCACCACCGGAGAGGCCCCGACCCTCACCGACGTCGAGAAGATCGAGCTCGCCCGCGCCGTGCGTGCGGCCGTCGGCCCCGAGATCAAGGTCGTCGCCGGGGTGGGCACCTATGACACGGCCCATTCGATCGACCTGGCCCGCGCGCACGCCGAGCTCGGCCTGGACGGGCTGCTGGTGGTGACCCCGTACTACTCCAAGCCCAGCCAGGCCGGCATCATCGCGCACACCACCGCGGTCGCCGACGCCACCGACCTGCCCGTCATGCTCTACGACATCCCCGGCCGCACGGGGGCCGCGCTCGCCTACGAGACGCTGCTGCGCCTGGGCGAGCACGATCGGATCCTGGCGGTCAAGGATGCCAAGGCGGACCTGCTCCAGGCCACTCGGGTGATGGCGGAGACGGGGCTCGCCTACTACTCCGGTGAGGACGGCCTGAACCTGCCGTGGCTGACGATCGGCGCCGCGGGCATGGTCTCCGTCGTCGGTCAGGTCGCCGGTGACCTCGAGAAGCAGATGGTCGAGGCCGTGGACCGGTCCGACCTCGTCGCCGCGCGCGACGCCCACAACCGCCTCGCCCCCGTGGTCGAGGCCATCATGAATCACATCCCCGGGGCCGTCGCCGCCAAGGCCGCTCTCGCCCTGCAGGGCGTGCTGCCCCACGCGGCCATGCGCGGCCCCCATGTTCCTGCCGATGCCGACCAGCTGCGCGCGCTCGCCGCCGCGCTGGACGCGGCCGACGGCGTACCCCCCACGCGATAAGGCTCGGAGGCCTCTATGACCACTTCGTATTCCCACCGACTGAACCAGCCGCCGAAGCTGAAGCGCGGCACCCTGCGGGTCACCCCGCTGGGCGGGCTGGGGGACGTCGGCCGCAACATGTCCGTGCTCGAGTTCGAGGGCAGGCTGCTCATCGTCGACTGCGGGGTCCTCTTCCCCGAGGACGCCCAGCCCGGGGTCGACCTGATCCTGCCGGACTTCGACATGATCAGCGATCGCCTGGACGACGTCGCCGCGATCGTGCTGACCCACGGCCACGAGGACCACATCGGCGCGGTGCCCTACCTGCTGCGGATGAAGCCCGACATCCCGCTGATCGGCAGCCAGCTGACCCTGGCCTTCATCGAGGCGAAGCTCAAGGAGCACCGCATCAAGCCCTTCACCTACGCGGTGAAGGAGGGCCAGCAGGAGAGCTTCGGCCCGTTCGACTGCGAGTTCGTCGCCGTGAACCACTCGATCCCGGACGCGCTCGCCGTCCATGTCTCGACCCCGGCCGGCACCGTGCTGCACACCGGTGACTTCAAGATGGATCAGCTCCCGCTGGACGGGCGCATCACGGACCTGCGCGCCTTCGCGCGACTGGGTGAGGCCGGCGTCGACCTGTTCATGACCGACTCCACCAACGCCGAGGTCCCCGGCTTCACGGTCGGCGAGAAGGAGATCGGGCCCACCCTGGACGCGGTGTTCGGCCGCGCACGCCAGAAGATCGTGGTCGCCTCCTTCTCGAGTCACGTCCACCGCGTCCAGCAGGTGCTCGATGCGGCCGCCGCCCATGGGCGGAAGGTCGCCTTCGTCGGCCGTTCGATGGTGCGCAACATGGGCATCGCCGCGGACATGGGGTACCTCGATGTGCCCGAGGGCATCCTGGTGGACGTCAAGCGCATCGACAACCTGCCCGATGAGCAGGTCGTGCTGATGTGCACCGGCAGCCAGGGCGAGCCGATGGCGGCGCTCGGCCGCATCGCCAACCGCGACCACCGCGTCAGCGTGGGCCCCGGGGACGTCGTGGTCCTCGCCTCCTCGCTGATCCCGGGCAACGAGAACGCGGTCTTCCGTGTGGTCAACGGCCTGATGGCGCTCGGTGCCGAGGTGGTCCACAAGGGCAACGCGAAGGTGCACACCTCCGGTCACGCCAGTGCCGGCGAGCTGCTGTACTGCTACAACATCGTGCGCCCGAAGAACGTGATGCCGATCCACGGCGAGGTCCGCCACCTCATCGCCAACGGCAAGATCGCGGAAGCCACCGGTGTGCCGCCGGAGCGGGTGGTCCTGGCCAAGGACGGTCACGTCGTCGATCTCAAGGACGGCGTCGCAAAGGTCGTCGGTGAGGTGCCCAACGGCTACGTGTACGTCGACGGCTCCAGCGTCGGCGAGATCTCCGAAGCGGATCTCAAGGACCGCCGCATCCTCGGGGACGAGGGCTTCATCTCCCTGTTCGCCGTGGTCAACTCGGAGACCGGTTCGCTCATCGCCGGCCCCGAGATCCACGCGCGCGGCGTGGCCGAGGACGACGTGGTCTTCCAGAAGATCCGTCCCGAGATCGTCAAGGCGCTCGAGCAGGCCGTGGCCGATCAGTCCAACCGCCGTGACACCCACCAGCTGCAGCAGGTCATGCGCCGCGTCGTCGGCCGCTACGTCTCCCAGCGCCTGCGCCGCCGCCCCATGATCATCCCCATCGTGATCGAAGCCTGATCGACGTGCTGCGAGCTTGCGAGCGGTAGGAGATCAGGAGGTTCAGTGGGGCCTGATCGACGTGCTGCGAGCTTGCGAGCGGTGAGATAGCGCCTGATCGCAGGCCCAGCCTCCCGGGCTGGGGCCGAGCTGGGCGGTACCCTGGTGCCATGGCGACACGTACGTCTTCCCCCGCACGTGCGTCGAAAGGCTCGTCACGGACCTCGGCTGCCGGTAGCTCGCGCACCGCCGGCTCCGCGGCCCACGACCCGTCGACGCTTCCTCTGCCGGTGCGCGCAGTGCGCTCCGGCTATCTGGCGATCGCCCGGATGGTCGGCGGTTTCATCCGCTCCATCGGTGTGGCGCGCTGGGAGGTCGCCCCCGAGCAGCGGCGCGACGGCTACGCCCTGTTCCTGATGCTCATCGCGACCCTGGTGGCCGTCGTCGAGTGGTGGCAGCTGGGCGGTCCTGTGTTCGGCGCGGTGCACACCGTGGTGGCCGGCACCTTCGGCATCTCCTCCATGGTGATCCCGCTGCTGGCGGCCGGCTGGGCGATCCGGATGTTCCGTCGCCCGGATCAGGTCCGGGCCAACTCGCGCATCGCGATCGGCATCGCGCTCCTGCTGGCCGCGATCTCGGCGATCGCCTCCGTCTCCGCGCGCATGCCGGCTCCGGCGGACGGGATCGACAACCTCGCTCGCGGAGGAGGAGTCCTCGGGTATCTGGCAGCAGCTCCGCTGGAGGCGCTGCTGCCCCCGGTCGCCGTCATCGTCATCCACTCCGTGGTGATCGCCTTCGGGATCCTGGTCCTGACCGCCACCCCCGTCGAGTCGATCCCCTCGCGCGTGCGCGATGTCTACGAGGTGATGGTCGGCCGCAGCGAGGAGGAGGACGCCGAACGCGTCGCCTTCGGCCTGCGCCCGCGCCGAGTCGATCCGGAGGTCCACGAGCAGGCGACCGAGGCTCAGCCCGCCGGGCGTCCGCGTCGCCGCAGCCGCAAGGAGAAGGCAGAGGCGGAGGCAGCGGGTCGTGACCACGAGAGCTTCGGTTACGCCGGGGACGAGGCGTTCGAGCAGGGAGTGACCGCCGAGGACGCCGCGGCGGCCACGGCGAAGAAGAAGCGCCGCGGAGCCGGCCGTGGCCGGGCCCCGGTCGACTCGACAGAGGTCTTCGACGTGGTGGAGGACGAGAACCACCGTGCCAAGACCTTCCCGGGGAAGGACGCGAAGGGCGCCCCTGACGCGACCACCCCGATGCCCGCCGGCGCCCCGGGTGCCGCCGCGGCGGCCGGCGCCACCAAGCCTGCCCGCAGCGCGGCCGCCTCCCGGCCCGCCGCGACGCAGCAGAAGCCGGAGAAGTCGGAGCCCGACCTGATCGAGCCGCCGATGGGCGACCTGCCCCGGGCGGGCGAGCAGCTCGAGCTCGCCGGCGACGTCGTCTACACCCTGCCCGAGTCCTCCTTCCTGACCGAAGGCCCGCCCCACAAGACGCGGTCCGAGGTCAACGACCAGGTCGTGGCCGCGCTCATGGAGGTCTTCGAGCAGTTCAACGTGAACGCCGAGGTCTCCGGCTTCTCCCGGGGACCGACGGTGACCCGGTACGAGATCGAGCTCGCTCCCGGCACCAAGGTCGAGAAGGTCACGGCACTCGACAAGAACATCTCCTATGCCGTGGCCAGTGCGGACGTGCGCATCCTCTCGCCGATCCCGGGCAAGAAGGCCATCGGCATCGAGATCCCCAACACGGACCGCGAGACGGTCGTCCTCGGCGACGTGCTGCGCAGCTCCGTCGCCCATCGCAACGAGCATCCGCTGGTGATGGGTGTGGGCAAGGACGTCGAGGGCGGCTACGTGGTCGCGAACCTCGCCAAGATGCCGCACCTGCTGGTCGCTGGTGCCACCGGTGCCGGTAAGTCCAGCTTCGTCAACTCGATGATCACCTCGATCCTCATGCGTGCCACTCCCGAAGAGGTACGCATGGTCCTGGTCGATCCCAAGCGTGTCGAGCTGACGATCTACGAGGGCATCCCGCACCTGATCACTCCGATCATCACCAACCCCAAGAAGGCCGCCGAAGCCCTGGAATGGGTGGTCAAGGAGATGGACGCCCGCTACGACGACCTCGCGACCTTCGGGTACAAGCACATCGATGACTTCAACAAGGCCGTCCGCGCCGGCGAGCTGACCCCGCCGCCGGGCAGCGAGCGCCGACTCGCGCCGTACCCGTACCTGCTGGTCGTCGTCGATGAGCTCGCCGACCTCATGATGGTCGCCCCGCGCGACGTCGAAGCGTCGATCCAGCGCATCACCCAGCTCGCCCGTGCGGCCGGCATCCACCTGATCCTGGCCACCCAGCGACCCTCGGTCGACGTCGTCACCGGCATCATCAAGGCCAACGTCCCCAGCCGCCTGGCCTTCGCCACCTCCTCTCTGCAGGACTCCCGGGTCATCCTCGACTCGGTGGGCGCGGAGAAGCTGATCGGTCAGGGCGACGCGCTGTTCCACCCGATGGGCAAGGCCAAGCCGATGCGTGTCCAGGGTGCGTGGGTCAACGAGTCGGAGATCCACAAGGTCGTCGACCACGTCAAGTCCCAGATGAAGCCCAACTACCGTGAGGACGTCACGGTGGTCGCGGCCAAGAAGCAGATCGACGACGACATCGGCGACGATCTCGATGTGCTGCTGCAGGCGGCGGAGCTCGTGGTCACCACGCAGTTCGGCTCCACCTCGATGCTGCAGCGGAAGCTGCGCGTGGGCTTCGCGAAGGCAGGCCGCCTGATGGATCTGCTGGAGTCCCGGGAGATCGTCGGCCCCTCCGAGGGATCCAAGGCCCGCGATGTGCTGGTCCATCCCGACGAGCTGGGGACGGCTCTGGCCCGTATCCGCGGGGAGGAGACCGCAGAGCCCGCCGCGGACGAGCCGTACGCTGCCGACCAGGCAGTCGAGCTCGAACCCGGTGCGGAGGGAGACCCAGCTGCCCCCGCAGCGGCCGGGATCGGCGACGGCGGGGACCGATACGCGGCAGATCCGCTGGCCGACGACGGCTCCGAGCCCGCCACCGAGTACTACGACGAGGATGGTGGGGACGGAGAGGACGCCTGGAGCCTCACGGGCCGCTGACCCGGCGGCCCCGGCCCGCCACCCCGCCGCGTCACCCGGCTCCGCCGGATGCCACCCGCCGCCCACCTCGCACAGCAGGAGCACCGATGACCACACCCCGCACGGATCCGGTCCCGCTCTGGAACATCGCGAACATCCTCACCATGGTGCGGTGCGCGATGGTGCCCCTGCTGGTGGTGCTCGCCGTGCTCTACCCCGAGTCGATCGGTGGGCGGCTGCTCGTGGCCGCGGTGTTCGTCCTGGCGATGATCACCGACTACCTCGACGGTCACCTCGCGCGCAGCCGGAACCTGATCACCGACTTCGGCAAGATCGTGGACCCGATCGCGGACAAGGCGATGACCGGGGCCGCGCTGATCATGCTCTCGGTGTGGGAGTACGTGCCGTGGTGGATGACGATCCTGATCCTGGTGCGCGAGATCGGGATCACCGTCATGCGGTTCACGATCCTCAAGTACGGCGCGCTGCCGGCCAATGCGGCCGGCAAGGCGAAGACCATGGTCCAGACCGTCGCCATCACCTTCTGCCTGATCCCGTTCGAGCTGTGGTGGCAGCCGGCTCGCTGGCTCGGCCTGGCCCTGGTGCTGCTGGCCGTCGTGCTGACCGTATGGTCCGGACTGGTGAATCTGAAGGACGGGCTGCGACTGCGCCGTGAGGCCCTCGCCGGCGGCCCGGGCCATGACGATGGCCTCTGACCCGGCCGTCGTCATCGCGCGGGCCGCTGAGCGGGGATGGACGATCGCCACGGCCGAGTCGTTGACCGCGGGAGCGGTCGTTGCGCGCCTGGTGGACGTCCCCGGCGCGAGCGCTGTGGTCGCCGGGGGAGCAGCCTGCTACTCCTACGACGCGAAGACGGCGGTGCTCGGCGTGGACGCCGGGCTGCTGCGCGAGACGGGAGCGGTGACCGCGCAGGTCGCGTCGGCGATGGCGGAGGGAGCGCTCGGGCTCTATGGCACGGACCTCGCGGTCGCGACCACGGGGGTCGCCGGGCCCGGCCCGGACGAGCGCGGCGTCGCGGAGGGCACCGTGGTCCTGGGCCTGGCTCGCCGCGGGGGCCGCACGCGAACGCGTGAACTGCATCTCAGCGGCGGAAGAGCGCGCATCCGGGCCGCGGCGGTCGAGGCGGCGCTCGATGAGCTGGCGGCCGAACTCGAGGACTGAGCGAATCCGCCGGTCAGCGCTATCGATCCGGCGCGGTGGCGCGGACGTCGCGCTCCCAGGTCCGCCATACACAATTCCCAGCGGGCGCTGGGAGCGAGGCCACTACACTCTGGGGAACACTCACGGGGGTGGCCGCGTTGTTCTGATCGTGATGACTTCGACGCACCGCACCCACGGGGTGCACCATCATCAGATCAACCAGAGGAACGGAGGCAAGGCCATGGTCCTTTTCCGTCAGGAGCTCGGGGACGTCCTGCGCGATGCGCGCCGTTCCCAGGGCCGAACGCTGCGGCAGGTGTCCTCCGATGCCCGTGTATCCCTGGGATATCTCAGCGAGATCGAGCGCGGCCAGAAGGAGGCCTCCAGCGAACTGCTGGTCTCCGTGACCGAGGCTCTCGGCCTCCCGCTGTCCTTCGTCCTGCGCGAGGTGTCCGACCGCTTCGCCGTCGCCGAGCGCGTCAGCATCCCCGACACCGTGCCCGAGGGTCTCGCCGACGACGCGGCCCCGCTGGTCGGCGCCCGCTGAGGTGCGGCGCAGCGAGTTCACGGAACTGGCCGATCACGTCTTCGGCCCGGTCCTGGCCCGCACCTACACACGCGACCTCGTGCTCGAGGAGACCGGCGGTCTGACCGCCGAGCAGGCCCTCGAGCGCGGGGTCGCGGTGCGTCTGGTGTGGACCGCTCTGTGCGACGCCATGGACGTTCCCGAGTCCCAGCGCTGGGAGGTCCCCGCCGAGCAGCGACGGCGCTGAGGCGGGCCTGATCCGGCGCTGATCCGTGACGGAGCGCGACACGCCGCGACACGACCGATCCTCTCGCGTGTTCGAACGCGTGTTCGGTATGGTGGTGATCGACGGTCTCCCCGGCACCATCCGCACGGTCGCGTCTTTCCTCCCCACTCCTCATCCGTCCACACGGACATCGGGGCGGCGGCGGATGTCGGGGCCGCCGCCTAGTGTGGCCGCAAGGTCAATACGTCGGCACTCCCGGCCCCTTGGAAGGAACGAAGCTCATGCCTGCACCGAAGACAGCCTCGAAGGATCGCGGCTCCTCGCTCGACAACGCCCTCGCCCAGATCGACCGCCAGTTCGGCAAGGGCTCGATCATGCGTCTGGGCGATGACACCAGGCCGCCGGTCGAGGTCATCCCCACCGGCTCCGTGGCCCTGGACGCCGCGCTCGGGGTCGGCGGCCTGCCCCGCGGCCGCATCGTCGAGATCTACGGCCCGGAGTCCTCCGGCAAGACCACGCTCGCCCTGCACGCGGTGGCCAACGCACAGCGCAACGGCGGCATCGCCGCGTTCATCGACGCCGAGCACGCGATGGATCCGGAGTACGCCAAGAAGCTGGGCGTGGACATCGACGCACTGCTGGTCTCCCAGCCGGACACCGGCGAGCAGGCCCTCGAGATCACCGACATGCTGATCCGCTCCGGCGCACTCGACATCGTGGTGATCGACTCCGTCGCGGCCCTCGTGCCCAAGGCCGAGATCGAGGGCGAGATGGGCGACTCGCATGTGGGTCTCCAGGCCCGCCTCATGTCCCAGGCGCTGCGCAAGCTCGCCGGCGCCCTGTCCTCCTCGGGCACCACCGCCATCTTCATCAACCAGCTGCGCGAGAAGATCGGCGTGTTCTTCGGCAGCCCCGAGACCACCACCGGCGGCAAGGCACTGAAGTTCTACGCCTCCGTGCGCATGGACATCCGGCGCATCGAGACGCTGAAGGCGGGCACCGATTCCGTGGGTAACCGCACCCGGGTCAAGATCGCCAAGAACAAGATGGCCCCGCCCTTCAAGCAGGCCGAGTTCGACATCCTCTACGGGGAGGGCATCTCCCGCGAAGGAGGGCTGATCGATCTCGGGGTCGAGCACGGCGTGGTCCGCAAGTCCGGGGCGTGGTTCACCTACGAAGGGGACCAGCTGGGGCAGGGCAAGGAGAACGCCCGCCAGTTCCTCAAGGACAACCCGGATCTCGCGGTGGAGATCGAGGAGAAGATCCTGCGCACCCTCGGTGTCGGGAAGTACGCCGCGGAACAGGCCGCACCCGAGGGCGAGGCGAGCGAGGCGCCTGCAGCCGCGCTCGGCGAGGATGAGTTCCTCGACGAGGACGTCCCCGCCACCATCTGATCGATGGCGCACCGTCACGGCATCAGGAGCGGCGCCGGCGACCCTCAGGGCGCCGGCGCCGCTCTCGTTGCGCAGAAAGATCCGGCCGAGGCGGCGGTGCGCGAGCGCCTTGAGCGCCGCACGCGCCAGATCCTCGACGCGCCCAGAAACGGCCCGGACCCGGAGGCCATCGAGCGTGAGAAGGCAGTCGTGCACGAGTGCCGCTATCTGATGCGGCTGCTGTCCATGCGCCGGCGATCGGCCGGGGAGCTGCGTGACCGCCTCGACCAGCGAGAGGTTCCCGCCGCGATCGCCCATGAGGTGATGGCCCGTATCGAGCGGGCCGGACTGCTCGATGACACCGCCTTCGCCCACGAATGGGTCCAGCAGCGCCGCACCCTGCGCGCACTGGGTGACGAGGCGCTGCGACGCGAGCTCGAGGACCGGCGCGTCGCCGCGGCGGACATCGACGCGGCGCTGGCCGCAGGAGAGAGCGACGAGGAGGCGCGGTGCCGAGACCTCGTGCGCTCGCGCCTGGGCGATCGCGACCGGGAACGGCTGCGCACCGAGAGGGACGGAAGCCACCGCCGTCGGTTGTCGAGGCGGCTGGACGCCCTGCTCACCCGCAAGGGCTACCCCGGTGACCTCGCGGTGCGAGTGATCGCCGGCGAGCTGCGTGCCGCCGCCGAGTAGCTGCGTGCCGCCGCCGAGTAGTACCGCGGGCCCGGTGGTACCGCGAGGAGACGTCGGCTCAGTCCGGGACCTCTGCCGCCCCGGTGACCCGCGCGGGAGCCTTCCGCGCCAGGCTGCTGCGGTGCTGAACCCACACTGCCACCCGTGACAGCGTGATGTTCAGCGCGATGTAGATGGCCGCGCCCACCGCGAGCAGCGGCAGGAGGTACGCCGCGTTGGTCAGGGCGTCCGAGACCCGGCTGACCCCTCGCAGCAGTTCGGCGTAGCCCACGATGTAGCCCAGCGAGGAATCCTTGACCAGCACCACGCCCTGAGCGATGAGCGAGGGCAGCATCATCCGCACGGCCTGAGGCAGTTGGATGTCGCGGTAGATGAGCATCGGGCCCATCCCCACCGACTGGGCCGCCTCCGTCTGTCCCTTGGGCAGGGCGGTGATGCCGGCCCGCAGGATCTCCGCGAAGACGGCGCTGTTGTACAGCACGAGCCCGAACACGACGGCCATCAGCGGCGTGGCCCCGGGCAGCACCAGGATGCCGAAGAACATCACCAGCACGACCGGCAGGCCGCGGAAGATCTCGATGATCCCGGTCGCCAGCCACCGCAGCGGAGCGATGGGGGAGGCTCGCACCGAGACCAGCACCACCGCCAGCAGGGCGGCCAGCGGCAGCGCTATCACCGCTGCCAGCAACGTATTGCCCAGCCCGCGGAAGATCGCCTGCCAGACATGGCGGGTCTCGAAGCCTGCGAAGTTCGTCGGGACGTCGACCAGTACGGCCCAGCGGTCGTCGAACACCCCATTGAGGTACAGGCGGTAGGCGAACAGGCCGGCGCCCACGAGCAGCACCACCGTGAGGATCCCGGAGATGAGGCGGGACCGCCGCCTCTCCGCAGGGCCGGCGACGTCGTACAGGACGGGTCCGGTCGTCATCGGGCGAACGCCACCTTCCGCTCGAGGTGTCCTGCCAGTTGGCCCAGCGGGATGCAGATGATCAGATAGCACGCGGCCACGCCGACCAGGATCGCGATGACATCGGCCGAGTAGACGTTGGTCAACCGGCGGGACATCGCGAACAGCTCCAGCACGCTGAAGGCCCCGGCGACCGACGTGTTCTTCACCAGAGCGATGAACACGCTGATCAGCGGCGGGATGGCGGTGCGGAAAGCCTGGGGGAGCACGACGATGCTCAGGTTCTGCGTGAACGACATGCCCAGCGATCGGGCCGCCTCGGCCTGGCCCACCGCGACCGAGTTGACGCCCGAGCGCACCGCCTCGGCGACGAAGGCCGAGGTGTAGCACGACAGCGCGATGACGGCTGCCGTCTTGTACCCGAACGTGAAGCCCATCGACGGGGTCACGAACACATAGAAGAAGAACACGATCGTCAGCGGCGTGTTCCGGAGAAACTCCGTGTACCCGGTGGCCAGGGCGCGCAGCGGAGCGTACGGGGAGACTCGCATTCCGGCGATGACGGTCCCGGCCACCAGCGAGATCAGGCCGGCGAGCACGGCCAGCGTCAGCGTCGTGCTGAAGGCGGTCCACAGCATGTCGCGTTCGATGACGAACGTATCCACGGGCAGCTCCTGGCAGGGGCGTCGGGCCGGCTCAGGACGAGCCGGCCCGACGGGGGACGAGGGGGGATCTGGGCGGTCGGGCGCTCAGTAGCGGTCGACCTCGGGCGGTTCGGGAGTCGGCAGCACGCTGCCTGCGGTCTCCTCCCAGGCGGTCTGCCAGGAGCCGTCCTCGTAGGCGGCCTCCAGCGTGTCGTTGAGGAAGCTGCGGAAGTCGTCATCGCCCAGCGCCAGGCCGATGCCGTAGGGCTCGTCGGTGAAGGTCTCTCCGTCGTTCACCAGTTTCAGGTTGTCCGGATCCTGCTCGACGAAGCCCGCCAGGATCACGTTGTCCGTGGTCACCGCCTCGACCTGACCGTTGGTGAGGGCCGTGACGCAGTTGGAGTACGTGTCGAAGGTCTGCAGCTCGGCGTCGGGGTGGTTGTCGCGGATGTACTGCGCCGGCGTGGATCCCTCCACGGAGGCGACCGTCTTGCCGGCCAGCGAGTCCTCCCCGGTGATGTCCTCGTTGTCGGCGAGGACCATCAGCGCCTGGCCGGCGACGTAGTACGGCCCGGCGAAGTCCACGACTTCCTTGCGCTCGTCGGTGATGGAGTAGGTCGCCACGACGATGTCGACCTGCCCGCCCTCGAGGAAGGGTTCACGGTTCGCGGAGACCGTCTCCCTCCATTCGATGTTCTCGGGATCGATGCCGAGGGCGCCGGCGACGATCTTGCCGATCTCGACGTCGAAGCCGACCGGATCGCCGTCGGGCCCGGCCTGGCCGAACAGGGGCTGGTCGAACTTGGTGCCGATGGTGATGCTGCCGGCCTCCGCGAGGGCGGCCATGGTCGAGCCCTCGGGGAAGTCACCGGCGGCGACGTCCTGGACCTCGGGCTCGCCGCCGCTCTCGCCGCTGCCGCCGCAGGCCGCCAGGGTGGCGGCGGCGACGGTGCCGGCCGTGCCGGTCAGGAAGAGGCGTCGGTTCAGGGACCTGCTCATGATGTTCTCCTTCGAAGGGGCGTGGGCGATGCGGTCAGTGGTCGAGGATCTTGCCCAGGAAGTCCCGGGCACGGTCGGTCTGGGGAGCGGAGAAGAACTCCTCGGGCGTACGGACCTCGAGGATGCGTCCGGCATCCATGAACACGACCCGGTCCGCGGTGCGGCGCGCGAAGCCCATCTCGTGGGTGACGACGATCATCGTCATGCCGTCCTGGGCCAGTCCCGTCATCACCTCGATGACCTCACTGATCATCTCGGGGTCGAGCGCCGACGTGGGCTCGTCGAAGAGCATCACCTTCGGGTTCATGGCCAGGGAGCGGGCGATGGCCACGCGCTGCTGCTGGCCACCGGAGAGCTGCGCGGGCAGCTTGTCGGCCTGATCGGCCACGCCCACCCGTTCCAGCAGCTCCATGCCGCTGCGCTCGGCCTCGCGTCGCGGGATGCCCTTGACCTTGATCGGCGCGACGGTGACGTTCTGGAGCACGGTCTTGTGCGCGAAGAGGTTGAACGCCTGGAAGACCATGCCGACCTCGGAACGCAGAGCCGCCAGCCCCGGCCCCGACGTGGGCAGGGCCTGGCCATCGATGCGGATCTCGCCGGCGTCGATGGTCTCGAGGCGATTGATGGTGCGGCACAGCGTCGACTTGCCGGAGCCCGACGGGCCGAGCACCACCACCACCTCGCCGGCGGAGACCTCGAGATCGATGTCCTGGAGGACATGCAGGTCACCGAAATGCTTCTGGACACCCGAGAGGGAGACGAGGCTTTGCGTCGACGGCCGTCCCGCCGCAACTCCGGGGCTGATCTGAGTCATACGCGCACGCTATGGCACAGCTGCGCCTGCTCCCTGCCGCCCGGCCGCACCGTCACGACTTTGTGACCTTCTCAGAGCGTGTGAGAGCGGGTGAAGGTGCTGGTGAGGGCTGTCGGATGAGGCCGGGCGGGCCCATGGCCGGCGTGCGGGGTGCAGCCCGTGGCGCCCGGGCGGGCGGAGCCCGTGGCGCGCGGGCGGGCAGAGCACAGCGCGGCCGTGTCCGCCGTACCCTGGTGCCACTATGTCGCTCAGTGTCTCCAGCTCTCTCGCTTCGCAGCCCGACGCATCCGCCGCGCCGTCCCCGCACGGGGCCGGCGGCGCGACCCCCGGTGAGCCGCGCGGCACCTACCAGGTGCGCACCTTCGGCTGCCAGATGAACGTCCACGACTCGGAGCGCCTGACCGGCATGCTCGAGGACGCCGGCTATGTCGCCGCGCGCCCCGGAGCCGAGCCCCGTCGCGGCGAGGTCGACGTGGTCGTGTTCAACACCTGTGCGGTGCGCGAGAACGCGGATAACAAGCTCTACGGGACCCTCGGGGCCCTGCGTCCCGGCAAGGACGCCAATCCCGGCATGCAGATCGCCGTCGGCGGGTGCCTCGCGCAGAAGGACCGCGCCGCCATCGTCGAGCGCGCCCCCTGGGTCGACGTCGTCTTCGGCACCCACAACATCGGCTCCCTGCCGGTGCTGCTGGACCGCGCCCAGCACAACCGCGAGGCGCAGGTCGAGATCCTCGACTCGCTCGAGACCTTCCCCTCGACGCTGCCCACCAAGCGCGAATCCTCCTACGCGGCATGGGTCTCCATCAGCGTCGGCTGCAACAACACCTGCACGTTCTGCATCGTGCCCTCGCTGCGCGGCACGGAGAAGGACCGCCGGCCCGGAGAGATCCTCGCCGAGGTCCGTGACGTGGTCGCCGCCGGCGCCAACGAGGTGACGCTGCTGGGTCAGAACGTGAACTCCTACGGGGTCGAGTTCGGAGACCGTGGCGCCTTCGCGAAGCTCCTGCGAGCCTGCGGCGACATCGATGGTCTGGAACGGGTCCGGTTCACCTCGCCGCACCCCGCGATGTTCACCGACGACGTCATCGAGGCGATGGCCGAGACGCCGAACGTCATGCCGCAGCTGCACATGCCGCTCCAGTCCGGGTCCGACGCCGTGCTGCGGCGGATGAAGCGCTCCTACCGCTCCAAGAAGTTCCTCGGCATCCTGGACCGGGTGCGCGAGCAGATCCCCGAGGCCGCCATCACCACCGACATCATCGTCGGCTTCCCCGGCGAGACCGAGGAGGACTTCCAGGCCACCCTCGATGTGGTCGAGTCCTCGCGCTTCTCCAGCGCCTTCACCTTCCAGTACTCGATCCGCCCGGGCACGCCGGCGGCGACCATGGAGGACCAGGTGCCCAAGGAGGTCGTCCAGGAGCGCTACGAACGGCTGACGGCGCTCCAGGACCGCATCACCTACGAGGAGAACCAGAAGCTCGAAGGCAGTGTCGTGGAGGTGCTCGTGGCCGAGGGCGAAGGCGACCGCGACGAGCACACCCAGCGCATCTCCGGACGCGCCCGCGACCATCGCCTGGTCCACCTCTCCCTGCCGCAGGGGCTGCCGGCGGATTCTCGTCCCCGACCGGGAGACCTGGTCACCGCGACCGTCACCCGTGCCGCCCCGCACTACCTGATCGCGGACAGCGCGCTGGCCGCCGCCCCGGGGACGGAGCCCTCGCCCGAACAGTTCTCGGTGCGACGCACCCGTTCCGGCGACGCCTGGGAGGCCGGGGTGCAGGGTCTGGATACGGGCTCAGCCTGCGGCACCGGCCACGGCGGCGGGTCCGAGGGGCCCGTCACCCTCGGGATGCCGAGCCTGCGCACGCCCTGAGCGGGGAAGCCTCAGCTGTCGAGCTCGTCCAGCTCCGCCCCGAGGCGCTCCTCGAGGCTGCGGAAGAAGGCGATCACGGTGCTGAGGCCGCACTTGATGGCGCTGTCGAGCTGGGAGTCCAGCGCGCCGGCCCGGAAATCCGCGGCCAGCTCGCCGTACACGCCGAGCAGTCCCTCGGACTCCCGGCGCACGTAGACCTTGGGCCAGATCCGGTTCATGTTCCACTCGTTGCAGAGCTTGATCATCTCGACCTTGCGGGAGATGTCCACGGAGTGGCTCCAGCGGCCGCGGGTCTGCAGGACGCCATGGTCCTCGCCGGAGAGCATGAACTGGAACCGGTAGTCATCGAAGCGGGCGCGGAGGATCTCCGGGTGCTCCTCGTCCTCGACGAACGCATACCCGTGCCGCGTCAGGCACTCCTCGACCCTCTTGAGGGACATCGGGGCCAGAGAATCGGTCGAGTCCGTCAGTTCGGGGGACTCGTGCGGTGCAGTCACTTCCAACCTCGGACAGTGCTCTAGGAGATGCGGATCGGCCCGGGGCCCGGACCGCCGCACACATTACTCCCTCCAACCGGATCCTGAACTGGGCGCCGGCCGTGATTCCGCTGACTGCGAGCAACGCCGCAGGCTAAGGTGCCGAGCATGGATTCCGAGCCTCATGCGCGCCGCGCCCCGGAGCAGGCGCGGACCGGGCCTCCTCCCGGACGTGAGGAGGACGGGGAGGCGGGCGTGGCCGATGCGATCGAGGCGCCGCTGATCGCGATCGTGGGCGCCACCGCCACGGGGAAGTCAGATCTCGCCATCGCCCTGGCCCGCCGCCTCGGCGGCGAGGTGGTCAACGCCGACGCCCTCCAGTTCTACCGCGGCATGGACATCGGCACCGCGAAGGTGCCGCCAGGGGAGCGGGACGGCGTCCCCCATCATCTGCTGGACGTGCTCGAGGTGACCGAAGAGGCGAGCGTCTCCGCGTATCAGCAGCAGGCCCGTGCCGCCATCGCGCACATCCGCGCCCGGGGGCGGGTCCCGATCCTGGTCGGCGGCTCCGGTCTCTACGTGCGGGCCGTGCTGGACGACATCGAGTTCCCCCCGACGGACGCCGCCCTCCGCGCGCGACTGGAGGCGCGCGCTGTGGAGATCGGCCCGCGCGCCCTGCATGATGAGCTGGCACGGACCGACCCCGAGGCGGCCGACGTGATCGGACCCCAGGACACCCGTCGGATCGTGCGGGCGCTGGAGGTCGGCGAACTCACCGGCCGACCCTTCACGGCGTTCCTGCCCCGGCCGCACTACGCGGACCCCCGCACCCTGCAGATCGGGCTGCGCCTGGACCGGACCGAGCTGCACGAGCGCATCGCACGACGGGTCGAGGTGATGGTGGAGCGCGGGCTGCTCGAGGAGATCCGGGGGCTGCGGGAGCGCGGGCTCGACCGGGGCCTGACAGCGCGCCGCGCGATCGGCTACGAACAGGGCCTGGCCGTGCTCGACGGCGCGATGACCTGCCAGGAGGCCATCGAGGCCACCGTCGTCGGAACCCGCCGGCTGGTGCGCAAACAGGACACCTGGTTCCGCCGGGACGCGCGGGTGCAGTGGATCGATGCCCCCGCAGGCGGCGGAACCGGCGACCTCGAGCGCGCGCTCGCTCGCGCCATGACCGTGATCGAGACCGCGCGGGCCGGGAGCGAGGCGCCGATCACGGCACCGCAGGACGAAGAGACATAGGCTCGGACCATGACCGAGAGCATGCGATTCACCAAGGGGCACGGGACCGAGAACGATTTCGTGCTCCTGGACGACCCCGAGGGCGAGCTGGACCTGGACCCGGCGACCGTCGCCGCGCTGTGCGATCGCCGCTCCGGCGTCGGCGCCGACGGGGTGATCCGCGCCGTCCGCACGCAGCGGGCCGGCATCGACGCTCCCGGCGACGCCCCGGAGTGGTTCATGGACTACCGCAACGCCGACGGATCGACCGCCGAGATGTGCGGCAACGGCGTGCGCGTGCTCGCCGCGCATCTGCAGCGCGCCGCCCACGTCCAGGAGGACCGCTTCGAGATCTGGACCCGGTCCGGACTCCGCACCATCGAGATCCTGGCGCACCCGGACGCCGGTTCCCCGAGCTGGTCCGTGCGCGTGGGGATGGGGCCGAGCAGGATCGGCGAGGACTCGCGCACCGTCGAGATCGCGGGGCGCGCACTGGCCGCGACCGACGTGGACATGGGCAATCCCCACGCCGTCGCCTTCCTCCCCGCCGAGCTGGCCCTCGACGAGCTCGACCTCTCCCGTCGGCCGGTCCTCGACCCCGAGCCCGCCGACGGCGCCAACATCGAGCTGGTCTCCGAGCGCGGGGAGCGCCACGTGGCGATGCGGGTGTTCGAACGCGGCGTGGGCGAGACCCGCTCGTGCGGGACCGGCGTCGCCGCCGTCGCGGTCGCCGCGGCGCTGCGCGCCGGGGACGGCTCGCGGCAGCCGTGGCGAGTGGACGTACCCGGCGGCACCCTGCAGGTGGGCTGGACCGGGGTCGGCGAGGTCACGCTGACAGGACCGGCCGTGCTGGTGGCCGACGGCGTCACGCTGATCTGAGAAGGCCGACGCTGCCCGGGACCGGTGACCGGGGGGCTCAGCGGGCCGGGCCGACCTCCAGGACCCGGAACCCCTTCGCACTGGCCACCTTCGCGACCTCCCGCGCGCTCAGCTGCTGGTCGAGCCAGCGGGCGAGCGGGTCAGCGCCCAGATTCTTGCCGACGACGAGAGCGGCCGTCCCGTGCGGTGACAGCCTCGCCGTCCACGTCAGCAGCAGCTCGTGCAGAGCCTGTTTGCCGATCCTGATCGGCGGGTTCGACCAGATCGCATCCAGTGCGATGTCCTCCGGGAACTCCTCCGGTGCGACCACTCGCACGTTCTCCAGTCCCAGCCCGTCGGCGTTCTCGGCGGTCAGCTGCCGTGCACGCTCACTGACGTCCACGGCCCACACCTCCGCATCGGGCCGCAGCAGGGCCGCGGTCAGCGCGATCGGACCCCACCCGCATCCCAGATCGAGGATCCTCGCCCCCGGTGGCGGCTCCGTGATCTCGTCGAGGCGGTCCAGCAGGACGGCGGTCGCCTTGTCCAGGCCATGGCCGCTGAACACCGAGGCGCTCGAGACGAGCTCGAGATCACGACCGGCCAGACGCACACGCAGCGGGAAGCGTCGGTCCTCGGACGCGGGGGAGGGGGTGAAGTAGTGCTCGTCCACCCCAGCAGGATACGGATCTCGCCGTCGGCGCAGCGCCCGGGGCAGGTGCGGCGGAGGAGGCGCCGGCTCCCTGCGGACCCTGGGCCTGAGCTGCCCGCAGGGCGGGGGCATGGGCTCCCTGCGGACCGGATGGTCGTGATCCCCGATGCGCCCTGGGCAAAATCTCTCGACCGCGATGGCCGGGCGTGGGATTCTGGAGAAACCACGTTGTCCCACCCGAGGAGTGCCCCGATCGTGCCCATTGCTTTCCATCCAGAACCCGAATCCGACACGGACGTCGACGGGACCACCATGGGAAGGCCCGGGGCCGAGGACCGCACCGCCAACTCCACCGGCCCGGCGACGCCCTCCCCGGCGTCCCCTCACCGGGACCCGCTGACCGAGCGGATCCTCTCCCGCGGCGAGGCCGCGGCCCCGTCGGCCGGCTTCACCTCCGACGCCGACGGCGAACAGCTCGATCTCGCCGACCGTCAGGCCCTGCGGCGCGTGGCGGGACTGTCGACCGAGCTCGAGGACGTCACCGAGGTCGAGTACCGCCAGCTGCGCCTGGAGCGCGTGGTGCTGGCCGGCCTCTACACCTCGGGCAACGCCGAGGAGGCGGAGACCAGCCTGCACGAGCTGGCGGCGCTCGCCGAGACCGCCGGCTCCGAGGTGCTCGACGGGATCCTGCAGCGCCGAGCCCATCCTGACCCGGCCACCTTCCTCGGCCGCGGCAAGGCCGCCGAGCTCGCCGACATCGTGACGGCCACCGGGGCGGACACCGTGATCGCCGACGGCGAGCTCGCTCCCGGCCAGCGCCGCGCGCTCGAGGACATCATCAAGGTCAAGGTCATCGACCGCACCGCGCTGATCCTGGACATCTTCGCCCAGCACGCCCGCTCCCGCGAGGGCAAGGCACAGGTCGAGCTGGCCCAGCTCGAGTACCTGCTCCCGCGGCTCCGCGGCTGGGGCGAATCGATGTCCCGGCAGGCCGGCGGCCGTGTCGCCGCGGGCGGCGCGGGGATGGGGTCGCGCGGTCCCGGTGAGACGAAGATCGAACTCGACCGGCGGCGCATCCGCGACCGCATGTCCAAACTGCGCCGCGAGATCCGCGCGATGAAGCCGGGCCGAGACGCCCAGCGCGCCGACCGCAAGCGCAACCAGGTCCCCGCCGTGGCGATCGCCGGATACACCAATGCCGGCAAGTCCTCGCTGCTGAACCGGCTCACCGGCGCCGGGGCGCTGGTCGAGAACGCCCTGTTCGCGACCCTGGACCCGACGGTGCGGCGCTCGGCCACGCCGGACGGTCGCGAATTCACCTACGCCGACACCGTCGGCTTCGTGCGGCACCTGCCCACGCAGCTGATCGAAGCGTTCCGCTCCACGCTCGAGGAGGTCGGCGACGCCGATCTGCTGCTGCATGTGGTCGATGCCTCCCACCCCGATCCCGAGGGTCAGATCCGGGCCGTGCGCACGGTCCTCGGGGAGCTGGAGGGCTTCGACGTCCCCGAGATCGTGGTGCTGAACAAGGCCGACATCGCCGAGCCGGAGACCATCGCCCGCCTGCGCAGCGTGGTGGGGGATTCCGTCGTGGTCTCCGCGCGCACCGGGATGGGGATCGAGGAGCTGCGCGAGCGGATCGCCGAGCGACTGCCCCGCCCCGCGGTCGAGGTCGACGTGCTCGTGCCCTACTTCCGGGGAGACCTCGTCTCCAGGGTCCACACCACGGGAGAGGTGCTCTCCGAGGAGCACCTCATGGAGGGCACGAAGCTGCATGCCCGCGTGGATGAGGCGCTCGCTGCAGAGCTCAACGGCGCGGCCTGAGCCGTCCTCGGATCCGGCGTGGATACGCTGGAGAGATGACCGCTCTCACTGATCCCGGCACCGCCCCGGGATCCGCCGACATCGAGCTGACCGCCCTGATGGACGCGGCGGTCTCGGCCATCGGCGGGTCGCCGCGGCCGGGTCAGCAGGCCATGGCCGAGGCAGTGGGGACGGCGATGAGCGGCGGTCGCCACCTGCTGGTGCAGGCGGGCACGGGCACCGGCAAGTCCTTGGCCTATCTGGTCCCTGCGCTGCGGCACGCGCTGGTCAGCCGCCGGCCCGTGGTCATCTCCACGGCGACCATCGCGCTGCAGACGCAGATCGTCCGCAAGGACCTGCCGCGGCTCGTCGAGGCCCTCGCCCCGCACCTGCCCCGGACCCCGACCTTCTCGCTGCTGAAGGGACGCGGCAACTACCTGTGCCGCCACAAGATCGACGGCGGCTATCCGGTCGACATCGACCCGGGGGCCCTGTTCGCGGAGGCCTCGACGGACCCCGCCCGCACCGGCAGCGAACGCCTGGGGGACCAGGTGCGGCGACTGCGCGAGTGGGCGGAGGAGACCGACAGCGGAGACCGCGACTCCCTCGCCGATCCCGTCTCCGACCGCGCCTGGCGCCAGGTCTCCGTCACCGGCTCCCAGTGTCTGGGCGGGACGTGCCCGATGGTGGATTCGTGCTTCGCCGAGCGCAGCCGGGAGCTGGCCCGCGAGGTCGACATCATCGTGACCAACCACGCGCTCCTGGCGATCGATGCCTTCGACAACCACGGCATCATCCCCGAGCACGACGTCGTCGTCTTCGACGAGGCGCATGACCTCTCCGGGCGCGTGACGGGTGCCGTCACCGAGGTGCTCAGCCCCGGGATGCTGCGCGGCACGGTGCGGGACCTGCGCGGGCTGGGTGTGGCCGCCACGGCGCTCGACGACGCCTCCGAGGAGCTGCGTGAAGCGCTCGAACTCGCGCCGGACGGCCGAGTGATCGGGGACCTGCCGGACCGGCTCGCCGACGCGATCCAGCAGCTGCGTATCGAGGCCCGTACCGCGCACTCCGACGCCAAGGACGCCGGCGAGGACGGCACCGTCGGCGCGGCGGGGTCCCGCAAGGCCGTGAGGGCGAACCTCCAGGAGATCATCGACGTCTGTGAACGACTGGCGTCCCCGGGGGAGGACGACGTGGTCTCGGTCTCGCACTCCCCGGCGACCGGGCGCTCCAGCATCCAGGTCGCGCCGCTCAGCGTGGCCGCGGCCATGCGAGGCGCGATCCTGGAGAGCCGCACTGCCGTTCTCACCTCGGCCACGCTCGCCCTCGGCGGCCGGTTCGAACCCGCTGCCGGAGAGGTGGGCCTTGCGCGAGCGGACCGGATGGAGCCGGACGCCCTCCCGCCGCTGGAGAACTCGAGCGCGTGGGCCGGGCTGGACGTCGGGAGCCCGTTCGCGTACCGCCGCCAGGGCATCCTCTACACCGCGCGCCACCTTCCCCAGCCCGGGCGCGAGGGGCCGTCGCCCGCGATGCTCGACCATCTCACCGATCTGGTCGAGGCCTCGCGCGGGGGAGCGCTGTGCCTGTTCTCCTCCCGGCGTGGGGCCGAGCTCGCCGCGGAGCACGTGCGGGCCCGCCTCGATCTCACGATCGGGGTCCAGGGCGAGGACTCGATGGCCAACCTGGTGCGGATCTTCCGCGACGACGAGGACGCGAGCCTGTTCGGAACGCTCACCCTCTGGCAGGGCGTGGACGTCTCGGGTCGCTCGCTGCGTCTGGTCACCATCGACCGGATCCCCTTCCCGCGCCCCGATGAGCCGCTGACCTCGGCCCGTCAGGAGCGGATCGGTCAGCGCGGGGGCAACGGGTTCATGTCGGTCTCCGCCCAGCACGCCGCGCTGCTGATGGCTCAGGGCGCCGGGCGCCTGATCCGGTCGCACGAGGACCGCGGGATGGTCGCCGTGCTGGATCCGCGACTGGCGACGGCCCGGTACGGAGGATTCCTGCGGGAGTCCATGCCACCGCTGTGGCCGACCTCAGACCCGGAGGTCGCGCTCGGCGCGCTGCGCCGTCTCGCCGAGAGCTGAGCGGCGGAGAGCTGACCGGCGTGGAGAACTGAGCGGGAGAGCAGGGGACGGGCCTCGACGCGGCGCCACGGGCGGAGCACGTCCTGGGCGGCATCAGACGGCGCGCAGCACCGCCACGACCTTGCCCAGGATCTCGGCGTGGTCCCCGAGGATCGGGGCGAAGGACGGATTGTGCGGCATCAACCAGACGTGGTCGTCACGGCGGGCGAACGTCTTGACGGTGGCCTCGCCGTCGATCATCGCCGCGACGATCTCGCCCTTCTGCGCCTCCTGCTGGCTGCGCACGACCACCCAGTCCCCGTCGCAGATGGCGGCATCGATCATCGAGTCGCCCACGACCTGCAGCAGGAAGAGGTCCCCATCGCCCACCAGGCGCGAGGGCAGGGTGAAGACGTCTTCGATCTGCTCCTCGGCGGTGATGGGGACGCCTGCGGCGATCCGGCCGACCAGGGGGACCGAGACGGAGTTCGCGGAGACCTCCGGAACCGGCGGCGGCTCGGGGGCCCCGTCGTCCTCGGGCAGGAACACTTCCATCGCGCGCGGACGCTTGGGGTCGCGGCGCAGGAACCCCTTGCGCTCGAGGGCCTGCAGCTGATGGGAGACCGACGACGATGAGGTCAGGCCGACCGCGTCACCGATCTCCCGCATGCTCGGCGGGTACCCGCGCGCGGCGATCGCGGCATTGATGGTCTCCAGCACCAGGCGCTGGCGCCGGGTGAGCCCGGCGGTCGCGGCGTCGGCCGGCGCGTCGCCCCGTGCCCTGGTCGGCTGACTGGGGGTGGGGATGCTCGACATCATCGGGCAGGCCTCCTGGCTTCGTCTGTCGGACCCTCGCGGTTCCGTTGTCCTGTCACCCAGCGTAGGGCGGCACGCACCGGATGCCAAACACCTGTTCGAGGTTTCCCTTGCGTGTCGCGCGGCGATGGGGCTACAGTCGCACACACATTCGATCGAACAGGAGTTCGGACATGCGTACGGAAACAGCCGCTGTTCTCCCCTTCCCGCAGCGCCGCACCGAGCCGGGCGAGGGCGCCGGTCGAGCGAACGTTCGACTCGAGGTCAGTCGCCGCGGGCGCCTCGTGCTGATGATGATCGCCTTCGTGCTCGGCCTGCTGGTGGCCGCCGCTGCGCTGCTCGCCTTCGACGTCCCGTTCGCGCTCGCCGACTCCGAGGACGAGCAGCAGGTCACGGTGACCGTCGAGGCCGGGGACACCCTGTGGGGGTACGCCGAGCAGTACGCTCCGGAGGGGATGAGCCCGCACGAGTTCGTGACCGAGGCGCGCAACCTCAACCATCTGCCCACCGGGCGCATCACCGCCGGCCAGCAGATCGAGCTGCCGGCCGCCGAGGGCGCGGCCCACTGACACTCCGGGTGCCGGCCTGACGTCCGGGACGCGGCGGTATCCTGAGTGGATGCACTGCCCGTTCTGCCGCCATCCTGATTCCCGGGTCGTGGACTCCCGCACGTCGGACGATGGCGCGACCATCCGGCGCCGACGACAGTGCCCGAACTGCTCCCGGCGCTTCTCCACCTCGGAGACCGCATCGCTGTCGGTGCAGAAGCGCTCCGGTGTGAGCGAGCCGTTCAGCCGCGCGAAGGTGATCTCAGGCGTCCGCAAAGCCTGCCAGGGCCGGCCGGTCTCCGATGACGAGCTGGCGATGCTCGCCCAGCGGGTCGAGGAGGACATCCGTGCCAGCGGCCAGGCAGAGGTCGAGGCTCACCAGGTGGGTCTGTCGATCCTGCAGCCTCTCCAGGAACTCGACCTGGTGGCCTACCTCCGGTTCGCGAGCGTCTACCAGGACTTCGATTCGCTCGACGATTTCGATGCGGCGATCGCCCGGCTGCGGGCCGAGGGCGCCGGCACGGCCCGGGGCGCAGCGAGCCCGGCAAGCTCGGACTGACCCGCGGCAGGTGCGGACCGACCGGCGCGAGTGTCGGCTCGAGTCCGATCCGGCGCGTCTCCAGGAGCCCTCGGATCGACGGATTATGTGGACGTGGTTCAGGACCACGGCCGGCTGTGCATAGGATATCCCTCGTGCACTCACGCAGTGCACACCTGATCGGCGGTCGTGGAGGGGAAGCCACGGCCGCCGATCCCCTTCTCAGGCCGGCTCGATGCCGGGCGGCAGATCCCGGGCGTGGACGATGCCGAGATGCTGCGTGGTCCGCGTCATCGCGACGTAGAGACCCCCGGCGCCGTGGTCCTCGACCAGCTCGGCCGGCTCGACGATGATCACGCCGTCGAACTCCAGGCCCTTGGCCTCCTGAGCGGTCATCACGGCGACCTCGTCGTCGACACCCGCAGACCCGCCGCCCACGCTGGGCAGGTCCGGGCGCGAACTCAGATCCTTCAGCATGGCAGCCGTCCGCCCCTCGGCCGTGATGACGGCCAGCCGTCCGATCCCGTCGGCGTGCGCGGCGGCGACCGCATCCCCGGCCCGCTGTGCCAGCTCCGGCTCGGCCGCGCGCTCGATGAGGGGGCCCCGATCGCCCTCGCGCACCGAGCTGACCGTTGTCACCGGCAGGTCGTGAGCCGTCGCCATCGCGACCGCTCGATCCATGATCCGGCTCGGAGTGCGGTAGTTCACAGTCAGGCGCTCCACCTGGAGCCGATCCTGCACGTAGGGGCCGAGCGCATCGGACCACGACGCCGTGCCGCCGGCCGAGGAGGTCTGGGCGACGTCGCCGACCACGGTGAACGACTTGGTGGGGGCCCGTCGCATCAGCGCGCGCCAGCTCATCGGGGAGTGCTCCTGCGCTTCATCCACCACCACGTGTCCGTAGGTCCAGCTGCGCTCGGAGGACGCCCGCTCGGCGAGCGTGCGGCCGTCCCGCAGCTGACTGACCTGGTCGGCGAGGTCCTCGGCGCGCACGATGCCGGAGGTGTCGATGTTCTCGATCACCTTGCGGGCGTAGTCGACGTCGGCCTCGCGCCGGCCGGCGGCCTCGCGGGCACGTGCCTCCGCCGGCGCGGCATCCTCCCCGAGGAGTTCGGCGACCTCGTCGAGCAGCGGGATGTCCTCGACGGTCCACGGGGAGTCCTTGGGGCGCACCAGCACGTCGACCCGGTCGGCCAGCGACCGCGGAGCTGCGGCCCGCAGCCGGTCGGGCCGGGAGAACAGGATCCGCAGGAAACCCTGCGGGGTGTAGGGGAGCCAGGCGAGATTCAGCTGTCGCTTGATCTCGGGGTCATGCCGCAGGTCCGAGAGCAGATCCGGTCGGTCCTCCGGGACGACGGTGTGTCCGCGGGCCTTGAGAGCCTTCTCGTAGTTCTCGACGAGGCGGTCCATGGCGGCTCGCACGAACACGGCGCGGGCGGCGTTGTGGGGCTTGTGGGTGGCACGTGCCTCGCGGCGGGCGGACCGGATCGCATCCCGGGTGAGCGTGAGCGGCGTGCCGTCGATGCGCAGCGTGATGTCGGACGCCGGGACCACCTGGCGCTGCTTGACGGCACGGGCGATCAGCTCGGCCATGGCGACGTCGCCCTTGAGGCGAGCGACGTCATCGGTGTCATGGACGAACGTCTCGATGCCGGGGAAGAGCTCGCCGGGGGTCAGCATGACCACGCCGGATTCTCCGAGGCTCGGCAGCACGCGCTCGATGTAGCGCAGGAACCCCGGGGTGGGGGCCATGATCAGCACGCCGGAATGCTCGAGGCGGCGACGGTGGGTGTACAGCAGGTAGGCGGCGCGGTGCAGGGCTACCGCGGTCTTGCCCGTGCCCGGCCCGCCCTGGACGACGAGGACACCACGGTTCTCGGAGCGGATGATGCGGTCCTGCTCGGACTGGATGGTGGCGACGATGTCCCCCATGCGCCCCGTGCGCTGGCCCGAGACGGCTGCGAGCAGAGCTCCCTCGCCCTGGAGCACCACGTCGTGATCCTCGTTGTCCAGGACCGACTGGTCCAGCACGTCGTCCTCGAGACCGACGACGGTCCGGCCGCGGCTGATCAGGTGCCGGCGCAGGCGCACTCCCTGACGGTCGGTGCTGGTGGCCTGGTAGAAGGCGGCCGCCGCAGGTGCGCGCCAGTCCACCAGGAGCTGCTCGCGGTCCGGGGTGAACAGGCCGATCCGGCCGATGTAGCGGCGGGCCTCGTCCTCGGTGTCGAGGCGGCCGAACACGACGCTGCGGGCGACCGAGCGCAGCAGGGCGAGCCGATCCTCGTACAGCGCCATGAACGAGTCGCGCTCGGACCGATTCTGGTGCGTCGATGCGTGCTGCGAGGCTTGGATCTGGTCGAGATTGCCCTCGACCTGGCCGATCAGTTCATCCAGTCGCTCGTAGAGCCGATCGGCGTAGGCCTGTTCACGCGCGATCTCCCGAGCGATCTGTCCTTCAGCGTCGTCCACGGACCTGTTCCCCCTGACGGTTGATCCTCACGCCCCGCCGCGCCGGGCGGACCCGGGGTCGGCGAAGCACGGTGGTCCATTATGGTGGACGGGTCTGGGTGTGCGTGCCATCCGGTACGTGACATCCAGCCGGCCGCGAGGGAGGAGACGCCGATGCGTGACCCGCGTGACCTGTACCGGTTCGAGTCCGCCGATGTGCTGGCGGCAGTGCCCCGTACCGGTCTGACTCTGGTCCATGCCCTGCCGGGTCTGGTCGATGCGGGCAATGCCTGCAAGATCGCCTCCACGTACCTGCGTGATGAGCTGCGGCATCTGCGGCTCGTCTCGTTCGACATGGACGAGCTGCTGGACTATCGCGGCTCCCGTCCGCAGGCGGTCTTCGACGGGACGTCGTACACGAGCGTCGACGTCCCGGATCTGACTCTGTCGCTGATGTACGACGAGGCGGACCGTCCCTTCCTCTTCCTCGACGGGCCGGAGCCGGACCTCCAGTGGCGCCGGCTCGCCGAGGCGCTGATCGATCTGGTCGAGTTCTTCGAGGTCGAACGCGTGGTCGGGATGCAGGCGGTTCCCATGGCCGTCCCGCACACCCGTCCGATCGGTCTGTTCGCGCACGCCAACGATCCCTCCCTGCTGGGGCGGCCCCAGGCCCAGGGCACGCCCGCCCCCGGCACGAGCATGGGCGACGAGGACGGGGAGTCCTCGGAGATCGTCGTGCCGGCGGCGTTCGGCGCTCTGCTGGAGAACCGGCTCGGCAGTGCGGACCACCCGGCGATGGGATACGCGGCGCAGATCCCGCATTACCTCACCAGGACCGATTTCCCGGCCGGAGCCCTCGCGCTGCTGAGGCGGGTCAGCGGCGCGGCCGGACTCGACCTGCCCCTGGTCCACCTGGGAGATCTCACGGACGCGGCGACCGTCGCCCTGCAGGAGACCCTCGCGCAGAACAGCGAGGTGCGCCAGATCGTCACCGCCCTGGAGGAGCAGTACGACTCCACCGGTGAGGACGGCGATTCCACGCCGATCGGGACCACGATGGACCTGCCGACGGCCGAGGAGATCGGGGAGCACTTCGAGCGCTTCCTGGCCGATCACGACGACGGCCCCGAGGATCCGCCCCGGCTGTGAGGACCGGGTCTTCGGGTCCGTGCGGCCCGGGTGCCGCCTGCCCGCACCGTGAGGCCGAAGTCGCCCCTCAGGCGCTCTCTCCCGCGTCGGCTCCGGTGCCAGGGTCCCGCTCGGTGCGTCCGGTCGGCACTGCGGAGTTCGTTACGCCTTCGTGACCGTGCGTCGCGGAACTCCGTGTGAACGGGGCCACGGCCGTGACAGAATGGTGGTGTTGCGGTGATGCAGGTCCAGCAGGAAAGTCCGTCGACGGTGCCTCGGCACAGCAGTACGGCATGCACCTGACGCCACCCGCCTCGGCGGGGGACGGCTTCACGCGGCACCGCGATCGCGCATTGCGATCGTTGATGGACGACACAGAAGGTGACAGGTATGGCACAGGGCTCGGTCAAGTGGTTCAACGCCGAAAAGGGCTACGGATTCATCGAGATCGACGGAGGCGGCGCAGACGTCTTCGTGCACCACAGCAAGATCGACATGGACGGCTACCGCGCCCTCGACGAGGGTCAGCGCGTGGAGTTCGAGGTCAGCCAGGGCGACAAGGGGCCGCAGGCCGAGCAGGTTCGCCCCCTCTGATCCACGGCAACTCCCCGAATCTCACGGGCCGGGCAGGAGCATCGCGCTCCTGCCCGGCCCGTCGTCGTCCGGGCGGTCACCGGGATGGAGCACCGGCCCGCCCCTGATCCTGGCCCAGGATCTTTCCTGCTCGAGCCAGGGCGGCGACCTGGGACGCCGGTGCCAGCCGTACCGAGACCGCATCCGACCGCAGCGCACGATCGATGCCCTCCGGCAGCGGCTGATCCGAGGCCACCAGGACGCAGTTGCCCCGGCGCTTGCCGGTCAGGTGCGCGGGCTCGGCGATGGCGCCCACGTACCCGAACACGGCCGAGAGGGTCGCGATCTCGTCGGCGAGCAGCCCGGTCCCGGGCGGTGCCGCACAGTTGGCGAGATAGATCCCTCCGCCGCGGAGCACCCGCGCCGCGTGCTCCGCGGCGTGGATGCTTATCAGCGGTTCGGGAGTGACCGGGCCGGAGAACACATCCCGGACCAGCACATCGAAGCGGTCATCGCGCCACGATTCCAACGCCGTCAGCGCGTCGTCGATGCGCAGGCGCAGCTGCGGCGAGCGCGGCAGGTCGAACCAGGTGCGCACCTGCTTCGCCAGCAGCTCGTCGATCTCTACGACGATCTGCCGGGAACGGGGGTACCGGGAGGCGATGGCCCGCGGCAGCGAGCAGCCGCCTCCGCCCAGGTGGGCGACCTGCAGTGCCCCAGCGGCGACGTCACCCGCGGCCTCGTACCCGGCCGGCCCGCCGAATCCCTCGTCGAGGACGAGCAGCATCCAGCGCATGTACTCGAATACCAGATGCTCGGGATCGGGGTTCAGCTGCGACGAGGGCACCCCGTTGACGTCCAGCAGCACGGAGCCGTCGTTCTCCAGGGTGAGCCGGGCGGTACCCGTGGAGACGGGGATGGCGGTGTCGAGCGGACCGAGGTGCTCGAAGGGGGCGTGACGCACACGCTGGCGACGGGGCATCGACCCACTGTAGGAGACCTCGGGTCCCGGCGCGCGGCGACCGTTCCTCCCCAATGCTCCGTCCTCCACTCGAAACAGCCGCGCGGCTCATCCGTCGGAGCCCGCCTCTAGCGTTCACGGTACGACGCAGCCACAGCGATCACGCGGATCGCACGGTCGGCTCGACGTGGACCAGGAGAGGAGCACCGATGAGCACCACGCAGTCCCGCCGGCGAGGAGACGCCTCCACGCTCTCGGCCGGCTCCCGCAGCCTGCGACTGCGTCTCGCGCACCTGGACCAGGACCAGGCAGATCTCGAACGCGCCCGCGATCTCCTTCGGCAGGGGAGTGCCGCGGCCGCCGACGATCCCCGCGAAGCGTTCGAACTGGTCCACCGCGCAGCGCTGCGTGGGGCGGGCGTGCTGGTCGCCCGCGCCAATCGCGACCGCCGCCGGAAGCTCCCCCTGAATGTGTGGACCGCGCTGGAACGCCTCGGCGGCCCGGACGCGGAGCGCGCGAGCCGCCTGACACCTCTGGTCGCCGAACGGGTCCGTCTGGACCGTGATCCGACGGCGATGCCCGACCCTCAGCTGCTTCGCCAGCATCTCGAGCAGACCGGGGAGCACCTGGAGGAGATCTCCGAGCGCGTCCTCGCCGACCTGCCCGCGCACATGACGGCACTGGCCGGCTGATCCGATCGCCGACCGCCAGGCGGGTCCCGGCACGGAGGTCCCGAGTAGAGTTCCGGCACGAAGGAGGTGCCGATGGACAGTGCACGCGGTGGACGCGAGGCGGGTGCGGCCGCCGGGGCCGCCCCGGAGGAGATCCCCGGCATCCTGCACCTGGACATGGACGCCTTCTTCGCCTCCGTCGAGGTCCGTGACGATCCCGGCCTGCGCGGCCTTCCCGTCGTGGTCGGGGGATCGGGCGCCCGCGGAGTGGTGGCGGCCGCGAGCTACCCCGCCCGCCGCCGCGGTATCCGCTCGGCCATGGCGATGTCCACGGCGCGGCGCCTGGCTCCGGATCTTGTGATCATCCCGCCCCGTATCGATCGCTACCGCGAGACGTCGGCGCGCGTCATGGAGCTGTTGGCGTCCGTGGTCGCCCAGGTCGAGCAGATCAGCATCGATGAGGCCTTCCTCGACGTCCGCGGCGCGCGCCGGCTCTTCGGGGAGCCCGAGGACATCGCTGCTCTGCTGAGGGGGAAGATCCGCGACGAGCTCGGGCTGCCCAGCTCCGTGGGCGGTTCGGTCTCGCGTCCTGTCGCCAAGATCGCGTCGGCACAGGCCAAGCCCGACGGCATGCTCATCGTGCCCGCGGCGCAGACCGTCGAGTTCCTGGCGCCGCTGCCGGTCTCGGTGATCTCGGGCATCGGCCCGAAGGCCGTGGAGTCCCTGGAGCGGATCGGGGTGCACACCGTCGGTCAGGTCCGCGAGATCCCGCTGACGACGCTGACCCGGGCGCTCGGCCCGCGGGCCGCGGAGGTGGCCAGGCTGGCCGACGGCAGCGATCGCACCGGGCTCGGGCAACGGGTGCGTGATAAGTCGCTGGGCACCGAGCGCACCTGGGACGAGGACCTCACCGATCCAGGAGAAGTGCGCCGGCGGATCACCGTGATGGCCGATGACGTCGCCCGGCAGCTGCGCCGTTCCGGGTTCGTGGCGCGGACCGTGGTGCTCAAGCTCCGCAGTCCCGACGGGACCACGATCACGCGATCCTCGAGCCTGGAGCATCCGACGGCCAGCGGAGAGAGGCTGCGCGAACAGGTCGTCGCCCTCTGGGATCGCGAGCGGCACCGGCTGCGCAGGGTCCGTCTGGCCGGGGTGCGGGCCACCCATCTGGAGCCGGCCTCCGGTGCTCCCATCCAGCATGAGCTGACCGCGCGGTCCGCAGGCTGGCACGACCTCGAGGCGGCTATGGACCGCACTCTGGACCGATTCGGGTCCTCGAGTCTCAGCAGGGGCTCCACGCTGGGCCCGCCGCCCGACGGGTCGCAGCAGACCGGGCCGGACCAGGGTTCGGCGCACCCCTGAGCGCAGGCGGCGGCGCTGGTGTCGCGCTGCTCGAGCGCGAGTGTTCCCATTACTCAGGAAGGGGCTCTAAACTGGGTGAACCGCCGACGAGGGCAGTGGTCCACCAGGGCCCCTCCACGATCGGCGGCCGGGGCGCCGACCAGGCGCGAAAGGACGGGGACAAGGAGCGGGACCATGCCGCTGTCTGAACACGAGCAGAAGATGCTCGACGAGATGGAACGTCAGCTCTACGCCGACGATCCGCGCCTCGCGCGCGCTTTCACGCCGGCCAAGAACCCGCGTCGCAACGGGCGCCGGATCGCCATCGGGCTCGGAGGGGTGGTCGTCGGCCTCGGAGTCCTGGTCCTGGCCGTGGCTCTGCCCGCCGTCTGGCTCGGAGTGATCGCCTTCCTGGGAATGCTCGCCGGCGCGATCTACGCGGTCACCGCTCCCGGGTCGTCCACGCAGGATGACGGTTCGTCGGGCAACGGAGGCAACGGCGGATCCGGGCCCGGAGCCCCACGCGGAGACAACGGTGGCACCTTCATGCGGAAGCTGGAGGAGCGCTGGGAGAAGCGGTCCGGGGACGACCCCCGACTGTGATCCTTTCCGCCCGCGGACTCCCGGGGCTCGATCCCTCCTGCCGGGGCTAGCCGCCGCCTGCCGGATCCTTCCGGTACGGGCTAGCAGTTGCCCGCGTCCGGATCCTGCCCGCAGAAGTTAGCTGCTGCCCCGGCCGGATCCTGCCCGGCGGTACTCCAGCGACCAGGCGCGGCGCATATCGCCGCGCCTGTGCGTGTCAGTACCGTCCAGCCGGAAACGTCCGCGCAGCACGCCGGTCGGAATCGCCCGCGCAGCACGCCAGCCGGAAACGCCCGCGCAGCACGCCGGTCGGAGCGCCCGCGCAGCGTGCCGACTGGACTCGGGCAGCGGTTCCCGACGCACTGGGCCCGACAACGCACACCCTGCTCCACCGATGCCCCGGCTCCCTCGAGCCGGGGCATCGTCATGCCCCGGCGGGTACTCCCTCCGCGCCACGCCCAGGCGTTTCCCCCGGATTCCCCACATCCCTCCACCGGAGCCCTCCCTCTCGCTCCACCGCCACCCCCGTGTTCCTCCTCGCGCCGACCACGGCGCTGTGACCGGCGATTTTGGTGAACACGAGGTTCGGGCGTGCCGACGGCGCGCGGTCCTTCCGGGCGCTGTGGCGGCCTCGCCAACGCGCCGCGCGGAGATTTCCCCCCCACCTTGCACCACGTCGCTGACCTGGGGTGATGTGACGAAGTGCCGTCGTTCTGGGGGCAGGGGTAGCGGTATGTGGGGACTAGTGGGGTAAAGTGGAGCGCGTTGGGAGGAGATGGGTTTCGGATCGCACGAGTCACGGTGAGTGAAGGGGGGTCGAGATGTTCCTCGGCACCTTCACGCCCAAGCTCGACGAGAAGGGACGCCTGATCTTCCCGGCCAAGTTCCGCGACGAGCTCGCCTCGGGACTGGTCATGACTCGTGGGCAGGAGCACTGCATCGCCGTGTACCCGCTCGCCGAGTTCCGCCAGAAGCTCGAGGAGGCCCGTCGGGCGCCCACCACCGATCGCCGCACGCGCGACTACCTGCGTGTGCTGCTGTCCGGCGCGGAGGACGTCATCCCGGACAAGCAGGGCCGGATCACCATCCCGGGACATCTGCGCGGTTACGCGGACCTGGACCGGGAGTGCGCCGTCATCGGTGCACTCGACCGGCTCGAGATCTGGTCGCTCCCGGCCTGGGAGCGCTACCTCGAGCAGAAGGAAGAAGGCTTCGCCGAGACCTCCGAAGAGGTGGTCCCCGGCCTGTTCTGAGTTCCGCCCGAGGGACATCCGTCCTGTGAGACCTCTCGTCGTTCCCGCCCCGATGCAACTTCCCCGGCAGCGGGTCGGGAACGACGAGGAATCTGACAGGACGGCACCGCGACCAGGAACCCGGGGCCGACCGGGACGGAGCGATCCGCTCCCGGACCACGGCATCCAGAACACGGAACACCGACAGCACACACCGGACCCAGGGGAGGGGTGACATGGACGAGACGCAGCGCGACCTGCCCGCGGAGGACCGGCACGTCCCCGTGCTGCTCGAGACCTCGGTCGAGCTCCTCGCCCCCGCCCTCCAGGAGCCCGGAGCCGTCCACGTCGACGCCACCCTCGGGATGGGCGGCCACGCCGCCGCCGTCCTCCACGCCGCTCCCCAGGCCCGGCTCGTCGGGATCGACCGCGATCCGCAGGCGCTCGAACTCGCCCGCCGTCGGCTGGAGCAGGAGGGGCTGGGGGAGCGGGCCACCCTCGTCCACGCCACCTACGACGAGATCCCCGACGTCCTGGAGGAGCTCGGGCTGCCCGGCGCCCACGGCGTGATGATGGACCTGGGCCTGTCCAGCTTCCAGATCGACACCGCCGAGCGAGGCTTCTCCTACGCGGCCGACGCGCCGCTGGACATGCGGATGGACACCTCATCGGACGGCCCCACCGCCGCTGATCTCCTGCGCGAGCTCCCCGAGGCCGAGATCTCCCGCATCCTCCACGACCTCGGGGACGAGCGCTTCGCCCGCCGTATCGCCCGCCGCATCGTCGAGCGCCGCCAGGAGGCTCCGCTGACCCGCAGCGGCGAGCTGGTCGAGCTGCTGGACCGCGCGGTCCCCGCCGCCTCCAAGGCCAGCGGAGGGCACCCGGCCAAGCGCACCTTCCAGGCGCTGCGGATCGCCGTGAACCAGGAGCTCGAGATCCTCGCCTCCGCGATCGACTCCGCCCTGGACTGCCTGCACGTGGGCGGCCGCATCGTCGTGGAGTCCTACCACTCGGGCGAGGACCGCCTGGTCAAGACCGCCTTCGCGCGACGGACCCGGTCCTCGGCACCCCCCGGACTGCCGGTCGAGCTCGAGGAGCACCGGCCCACCTTCACCCCGCTCGTGCGCGGGGCCCTCCAGGCCGACGAGATCGAGCGCGGATCCAACGCCCGCGCCGGATCCGTCCGGCTCCGCGCACTGACCCGTACCCGATCCGCCGAGGGAGCACACTGAGATGGCCACCACGTCAGCCGTTCAAGCCCCCGCCGTCCGCCCGGTCCGCAAGCCCGGGACGAGCGCCGCCCCGAAGCCGCGACTGACCGTCGTCGCCGCCCCGAAGGCCGCCGGCAGTTCGATGCCGTTCACCCTCCTGTGCACCCTGATCGTCGCGGCCACGCTCGCGGCACTGCTGTACATGAACATCCAGATGTCCGGCACCAGCTACGAGATCACTCGGCTGCAGAGCCAGTCCCAGCGGCTGACCGAGGAGCGCCAGGCGCTCGCGGAGACCAATGAACGGCTCGGCACGCCGCAGGAGCTCGAGCGCCAGGCCCGCGAGATCGGCATGGTCCCGGTCAGCGATCCGGCATATATCGACCTCGACACGGGCGAGGTCATCGGTGAGACGTCCCCGTCGGAGCAGACTGAGGGCAATCCGGAACTCAAGGAGGTGCCTGCGGAGGCCGCCGTCCCGCAGGCAGAGATCTACGACGAGCCCGAGAGCTACCACGGCATGGGCAACGAGGGCAACGAGGGAGACTGACCATGGCGCGGTCCCGCAGCTCGCGCACCACCCGGGCCCGCCGGCCCGCGGGCGGGGCGCGCTTCCCCCAGGCCCGGGTCGGCGCCCCGGCCGTTCGTCACCGGTTGCTGATCTGCATGATCATGGTCGCCGTCATGGCACTGTCCGGACGGTTGATCTGGGTCCAGGGCCTGGACGCGAGCGCGCGGGCGCAGGAGGCGATCGAGCAGCGCACCGTCGAGCGCACCATCCCGGCTCTGCGCGGGGATATCCTCGACCGTGACGGCACCACGATGGCCAGCTCCGTCGAGCGCTACGACCTGTGGGTCAACCAGCGGCAGGTCGACGACTACAAGCAGAACGCCGAGGACGGGGAGGCCTCCGGCGTCGAGGCCGCCGCCCAGGAGCTGGCGCCCGTGCTCGACATGTCCGTCGCCGACACCGAGAAGGCCCTCACCGGCGACAGCGGCTTCAAGTACCTGCAGAAGAACGTCGACCCCAAGGTGCGCGACGCGGTGATCTCACTGCGGATCAACGGCATCGGCGCCGATCGCGTCGCCGACCGCATCTATCCGGCCGGGTCCGTCGGCGGCAACATCCTCGGCTTCGTCGGATCCGACGGCACCGCGCTGGCCGGCACCGAGCTGTCGTTCGACGAGGCACTCAGCGGCACCGACGGAAAGACCACCTACGAGCGCGGGGCCGGCGGTCAGATCATCCCGACCGGGAAGCAGGAGACCACCCCTGCCGTCGACGGCAGTGATGTGGTGCTCACCATCGATCGCGACCTGCAGTGGAAGGCGCAGCAGATCGTCGCCGGAGCCGTGGATCAGTGGGGCGCCACCGGCGGCAGCGCGGTCGTGCTGAACGCCAAGACCGGTCAGGTGCTGGCCCTGGCCGAGCACCCCACCTTCGACCCCAACGACCCCGGTGCCGCCGAGGAGAAGAACCGCGGCAACCGGTCGATCTCCAGCGTGTTCGAGCCGGGCTCGACGGGGAAGCTGTTCACGATGTCCGCCGCCCTGGAGGAAGGAAAGGTGACGCCGGAGTCGCAGTACGAGATTCCCTACGAGAAGTACTTCGACGGGCACCGGATCAAGGACTCCCACTACCACGAGCACCAGCGGCTCACCCTCGCGGGCGTGCTCAAGCACAGCTCCAACGTCGGCACCGTCCAGGTCGCCGAGACTCTCTCCCCGGACACTCGCTACGACTACCTGCGCGCCTTCGGCCTCGGCGAGCCGACCGGGGTGGAGCTGCCGGGCGAGTCCGCCGGCATACTCCGCCCGGCCGATGAGTGGAACGGGCGCACCCGCTATACGACATCGTTCGGACAGGGGTACAGCGTCAATGCCCTGCAGATGGTCTCCGCCGTCGGCACCTTCGCCAACGACGGCGTGCGGGTCCAGCCCTCGCTCATCGACGGCACCCGTCAGGAGGATGGCAGCATCGAGCCGGCTCACCAGGCCGAGAGCACCCGCGTGGTCTCCAGCGAGACGGCTGCGACGATGCGCGCCCTCATGGACAACAACGTCGAGGAGGGCTCCGCAGCCAGCGTGACGGGCTATGCCACCGCCGGGAAGTCCGGGACCGCGCAGACCGGGAAGGACACCTACACCGCCTCCTTCATCGGTTTCGCCCCGGCCGACGACCCCGACCTCGTGGTCGGCGTGTTCCTCTTCGGTCTGGACAGCTTCATCTCCGGGACCAAGTCCGCCTCCCCCGCCTTCTCCGAGCTGACCACCTTCGCCCTGCAGAACCAGGGCATCCCGCCCACCGGTCAGCCGGGCCGCGAGCTGGAGAACGAGTGGTGAGCGACGCCGTGCCCCCTGCCCCTCAGCCTCCCGCGGACTCTGCGGCCGACGGATCCCGCGACGCGGAACCGATCATCGACCCCGCTCGGCCCCGTCGGCCCGCAGGCGCGGGCGCAGGTGCCGTCGCGCGCGCACTGGGAGCCCCTGCGCCCGTCGAGGATCTGCCCCTGACCGGGGTCACCCTCGACTCCCGCAGCGTCCTGCCCGGGGACCTGTGGTGCGCGCTGCCGGGAGCCACCGCCCACGGCGCCGACTTCGCCGTCCAGGCTCGCGAGCTGGGGGCGGTCATGGCGCTGACGGACCCCACCGGCGAGGAGCGCTGCCGCCGCGCCGGTCTGCCTGTGCTCGTGGTCGAGGACCCCCGGCGGGCCACCGCCGTCGCCGCGGCGCTGGTCCAGGGCAGGCCTGCCGACCACCTTCGCACCGTCGGCGTGACCGGCACCAACGGCAAGACGTCGGTGACCACGGTCGTGACCCGCGCGCTGGACGCCCTCGGCGTGCCCGCCGGCGTGATCGGCACCAGCGGCACCACCTACCGCTCCGCCGACGGGACCGAGCATGCCGTCTCCACCGTGCGCACCACGCCTGAGGCTCCCGAACTGCACGGCATCCTCGCCCGCATGCGCGAGGACCGCGTGGAGGTCGCCTCCATGGAGGTCTCCAGTCACGCCCTGGTCCTCCACCGGGCCGACGGTCTGGTCTTCGACATCGCCTGCTTCACCAACCTCAGCCAGGACCACCTGGACTTCCACGGCTCGATGGAGGAGTACTACGCCGCCAAGCGACGCCTGTTCACTCCCGAGCACTCGGCCCGCGGCATCGTCTGTGTCGACGACGAGTGGGGCCGGCGGCTGGCCCGCGAGGCAGAGGTGCCCGTGACCACCTATGCCACCCTGCCCGAGGTGCAGGCGGATCACACCGCGAGCGCCATCCGCGCCGAGGAGTACGGCAGCACATTCACCGTCCACGGCCCCGAGGGGACGCGCACGCTGCACGCCGCCCTCCCCGGCCGCCACTACGTCGCCAACACCCTCGCCGCCGAGCTGCTGCTGGCCGCGGTCGGGCACAGCGGCCCCCACGTGACCCGCGCCCTCGCCGAGGCCGGCACGGTGCCCGGTCGGATGGAGCTGGTGGCCCTGGAGCCGGTGCGCGGCGTGGTCGACTACTCCCACACCGCCGACGCCCTCGAACAGGCGCTGAGCACCCTGCGCACCGTCCCGGGCACCCGACGGCTGCTGGTCGTGATGGGAGCCGGCGGGGACCGTGACCGCAGCAAACGACCGGTCATGGGCGAGGTCGCCGCCCGCCTCGCGGACGTGGTGATCATCACGGACGACAACCCCCGCACCGAAGACCCGGCCGAGATCCGCCGCGCCGTGCGCTCCGGCATCCCCGCAGGGACGAACGCGCAGGTCCACGACGTGGAAGGACGGGGCGACGCGATCGATCTCGCCGTCCGACTGGCCGACGTGGCAGACACCATCCTCGTGGCGGGCAAGGGGGCCGAGGCCGGACAGCAGATCGGCGGTATCGTCCATCCGTTCGATGACCGCCTCCGGCTGCGCGACGCGCTGGCCGCGCGCGGCGGATCGGGCGCCGACGACACCGACGGAGGACGCTGACCATGCTCACAACCACGGCACGGGAGATCGCCGACATCACCGGCGGCCGACTGGTGGGCGGAGCGACCGGGGACGAGACCGTCACCGGCGAGGCCCGCATCGACTCCCGCGAGGTCACCACCGGTGACCTCTTCGCCGCCTTCGCCGGCGAGCACGCCGATGGCCACGACTACCTCGGCGTCGCCCGTGAGGCCGGCGCCGCGCTCGCGCTCGCCTCCCGGGACCTCGGGGTGCCCGCGGTCCTGGTGGACGACGTGCGCGAGGCCCTGTCCCAGCTGGCGCGGGCCCAGCTCGCACGGGCCCGGGAGGTGGGCCCGGACCTGGTGGTCGTGGCGATCACCGGAAGCGCCGGCAAGACCGGCGCCAAGGATCTGCTCGGCACGATCCTGCGCACACAGGGGCCGACGATCGCACCCGTCGGCAGCTTCAACAATGAACTCGGGCTGCCGCTGACAGTGCTGCGGCTGACCAGCGAGACCCGTTTCCTCGTCCTGGAGATGGGCGCCCGCGGCATCGGGCACATCGCGGCACTGACCGCCATCGCGCGCCCCGACATCTCCCTCGTCCTCAACGTCGGCAGCGCCCACCTCGGCGAGTTCGGCAGCGTCGAGGCGATCGCGACGGCCAAGAGCGAGCTCGTCGAAGCGCTCGAGGCGACCGGACGGGCAGTCCTGAACGCGGAGGACCCGCGGGTGGCGGCGATGGCGTCCCGCACCGCCGCCGACTCCCTGATGTGGGGCTTCACCTCCGGCGACGTGCGCGGGGACGACCTCACCCTCGACGACGAGGCACGGATCCGCTTCACCCTCGTCGTCCCCGAGGGAGTGACCACCCTGCGCGGCGAGCCGATCCCGGCCGGGCGCTTCCCGGTGCGCCCCGACCTCCTCGGCGAGCACCTGGCCGCCACGGCGGTCGCCGCCCTGAGCGCGGCGCTGGCCGCCGGGGTGGACCCCGCCGCCGCGGTCGCCGCGCTGGATGGTGCCAAGCTCGCCTCCGGCCAGCGCATGGAGGCCATCCGCGCGGGCGGCGCGCTGATCATCGACGACGCCTACAACGCGAACCCGGATTCGATGCGGCACGCGCTGAAGACCCTGGCCCACCTCGGACGGGGGCGCCGCACCATCGCGGTCCTCGGCGAGATGCTCGAGCTCGGCCCGGACTCGGTGCGTCTGCACGACGAGATCGGCCGGCTGGTGGTGCGGCTGAACATCAGCCAGCTGTATGTCGTCGGCGACGGCGCGGCCCCCATCCACCATGGCGCGAGCCTCGAGGGCAGCTTCGGGGGCGAGTCCGAATACCTCGAGACCGTGGAGGATGCGATCGCTGTGCTAGAACGTACGGTGGCGCCCGGAGACGCGGTGCTGCTGAAGTCGTCCCGGGACGCCGGTCTGCGGCAGATCGCCCAGCCACTGATCGCGCACCTGGAGCGGCAGGTTCAGCCCACCTCGCGGGCGGATGGAGGAGACGACGCATGATCGCGATCATCATCGCGGGCGCCGGTGCCCTCATCCTCTCCATCGCGGGGACCCCGCTGTACATCAAGCTCCTGGTCAAACGCGGCTATGGCCAGTTCATCCGCGACGACGGACCCACCTCGCACGCCACCAAGCGCGGCACGCCCACCATGGGCGGCGTGGCGATCATCCTGGCCACGATCCTCGGATACTCCCTCTCCCACCTGGTGCTGTTGACGCCCCCCAGCGTCTCGGTGCTGCTGGTGCTGTTCCTCATGGTCGGGCTCGGCGTCGTCGGCTTCCTCGACGACTACCTCAAGATCTCCCAGCAGCGCAGCCTCGGTCTGCGTCCCCGCGCCAAGCTGCTCGGCCAGTTCCTGGTCGCGACCGCGTTCGCGGTGCTCGCCCTGCTGTTCCCCGACGGCGAGGGCAACACCCCGGCCTCGACCCAGCTGTCCCTGGTGCGGGACATCCCCTGGTTGGATCTCGCCTTCGGCGGGACCGTGCTCGGCTTCATCCTGTTCGCGATCTGGGCGAACTTCCTGGTCGCGGCCTGGTCCAACGGGGTGAACCTCACGGACGGGCTCGACGGTCTCGCGAGCGGGGCGACCATCATCTTCACCGCGACCTATCTGGTCGTGTGCTTCTGGCAATGGCGCCAGGTGTGCAACGTCGATCTCGACGCCGGGGGAATGGTGCGCTGCTACGAGGCCCGGGACCCCCTGGACGCCGCCGTGCTGTGCGCCGCGATCATCGGGGCCAGCGTCGGCTTCCTGTGGTGGAACACCTCGCCCGCCAAGATCTTCATGGGGGACACCGGCTCGCTCGCCCTGGGCGGCGCGATCGCGGGGCTGACGATCGTCTCCCGCACCGAGATCCTGGGCGCGATCATCGGCGGCCTGTTCGTGATGATCTCGCTGTCGGTGATCATCCAGGTCGGCAGCTTCAAACTCACCGGGCGGCGCGTGTTCCGCATGGCACCGCTGCAGCACCACTTCGAGCTCAAGGGCTGGAACGAGGTCACCATCGTGGTGCGCTTCTGGATCGTCGCCGGCATCCTCGCCGGGGTGGGCCTGGGCATCTTCTACCTCGACGCCCTGCCGAGGCTCACCTCATGACCGCGACCGCGACGGGGCCTGCCGGCCGGCCTCGCGCCGTCGAGGACCGGCCCTGGCCCGGGCTCGACGTGTCGGGACTGCGGATCCTGGTCACCGGCTTCGGCGTCTCCGGCTACGCCGTCGCGGACCAGACCATGCAGCGCGGTGCCCGGGTGCTCGTCGTCGACGGCTCCGAGACCCCCGCGATCCGCGAGCGGGCCCAGATCCTCGAGGTGCTCGGGGTCGAGGTCCGCCTCGGCCGGGAGCACACCCTCGCCCTTCCCCGCGACCGCGAGATCGACGTGGTGGTGACCTCGCCGGGATGGCGCCCCGATCAGCCGCTGCTGACCGAGGCGGCAGAAGCCGGGATCCCGGTGTGGAGCGAGGTCGAACTGGCCCGCCGGATGCAGGCGCCCGACGGGCCCGCCTGGCTGGGGGTCACCGGCACCAACGGCAAGACCACGACGGTCACCATGCTCGAATCGATCCTGCAGCATGCGGGCCTGCGAGCAGTAGCCTGCGGCAACGTGGGGCTGCCCGTCATCGAGGCGGCGCTGGACCCCGAGGGCTTCGACGTGCTGGCGATCGAGCTGTCCAGCTTCCAACTGCACTGGACCGAACACCTGGACTGCGAGGCCGCCGCGGTGCTGAACGTCAGCGCCGACCACCTCGACTGGCACGGCGGAGCCCAGGAGTACGCGCGCGCCAAGGGCAGGATCTACGAGGGCGTGCGCACCGCCTGCATCTACACCGTCGCCGACGAGACCACCCTGCGCCTGGTCGAGGACGCCGACGTCGTCGAGGGCGCCCGGGCCGTCGGCCTGACACTGGGCTCACCGGGCCTGTCCGAACTGGGCGTGGTCGACGGGGTCCTGGTCGACCGCGCCTTCCTCGCCGAGCGTCGCAGCGCCGCGGCCGAGATCGGCACCCTCGCCGACCTCGAGCACCTCGGTCCGCACGGGGCAGGCCCCCACGTCGTGCTCGACGCGCTGGCCGCGGCGGCGCTGGCGCGTGCCTACGGCGTCCCGGCCCCAGCGGTCCGCGACGGACTGCGCGCCTACCGGATGGGCGGCCACCGGGCGGAGCAGATCGCGACGGTGGACGGCATCACCTTCGTCGACGACACCAAGGCCACCAACCCGGCCGCCGCGGCCGCCTCGCTCCGTGCGGCCGAGCGCATCGTGTGGATCGCCGGAGGTGACACCAAGGGCGCGGACCTCAGCGAGCTGGTCGCCTCCGCCCGCGATCGGCTGACCGGGGTCGTCCTGCTGGGACGCGACGAGGCGCCGTTCACCGCGGCACTGCAGCGACACGCCCCCGACGTCCCCGTGCGGCGCATCGATCCGGGTGACACTGACGATGCCGCCGGGCGCACCCGGCTCATGGAGGATGCGGTCCAGGCCGCGAGATCCCTCGCCACCGCAGGGGACGTGGTGCTGCTGGCACCGGCCGCCGCGTCCATCGACCAGTTCCGTGACTACGCGGAGCGGGGGGATCTGTTCGCGGCGGCCGTATCCCGACTGCCAGGAGCGAGCGCATGACGATCGACGAGACCCGTCAGACGCAGCGGACCCCGCAGGGGCAGCGGACCCGGCAGGGGCAGGATTCCCGCCGGTCCGCCGTTGTCGTCCGTCCCGACGAGGACCAGCCGCTGGGGAACATCGGGACCCGCGTGCGTGACGGCGTCTGCTCCTGGCTGCGGTCCCCGGCCCTGGACTTCTACGGACTCATCATCGTCGGGACCCTGCTGATCGGCGTGGGCCTGGTGATGGTCCTGTCCTCGAGCGCGGTCCTGAACATCTCGCGGGGCAACTCGGGGTTCGCCGGGCTGTTCCGGCAGGGCACCTTCGCGGCGATGGGGCTGGTCCTGCTCGTCGTCGCCGCCTGCCTCCCGACCGGGTTCTACCGCAAGGCCGCCTGGCCGCTGCTCGGCCTCGGGCTGGCGCTGCAGTGCCTCGTCCACGTCCCCGGTCTCGGGGTGGAGGTCGACGGCAACCGCAACTGGATCAGCATCGGCGGCCAGACCCTCCAGCCCTCGGAGTTCCTCAAGCTCGCCCTCGCCGTATGGCTGGGAGCCCTGCTCGCGACCAAGCGCCCCCTGCTCCACCGGCCCGGACACATGCTGTTCCCGCTGGTCCCCGGCATCGTCGCCGCGCTGGGCCTGGTCGTCCTCGGTCATGATCTCGGCACCGCGATGGTGATGTGTCTGCTCGTCGCCGGGGCCGTGTGGGTGGCCGGCGTGCCACGACGGTGGTTCCTGGCCGTCGGCGCCGCGGGCCTGGCAGGCGTGATCGCCCTGACCATCACCAGCGCGAACCGTATGGCCCGCATCGGCAACTGGCTCCATGGCACCTGCGAGGGCGACTCCTGCTATCAGGCCGAGCAGGGTCTGATGGGCCTGGCCGAGGGCGGCTGGTGGGGCGTCGGGCTCGGCGAGTCCCGCATGAAATGGGGCCGGCTGCCGGCGGCCGAGGACGACTACATCTTCGCGATCATCGGCGAGGAGCTGGGACTGCTCGGCACCCTCGGCGTGCTCGCCCTGTTCGCCGTGCTCGCCCTGATCATGTTCCGCATGATCACGCGGATCGAGGACCACTTCACCCAGATCACCATCGCCGGCATCAGCGCCTGGCTGCTGGGCCAGGCCTTCGTGAACATGATGGTGGTCACCGGCCTGCTGCCCGTGATCGGTGTGCCGCTGCCCTTCATCTCCTCGGGCGGTTCGGCCCTGCTCGCCTCCATGGCGGCACTGGGAGTACTCATCTCCTTCGCCCGCCGGGAGCCCGGCGCCCGCGAGGCGATCGGCGCGCGCATGGGGGCGGTGCGCCGTTCCATCAGCGTGCTGCCCGCACCGCGCGACGCCGCCGGGAAGTCCGACGCGCGCCCGCGCCGCGGCCGGGCCAAGACCGGGCGGAGCTCGACATCGTCGAAGACCTCGACGGCAGGACCCTCGGGCCCCTCGGGGTCCTCGAAGCCCGGCGGTACCCGGACGTCCGGCGGACCCTCCGGGACCGGCGGCTCCCGGAAGCCCGCCGGCACGCACAACGCCGCGGGCAGCCGGAACTCCACCGGGTCCCGCCAGTCCCGGGCGTCGCGGAAGTCTGCGCCGTCCTCACGGAGGACACGATGACCGCGCCCGCTCCCGTCCGCATCCTGCTCGCCGGCGGCGGCAGCGCAGGCCACGTCTCCCCGCTGCTCGCCACCGCCGCCCAGATCAGCCGGCGCACCCCGGATGCCGAGGTGCTCGTGCTCGGCACTCCGGACGGCCTCGAGACCGATCTGGTCCCTGCCGCCGGCTACGAGCTGGCGACCATCGACAAGGTGCCGTTCCCGCGGCGCCCCGACGGCGCCGCACTGCGCTTCCCCGCCCGCTTCACACGCACATTGCGCGAGGTCCGCACGCTCCTGCGCGAGCGCCGGATCGACGTGGTCGCCGGATTCGGCGGCTACGTCTGTCCGCCCGCCTACCTTGCCGCCGCCTCCGCGGGCCTGCCCGTCGTCCTGCACGAGGCCAACCGGCGCCCCGGCCTGGCCAACCGGCTCGGAGCCCGCCGCGCCGCCGCCGTGCTCACCGCCCTCGAGGGCACCAAGCTTCCCGGAGCCCGCCACATCGGCATGCCGATGCGGGAGGGCATCGCCCACCTCGACCGGGCCGCGCGCCGCGACGAAGCGCGCCGGGCGCTGGACCTCGACCCCTCGGCGCCGGTCCTGCTGGCCACCGGCGGCTCCCTCGGCGCCCAACGCCTCAACCGTGCCGTGGCCGAGGCCGCAGACTCCTTCATCGCCGCCGGCACCCAGATCCTCCACATCACCGGCCGGGGCAAGGCCGACGGCCTCACCGGACGACCCGGCCACCGGGTCGTCGAGTACGTCACCGCGATGGAGGACGCCTACGCCGCCGCTGACCTCGCGCTGACCCGCTCCGGAGCCGGCACGGTCTGCGAGCTCACGGCGATCGGCCTGCCCTCGGTCCTGGTCCCGCTGCCGATCGGCAACGGCGAGCAGGCCCTGAACGGCCGCGACGTGGTGGCCGCCGGCGGCGCCCTCATGGTCGAGGACGCGGACCTCGATGCCGCCCATCTGCGCCACCACGTCCTCCCGCTCCTCCAGGACCCCGAGCGCCTGAGGACCATGGCCGACGCCGCCCGCGCCTTCGGCATCACCGACGCCGCCGAGGTCATGGCCGACGTCGTGACCGGCGTCGCACGCCGAGCCTGAGCCGGTCGCGCCCACCGCCCGGCTACGGTGACCACATGAGCCCCGTCGAAGCCCGCCCCGGCCATTGGGATCACCCGGCGCCGCGCTCCATCCTGCGCCCCGGGGACGTCATCACCCAGCCCAGCTGGCCGGCCGACCGCGCGGTCCGCAGCCTGCACGTGGTCCGCATCGGAGGCGCCGGCATGTCCGCCGTCGGCCGCCTCGCCCTCGAGGCCGGTCTGCAGGTCAGCGGCTCCGATTCCCAGGACGGCCAGTTCATCGGCCCTCTGCGCGAGGCGGGGGCCCGCATCGGCATCGGCTTCGACGCCGCCCTGCTGGCCGAGGACGTCGACGTGGTCGTGGTCTCCACCGCCGTTCGGCCCGACAATCCCGAGGTCCTCGCCGCGCACGAGCGCGGCATCCCCGTCATCCACCGTGCAGCCGCCCTCGCCGGTCTCCTCGCGGGCAGGGAACTGGTCGCCGTCGCGGGGACGCACGGGAAGACGTCGACCACGGGTATGGCCGTCATGGCGCTGCGGGGCGCCGGCCAGGATCCCGCCTGGGCACTCGGCGCGGCCGTGCCGGACCTCGGTCGCAATGCGGGATTCGGCGGCACCGGCGACAACTCCGCGCCTGGCAGTGCCTCCACGCCCGGTGCCGGCTCCGTGCCCGGCGCCGGCTCCGCGCCCGACGGCGCGACCGGACCCGGCGGTGGCATCGCAGTCATCGAGGCCGACGAGTCCGATGGGTCCTTCCTCGCCTTCTCGCCGCGCTCCCTGGTGGTCACCAACCTCGAGCCCGACCATCTCGACTTCCACGGCGACGAGCAGACCCTCACCGCGGCCTTCGACGCGCTGACCATGCAGATCGTGCCCGGTGGCAGCCTTATCGTCTGTGCCGACGATCCCGGCGCCCGCGCGCTGGGGGAGCGGGCCGCGGCTCGCGGCGTCCCGGTGACCACGTACGGCAGCGATCCCGGCGCCGACTGGCGGGTGCTGTCCGAGCGCGGCGGCGCGGCCGGGGCCGAGATCGAGATCGGGACATCCGCGGACCGGTACACCTGCGAGCTCTCGGTGGCCGGCCATCACAACGTCCTCAACGCGGTCGGGGCCCTGGCGGCCGTGAGCGCCGCCGTCCCCGACGCGGACGTCGGCGCGCTGCTGGGAGGCCTGGCCACCTTCACGGGGGCCTCGCGGCGCTTCGACGTCGCGGGCCTGGCCGGGGGAGTGACCGTCGTCGACGACTACGCCCACCATCCCCGCGAGGTCGCCGCCACCATCGAGGCCGCCCGGGGCATCGTCGAGACGCAGCAGCGCGGCGGTCGCGTGCTGGTCGCGTTCCAGCCTCACCTCTTCTCCCGCACCCGCGACTTCGCGGCGGACTTCGCCGCAGTGCTCGGCGGCGCCGATCGCTCCTGGGTGCTGCCCGTCTACGCGGCCCGCGAGGACCCCGACCCGGGCATCGACGCCCGCACCATCACCGCCCACGCCCCCGGCGCGAGTGTGCAGCCGCTGACGGCGAGCGACGAGCTCCCCGCGACCGTGCGCGAGGTCGCGCGGCCCGGGGACCTGCTGCTCATGCTCGGCGCGGGAGACGTCGTCGAGCTCACGCCTGCCGTGATGGCCGCCCTCGATTCGCCACGGGAGGAGACGTGATGGCTCGCCGCCCCACTGCTCCGCGGCCGGTCCGGCCGACCCGGCCCGCATCCCCCGCGGCCCGCCCCGCCGCGACCCGGCGACCGGACGGCTCCTCACCGTCGGCGACGAGTCCCAGCTCCGCGGCGCCTGCCTCTCGGGAGCGGTCCTCGCCCTCGTCGTCCGCGGGATCCTCGGCGACCTCTGCTGCCTCGGCATCATCGCCCGCCTCCGCGAATCCGGTCGCGTCCACGACCTCACTGAACCGGCGCCCGGCGCCGCAGTCCCCGTCACCCGCGCCGTCGGCGACGAGTCCCAGCTCCGCGGCGCGTCGCTCGGCGTCATCCCGTCCGGAGAGTGCCGGCACCACAGGAACCGCTGGTCCGCGCGCGAGGCGCGTCGGTCGGCGCGGTGATGCCTATCGCGGCACGGCCGGTGGCGATGGCGCGGAGGGCGGCTCCGTCGTCCCGGCCGCCGGTCGCTTCCGCGACCTCGTCGCGGGCCGTCCCTGGCGCCGCCGCCGCCGGGCGATCCTGGCCACGGTCTCGGCGCTCGCACTGCTGATCGTGGCAGGCCTCGCCACCGCGGTGTTCCTGCCCTCGCTCCAGGTCCGCGAGATCACCATCGCGGGGCTCGGCTACGTCGAGGAGCAGCAGGTGCGCGAAGCGGTCGAGGGCCATACCGGGGACAGCGTGCTGCTGCTGCCGGGCTCCGAGATCGCCGAGGACGTCGCCGGTGTCCCGGGAGTGGAGTCCGCGGAGGTCGAGCGTGCCTGGCCCGACGGCGTCCACGTCACCGTCACCGAGGCCACCCCGGTCGCCCAGCTGACCCGGACCGACGGGAGCACCGCGGTGCTCGACGCCCAGGGGCAGGAGCTTCCCGCCGCAGCGGCCGAGGGGGCCACTCTGGTGCCCTTCGTGCTCGATGAGAACTCCTCGGACCCCGAGGGCGCCACGGCCGCGATGAGCGAGGTCCTCGCCGCCATGCCGGAGACGCTGCGCGGGTCCGTCCAGAAGGTCTCCGCCTCCAGCGACAGCGATGTCACGCTCGAACTCGCCCTGGAGGACGGCGGCACCAAGACGGTCGTGTGGGGCGACGCGGCCGACTCCGAGCTGAAGGTGGATGTGGTCCAGGCACTGGTCTCCCAGCCGGGCGACGTCATCGACGTCTCCTCCCCGGTCGCCCCGGTCACGCGCTGATCTGCCCTCGCCGGCCCACGCTGCGAGCCGGAGGATCCACGGGCGGTGATCCATCCCGCCATCCGCGGCCGACACGCGCCCGTGGTGTTTGCGTGCACGTGTCCTCGTCCATAGCGTCAAAGGAAAGGAGAGGCGCCCCGAAGTCCGAACCTCGAGTCGAGGTTGAGGGTTCTTCGGCAGTCGGCGACCAGATGCGACGCAGGCCCCTCTCTGCAGGTGAACGACAAGAGCAAGGACCCAAACGTGGCCGGAACCCAGATCTCCCTAGCAGTCATCAAGGTCGTCGGCGTCGGCGGCGGAGGTGTCAACGCTGTCAACCGCATGATCGACTCCGGCCTGAAGGGCGTCGAGTTCATCGCGATCAACACCGATGCCCAGGCGCTCCTCATGTCGGACGCGGACGTCAAGCTCGACGTCGGCAAGGAGATCACCCGTGGTCTCGGTGCCGGCGCCGACCCCGAGGTGGGCAAGCGCGCCGCCGAGGACCACGCCGAGGAGATCGAAGAGGTCCTCCGCGGCGCAGACATGGTCTTCGTGACCGCCGGTGAGGGCGGCGGCACCGGCACCGGTGGCGCCCCGGTGGTCGCCAAGATCGCCCGCAGCCTCGGCGCGCTGACGATCGGTGTCGTCACCCGACCCTTCACCTTCGAGGGACGCCGCCGCTCCACGCAGGCGGAGTCCGGCATCGACGCGCTCCAGGCCGAGGTCGACACCCTCATCGTCATCCCCAACGATCGCCTGCTGTCCATCGCGGACAAGCAGGTCTCGATGCTCGATGCCTTCAAATCGGCGGACCAGGTCCTCTTGTCCGGTGTCCAAGGCATCACGGACCTGATCACCACGCCGGGCTTGATCAACCTCGACTTCGCCGACGTCAAATCCGTCATGCAAGGGGCCGGCAGCGCCCTGATGGGCATCGGCTCGGCCCGCGGGGACGACCGTGCCCTGCAGGCCGCCGAGCTCGCCGTCTCCAGCCCGCTGCTGGAGGCTTCGATCGACGGCGCCTACGGCGTGCTGCTCTCCATCCAGGGCGGCAGCGACCTCGGGCTGTACGAGGTCTCCGAGGCCGCTCGCCTGGTCCAGGAGGCCGCCCATCCCGACGCGAACATCATCTTCGGCTCCGTCATCGACGACGCCCTCGGGGACGAGGTCCGGGTGACCGTCATCGCCGCCGGCTTCGAGGGCGGCGGGCCCGCCCCGCGCGCGGAGACCCCGCCGCTGCAGCGCTCCGAGCCGATCCCCGCTCCGCGTGCCTCCTCACAGCAGTCGCAGCCGTCGGCCTCGGGCACGGAGCGGCCGGCCGCTGTCGGCGCGGGCGCCGGTGCGGCCGCCACGCCGGGTGCCTGGGGGCTGCCGCAGCAGACCTTCTCGCCGTCCCGTCAGGACCAGGCCGGATCCGCGACCGAGCAGGCCGGGTCCGCTCAGGGGCAGTACGGCCAGACCGGCCAGAACGGTCAGTCCGGCCAGTACGGTCAGGCCGCCCTGAACGGTCAGTCGGGACAGAGCGGCCAGGCAGGTCAGAACGGCCAGGCGGAGGAGCACGGTCAGTCCGGTCACCACGGCGGGGAGCAGCAGGCCCAGCCCCCGCAGCAGGGTCAGGACGGCTCGCAGTCGGCGCCCCGCACCCAGGAGGAGCCGGCGCGGCCCCCGCGCATCGAGGAGCCGCCGTCGGACGACGACGACCTCGATCTGCCGTCCTTCCTGAAGTGAGCTCAGCTCTCCCGGTGCGGGCCTCGCGACATCGCGGGGCCCGCGCCCTGTTCACGGGGCGGACCGGGGGAGTGAGCACCGGAGACTTCACCGGGCTGAACCTCGCACGTCACGTCGGGGACGACGCGGAGTGCGTCGAGCACAACCGTCAGCTGGTGGCGGAGGCCGTCGGTGCGCCGCTCGTGTTCGTCGACCAGGTCCACTCGGCCGACGTCCACGTGCTGCCCGAGACGGGGCCCGTCCCCGTCGTCACGGCGGATGCGCTGGTCACGACCCGGCGCGACGTGGCGCTGGCCATCATGGTCGCCGACTGCCTGCCGGTTCTGCTGTCCGACCCGGTCTCGGGGACCGTCGCGGCGGCCCACGCCGGTCGCGCCGGGCTGCTCGGCGGGGTGCTGGAGAGGACCGTGGTCGAGATGGCGCGCTTCGGTGCCCGGCCCGAGGATGTGACGGTCACCGTCGGCCCGTCGATCTGCGGGCAGTGCTACGAGGTGCCGGAGCAGATGCGGGACCAGGCCGCCGAGCTCCTGCCCGCCGTCCATGCCGTGACCCGCTGGGGCACGCCCGCTCTCGACCTGCGCGCCGGGGCGGTCGCCGTGCTCACCGAGGCCGGGGTCCCGGCGGCCGCGATCGACGCAGGCGCTGCGTGCACACTCGAGGACGAGGAGTACTTCTCCTATCGGCGAGCGGCACGGACCGGTCGCTTCGCCGGCGTGATCCGTCGGGAGTGACATCGCACGACACGGCCCCACGACACGCCGACCGCTTCCCGTGGAGGCGGAAAGCCCTGCTGTACTTTCTGGGGAGAAGGGCTTCCACGCACTCCCCGTGCTTCCCCGAAGCCCAGGTCAGCGTGAACAACGAACTGGGAGATCTGCGATGGGCAACTGGCGCAACGCCATGGTCGCACTCGGCCTCGCCAATGAGGTCGACGACGAATACTACGAGGACGAGCGGATCCGCCAGGACGAGGCGGCCGCTCCGGCTCGCCGCACCGAGCGTGGCCCGGAGCCCGCACCCGAACGGGAGGCCCAGGTGACCCCGATCCGACAGCGGTCGAACGTGGTGCCCATGGCGCCCGCAGTGGAGGAGTCGATGCATCGCATCACCACGATCCATCCGCGTTCCTACAACGACGCCAAGGCGATCGGCGAGTCCTTCCGCGACGGGGTCCCCGTCATCGTGAACCTCTCGGAGATGCAGGACGGCGACGCCAAGCGCATGGTCGACTTCTGCGCCGGGCTGATCTTCGGCCTGCGCGGCGACATCGAGCGCGTCACCTCCAAGGTCTTCCTGCTCTCGCCGGAGTTCGTCGAGGTCGACGGGGACACCTCGGCCGACGACACCGGCTTCTACAACCAGAGCTGAGCATTTCGGTGCAATTCGTCGCCGCGGTGCTGTACATCGCCGTCCTGGTGTACACACTCGTGCTGCTGGCACGTCTGGTCCTGGAATGGATCCAGGCCTACGCCCGTGACTTCCGCCCCTCGGGGCTGGTGCTGGTGCTCTTCGAGGTCGTCTACACGCTGACCGATCCGCCCGTGAAGGCACTGAGGCGCCTGATCCCTCCGCTGCGCCTGGGCCCCGTCGCCCTCGACCTGAGCCTGATGATCCTGCTCGTCGGCGGCTGGATCCTGCTTGCCGTGCTGGCCCCGCTCGCGCGCTGATGCGCGCGGCGTCCAGGACGTCCTCCAACATCCGCTAGGCTGTCGGCACCGCGCCGTACGCGCACCACGACCCCAGAACGACGAGAAGGTGACCCATGGCTCTGATGCCCGATGACCTGCTGTCCAAGCGGTTCACCCCGGTCCGGTTCTCCGAGGGCTATGACATGGACGAGGTGGACAACTACCTCGACAACGACATCCTGCCGCGCCTGCAAGAGCTGATCGACGAGAACAACCGCCTGACCAAGGAGCTCGAGGAGGCGCACAACCGCATCGCCGAGCTCGAGTCCGCGCCTGCTGCCGCAGCGGCCACCGACGCCCCGGTCGTCGAGGACGAGGCGGTCATCGACGAGACCCCGGTCTCGGCGACGGCGGATGTCGACGCCGAGACGACGGCTCAGCAGCCCGCGGTCGCGGAGGCTCCGGCCGAGGAGCCCGTCGCCGGCGCTCCCGCTGTCGCCGACCAGGGCAGCCCGGACCAGTCCGCGGCCGGCATCATCGCCCTGGCGAACCGCCTTCACGACGAGTACGTCAAGAACGGTGAGGACGAGCGCGACCGGCTCATCTCCGAGGCCAACGAGGAGCACCGCCGCATCGTCTCCGAGGCGGAGGAGAAGTCCCGCACCACGCTGGCCGAGCTCGAGACTAAGAAGGCCGAGCTCGACAAGACCATCGAGGGCCTGCGCACCTTCGAGCGCGACTACCGCAACCGTCTGCGCAACTACCTCGAGAACCAGCTCCGCGAGCTGGACACGAGCGAGACGCAGGACAAGCAGGCGAACTTCGGTCTGTGAACCACGCTGCTTCCACGCCGACGAGCGCCGGGCCCGAGGGGTCCGGCGCTCGTCGCCGTGTGAGCCGTCTCGTCGTCCTGACGGGGATGGCCGCCGTCGCCGCGGTGATCGCCGTGGCCGACCAGATCACCAAGGCATGGGCGGAGCACAACCTGACGGAGCTCGAGCCCCAGCCGTTCCTCGGTGAGGTCCTCCAGCTGACGCTGCTGTACAACTCCGGCGCGGCCTGGGGGATGGGCGCCGGGATCACCCCGGTGGTGACCTGCCTGCAGATGGTCATCGTGATCGGCGTGCTGATCTTCGCCGTGCGCGCGGTGCGCTCGCTCTGGTACACCCTCGCGCTCGGCCTCATCCTCGGCGGGGCCCTGGGCAACATCCATGACCGGCTGCTGCGCGACCCCGGCCCCTTCCGCGGCGAGGTCGTCGATTTCCTCGAGCTGCCCAACTGGCCCGTCTTCAACGTGGCGGACATGGGCGTCGTCGGCGGCGCCATCCTCATCGTGCTGCTGGGGGTGCTCGGCCATGCCGCCGATCCGGCCGTGGCCGAGGCCGAGGCACGAGCTGGAGCGGAGCGGGCAGAGACCTCGCCGTCCGCCGTCGACGGACCGAGCAGCGAGGACGGACCGAGCACGGACGACCGGCCGAGCGCCGACGACGCATCGAGCACGGAGGACCCCCGGTGAGCTCCTCGCGCTTCCTCATGGTTCCCGACGGACTCGCCGGCGAGCGCGTGGACGTGGGCATCTCGCGCATGCTGGGCCTCTCGCGCAGCCGTGCCGCCGACCTCATCGACGGCGGCCACGTCGAGATCGACGGGCAGGCACCGTCACGCTCCACCCGTCTGGAGCCCGGGGCGATGCTGAACGTCGAGCTGCCCGATGAGCGTCCCGCCGCCGAGGTCCGGCCGATGATCGCCGAGGGCATGAGCCTGGTCCACCAGGACGACGACATCGTGGTGATCGACAAGCCCGTCGGCGTCGCCGCACACCCCAGTCCCGGCTGGTCCGGGCCGACGGTGCTGGGGCATCTCGCCGCCGCCGGCGTGAGCATCCGCACCAGCGGTGACCCCGACCGCCAGGGCATCGTCAGCCGGCTGGACGTCGGCACCAGCGGCCTGATGGTCGTCGCCCGCACCGAGCGCGCCTACACCACGCTGAAGGACTCCTTCCGCGCCCGCGAGGTCGGCAAGGTGTATCACGCCGTCTGCCAGGGGACCCCGGACCAACCGCAGGGCACCATCGAGGCCCCGATCGCCCGCTCCCCGAACCACGACTACAAATTCGCCGTGCGCCGCGACGGGAAGCACTCGGTGACGCACTACGAGACGCTGGAAGCGCTCCACGGCGCCACGCTGTTGAAGGTGCGACTGGAGACCGGCCGCACCCATCAGATCCGCGTGCACCTGGCCGCGCTGCACCATCCGCTGGTGGGCGACCCGCTGTACGGCGCGGATCCGACGCTCGCGGCGCGCATCGGCCTGATCCGTCAGTGGCTCCACGCGATGGAGCTCAGCTTCGTCCATCCGGTCAGCGGCCGGGAGGTCACGTTCGTCTCGCAGTACCCGCGCGACCTGCAGGATGCGCTCGAGGCACTGCGCAGCAGCTGACCGGCCGTGGCAGGTCCCGCCGCAGCACCTCGCGCGATGGCCACCGGTGACGCGCCCGAGTCGCGGAGCGGCTACCGTCGAGGCATGAGCGACGAGCAGACCTCCGGTGCGCTGACCCCATCCCGGGACGCGGCCCTGGCAAGGCCCGACTTCCCCTTCGCCCGGGTCGCGCGCCGCCTGGGCATCGACCCGGCCGGCGCAGTGGTGACCCTGCGCGACGACGATCGCGCCCGCGCAGCGATCGCGGAGGCCGCCCGCGCCTACCTCGAGGCCGACGACGCCCGCCGGGCCGGCCGGTCGCCGTCGACGCCCATCGCCCTGGACCCGGACTTCCCGACCGGGGTGGGTATGGCGCTGGTCGGCGCAGCGGTGCTGTGGGACGCGCGCGAGCTGGTGCCGCGCATCGCGCTGCGCGTGGCCAAGGACCATTACGAGGACGGCGCCGACGAGCTCGCTGCGAGCTACATCGCCCTGGTCCAGGAATCGGTCGACCCCGGCGAGAGCAGCTCGGACGATGCGTCGGCATGGGCCGCCCAGTCCCTGCTGGTCGCCGTGCTCCAGCGCTCCGGCGACCCGGCCCAGGCCGACGAGATCGCGCGTGACCTCGCCGCCCACGGCATCCCCCTGGACCTGTGGCGCGGTGACGACCCGACCCTCCCGGACGACTCGATGGCCTGGCACGGCGGCGCCTTCGTGGGCGGCATCCCCCCTCGCCGCGACGAGCGCAGCCTCAGCTTCGAGGATGTCCACGACTACATGAACACGCTCCTGTCGGACATGCGCCGCGAGCAGGAGGCCGAAGGCGACGACTCGGGGACCTGAGCCCGCTATTCCCGACACGCCGGACTCGCCGAGGTGACCTCCCCGACGGGTCGGACCGGCCCCGGCGCGGCGCGTCGCAGGGCCTGACTGGCTACCCTGGAACGCATGTCCGACGACTTCGTGCACCTCCACGTCCACACCGATTACTCCCTGCTGGACGGGGCGGCGAAGATCGACAGACTCGTCGAGGAGACGGTCCGCCAGGAGCAGCAGGCCGTGGCCATCACGGACCACGGGTACCTGTTCGGCGCCTACGAGTTCTACAAGACGGCGAAGAACGCCGGGGTCAAGCCGATCATCGGGCTGGAGGCCTATGTGACGCCCGGGACCAGCCGTCACGATCGCACCCGTGTCCAGTGGGGGACCCGCGAGCAGCAGATCGCCGGGGACGATGTCTCCGCTCGTGGCGCCTATACCCACATGACGCTGCTCTCGCGCAGCACCGCGGGCATGCACAACCTCTTCCGGCTGGGCTCTGAGGCCTCGCTGGACGGCCAGATGGGCAAGTGGCCTCGGATGGACCGCGAGATCCTCTCGAAGTACTCCGACGGGCTGATCGCGACCTCCGGCTGTCCCTCCGGCGAGATCCAGACCCGCCTTCGGCTGGGCCACTTCGACGAGGCGGTCAAGGCGGCCGGCGAGTTCCAGGACATGTTCGGCAAGGAGAACTACTTCATCGAGCTGATGGACCACGGCCTGTCCATCGAGCAACGGGTGACCAAGGATCTGCTGGCGGTGGCCAAGGCTGTCGGCGCCCCGCTGGTGGCGACCAACGACCTCCACTACGTGCGCGAGGAGGACGCCACCATCCAGGACGTCCTGCTGTGCATCAACTCCGGGTCGCGCCTGAGTGACCCCGACCGCTTCAAGTTCGGCGGCTCCGGCTACTTCCTGAAGTCCGCCGCCCAGATGCGCGAGCTGTTCCGCGAGTTCCCCGAGGCCTGCGACAACACGCTGCGCATCGCCGAGATGTGCGACGTCCACTTCCGCACCACGGACGAGGGCGCGAACTACATGCCCAACTTCCCCACCCCGCCCGGGGAGGACGAGGAGTCCTGGTTCGTCAAGGAGGTCCAGCGCGGCCTGGAGTACCGCTACCCGATGGGCATCCCCGACGCGGTCAAGCAGCGTGCCGACTACGAGGTCGGCATCATCCTGCAGATGGGATTCCCCGGCTACTTCCTGGTCGTCTCGGACTACATCAAGTGGGCCAAGGAGCAGGGCATCCGCGTGGGGCCGGGCCGTGGCTCCGGCGCGGGCTCGATGGTCGCCTACGCCATGCGCATCACCGATCTCGACCCGCTCGAGCACGGGCTTCTGTTCGAGCGGTTCCTGAACCCCGACCGCGTCTCCATGCCCGACTTCGACGTCGACTTCGATGATCGCCGCCGCGGCGAGGTCATCGAGTACGTGGAGCGCAAGTACGGTGACGACCGCATCGCACAGGTCATCACCTACGGCGTGATGAAGACGAAGAACTCCCTCAAGGACGCCGCTCGCGTCCTGGACTACCCGTACGCGATGGGCGACCGTCTCTCCAAGGCGCTGCCGCCGACGGTGATGGGCAAGGACATCCCGATCAAGGGAATCTTCGACCCCGATCATCCGCGCTACGCCGAGGCGGGGGAGTTCCGCAAGATCCACGACGAGGACCCCGACGTCCAGAAGGTCGTCGAGATCGCCAAGGGCGTCGAGGGCCTGACCCGCGGCTGGGGCGTCCACGCCTGCGCGGTCATCATGTCCAGCGACCCGCTGATCGACATCGTGCCGATGATGCGCCGCCCCTCCGACGGCCAGATCATCACCCAGTTCGAGTACCCCACCCTGGAGACCCTCGGGCTGCTGAAGATGGACTTCCTGGGCCTGCGGAACCTCACCGTCCTCTCCGACGCGGTCGACAACATGGCGCGCAACGGGAAGACCCCGCCGGATCTGGAGCAGCTGCCCTTCGACGACGAGAAGACCTACGAGCTGCTCCAGCGCGGCGACACCCTGGGCGTCTTCCAGCTCGATGGCAGCGGCATGCGCACGCTGCTGCGGCAGATGAAGCCCGACCAGTTCGGCGATATCACCGCCGTCTCCGCGCTGTACCGCCCGGGGCCGATGGGCATGAACTCGCACACCAACTACGCGCTGCGCAAGAACGGGCTGCAGGAGATCACCCCGATCCACCCCGAGCTCGAGGAGCCGCTCGCCGAGATCCTCGGCGAGACCTACGGGGTCCTGGTCTACCAGGAGCAGGTGATGCAGACGGCGCAGAAGGTCGCCGGATACAGCCTCGGCCAAGCCGACATCCTGCGCCGCGCGATGGGCAAGAAGAAGCTCGCGGAGCTGGACAAGCAGTACGTCTCCTTCGAAGCCGGCATGCGGGAGAACGGGTACTCCCCTGAGGCGGTCAAGGCCCTGTGGGAGACGCTGCTGCCCTTCGCCGACTACGCGTTCAACAAGTCCCACTCGGCCGCCTACGGCGTGGTCTCCTACTGGACCGCCTACCTCAAGGCCAACCACCCCACCGAGTACATGGCGGCCCTGCTGACCTCCACCCAGGAGAACCGCGACCGCCTGGGCCTGTACCTCGGGGACTGCCGCCACCGCGGCATCACGGTGCTGCCGCCGGACGTCAACGAATCCGACCTCTACTTCTCCGCCGTCGGCGACGACATCCGCTTCGGTCTCTCGGCGATCCGCAACGTCGGCGCCCACGTGGTCGAGGAAATCATCAAGACGCGGGAGGAGAAGGGCGCCTTCACCTCCTTCACGGACTTCCTGGACAAGGTCCCGCTGTCGGTGTGCAACAAGCGCACCATCGAGTCCCTGATCAAGGGCGGCGCCTTCGACTCCCTGGGCGCGAACCGCCGCTCCCTGGTGCTGATCCATGAGGACGCGGTCGATTCCGTGGTCGACGTCAAGCGCAAGGAGGCCCAGGGCCAGTACGACCTGTTCGCCGACGTCTTCGGAGGCGCCGGCGGTGGTGACGACGGGGTGGCCACCGGCTCGGCCGCCACCATCGTCGTCCCCGACGTCCCCGAGTGGGACCGCAAGGAGAAGCTCGCCTTCGAGCGCAACATGCTGGGCCTGTACGTCTCGGACCACCCCCTGTACGGTCTCGAGCACGTCATCGCCCAGAACTCCTCGACGTCGATCAGTGCGCTCGCCGACGATGGAGCCGTCGAGGACGGCTCCATGGTCACCATCGCCGGGCTGATCACGTCGCTGCAGCGCAAGACCACCAAGAAGGGCGACATGTGGGCCATCGCCACGGTCGAGGACCTCGAGGGCTCCATCGACTGCCTGATGTTCCCCTCGACCTACCAGACGGTGGCCACGGAGCTCGCCGAGGACCTCATCGTCTCGATGAAGGGTCGGGTGGACACCTCCAAGGGCATGCCCGAGCTGCGCGTGATGGAGATGTCGATCCCGGAGACGGGCGCAGGTCCCGACGGGCCCGTCGTGATCGCTCTGCCGGCGATGCGCGCCACCAGCGCTGTCGCCGAGAAGCTGCGTGGGGTGCTCGAGGACAACCCCGGCTCCAGCGAGGTGCGTCTGCGCCTGCAGGAACCGGGACGCACCACGCTCATGCAGCTGGACAAGCGCCTCTCGGTGTCGCCGTCGGCCGCACTGTACGCCTCCCTGAAGGCCCTGCTGGGCCCCAGCTGCCTGCAGTGACGGCGCTGCCCGGCGTGCTGGAACGGGGCGCGCTGGATTAGCGTAGGTCCATGAGCATCGCCGACGACCTGCTGCCCGCCTCCCTGCTGGACACGTTCCGCGAGCGCGCCGTGATCCACGACCGGGAGAACACCTTCCCGGAGCAGGATCTCGCGGATCTGCGCGAGCGTGGCTACCTGCGCCTGCTGGTGCCGGTCGAGCTCGGCGGTCTCGGCGCGAGCCTGCTGGAGGCGACCCAGGTCCAGCGGCGCCTGGCGCAGGCCGCGCCGGCCACGGCGCTGGCGATGAACATGCATCTCGTGGTGACCGGCGCCGCCCTGCACGCCCACCGGCTCGGAGCCGGCTCGGTGCGCACGATGCTCGAGGACGCGGCGGCGAACCGCCTGTTCGCCTTCGGGATCTCCGAGCCCGGCAACGAGGCCATGCTGTTCGACTCCTCGACCCGGGCCGACGCCCGGCGCGACGGCGGCTACCAGGTCAGCGGCACCAAGATCTTCACCTCCCTCGCTCCCGTGTGGGACCGCCTCGTGGTCCACGGCCGGCTCGCCCGCACCTCCGAGGTCGATCCCCGCCTGGTGTTCGGCGTGATAGAGCGCACCGACGCCGTCGAGACGGTCCCGGACTGGGACACGCACGGGATGCGGGCCACGCAGTCGTGCACCACCGTGCTGGACCGGGCCCCGATCGCCGCGGACCAGGTCCTGGCGCTGACCCCCGTCGGTCCCAATCAGGACCCGTTCGTGATGGGCATCTTCGGCGCGTTCGAGCTGCTGATCGCCTCGGTGTACACCGGCATCGCAGAACGCGCGATCATCGTCGGCGCGGACCTCGCCACCACGCGCCGCAACGTCACGCGCGGCATCGTCCACGCCGACGACCCCGACATCCGCTGGCGCCTCGCCGACGCCGCGATCGCCGTCGACGGAGTGGTCCTGCAGATCGACAAGCTCATGGCCGACCTCGACGCGCTGGGGCTGGGGGAGAGCGGCGTCGGCGTGACCGACCACGGCCCCAAATGGTCCCAGCATTTCTCCGGGGTGAAGTCCCGAGCCACCGAGGTTGCCATCGGTGCGGTCGACCAGGTCCTCCGCGCCAGCGGCGGGGCCCAGTACTTCCGGCGCAGCGAGCTCGAACGGCTCTCCCGGGACGTGCGTGCCGCGATGTACCACCCCTCCGACGCGGAGTCCGTCCACGCCTCCTACGCGAAGTCGCTGCTGGGCGAGATCGGCGGCACGCGGCCGGTGCTGCCGCGATGACTGCACGTACGACGATCGCCCCGGCCCTCCAGGAGGAGTGCCGGGGCGATCGATGGCCTCGCGGAGGCGCTTGACCTGAGCGGGCTCAGGAGGTCTCGTCGGCGGGAACGGGGAGATCGTCCGCCGGCTCGGGAGCGGTGGACGACGGTGCCGCGTCGGCGGACTCGGACTGCTCGCGCACCACGCGACCGCCCTCGGCGGCGCGCTGGAGGGTGTCCTGGAAGTCCACACCCGTGGTGGACTTGACCATGTCGAGCACCTGGGCGAGACCGACCGAGATGTTCTGGCCGATCTTGGCCTCCCCATCGGTGGAGAACACCGAGAGGTTGTCGATGTTCGAGTAGGGCGCCGCCAGCTCATTGGCGACGGACGGCAGCACCTCGAGCACCTGCGCGAGGACCGCGGCGTCGTTGAACTGCTTGTACGCCTCGGCACGGGCACGCGTCGTCTCCGCCTCGGCGTCGCCCTTGGCCAGGATGGCGGCCGCCTCGGCCTCACCCTTGGCGCGCAGCGAGTCGGCTTCGGCCTGACCCTCGAGCCGGACCGCCTCGGCGTCCTTCGAACGACGCTGCAGCTCGACCTCGGCCTCGGCCCGGCCCCGGGCCTCGATCGAGAATGCTTCCGCCTCGGAGGTGACCTTGCGGGCCTCCGCGCGGTTGCGCTCGTCGGTCAGCTCCGCCTCGGACTGCGCCACGCGGGCGTACTTCTTGGAGTCGGCGTCCTGCTGCTCGGCGTAGCGCTTGGCCTCGGCCGGCTTGTGGACCTCCGCGATCAGCTGCTTCTCGCGCAGGTCGTTGTTGCGGACAGCGATCAGCTCGTCCTGCTCGATGATCTTCTGCTGCTGCGCGGCGCGGGCCAGCGGACCGGCGGCGTCCGCGATCGCCTGACGGGCGTCGGTCTCCTCCTTGATCTCGGCCTGGCGCAGATCGAAGGACTGCTTCGATTCCGCCTCCTGCTGCAGGTTGAGGTTCTTCGCCTGGGTGGACTCCCGGTTGGCGTCCGATTCGGCGATGGCGGCGCGCTTGGCCACCAGGGCCGCCTCGGGCCGGCCCCAGTCGCGCAGGTATGAGCCGTCGTCCTCGATCGCGGAGATCTGGAAGGTATCGATGACCAGACCCTGATTGTTCATCGAATGCTCGGCCTCGGCCTGGACCTGGCTGGCGAAGGATGCGCGATCGCGGATGATCTGCTCGACCGTCAGCGTGCCGACCACGGCGCGCAGGGTGCCCGAGAGGATCTCCTGGGTGTAGTGGTCGATCTGCTGCTGCTGATCGAGGAAGCGCTGCGAGGCCTTGCGGACATCCTCGATATTGCCGCCGACCTTGACCTGCGCCACCCCGCGCAGTCGCAGGAAGATGCCGTTCATCGAGTAGCCCTCGACCTCGACCGGGATCTGCCGCGAGCTCAGGCTCAGCACGAACGCGCGGTCCACGATGGGCCGCACGATAGCGCGACCGCCGATGATCACACGGGCGCTGCCCGATTCGAGATCGATGTCGCCGGTCGGGCTGGTCTTCGCATTGCGGCCGGTGATGATCAGTGCTTCGTTCGGAGCCGCGATCCGATAGCTGCGCATCAGCATCACGGCCAGGATCAGGACCGCGACGAGCAGCACCGCCGCGCCGCCCAGGATCGGTATGAGTGCTTCCATGGAGTCCCCTCAGTCAGTAGTGGGCGGATCTCCTCCGTCCGAGACCCGCCGAGGGACAGTCTTCCATCGAACGCCGCTGTATGGCGGTCGATCTCAGAACCGGACCAGATGCCGCTGACCTGGTGCGATACGCCAATCGCCGGCACGGTCCCAGCGCTCGTCTCACGATGTGTGCAGTACGTCCGCATGATGGGATGTGCGGGCTAGGGTCGGCGCTCGTGAACAGCACTCCGCCTTCTCCTCACCTCACGTCCGCGCCTGCGGCGGCACCAGCCAACACGCGCGGGCGCGTCATCACCGCGTCGATGGTCGGCACGACGATCGAGTTCTTCGACTTCTACGCGTACGCCACTGCGGCGTCCCTGGTCTTCCCGCAGCTCTTCTTCCCCACCCAGACCCCGGCGAACCAGCTGCTGAGCTCGTTCGCGGTCTTCGGAGTCGCGTTCGTGGCCCGGCCGCTGGGCTCCCTCATGTTCGGTCACTTCGGGGACCGCGTCGGTCGCAAGACCACGCTGGTGGCGAGCTTGCTGATGATGGGCATCGCCACGTTCCTGATCGGTGTGCTGCCCACCGCATCGACGCCCGGCTTCGCGTTCCTGGCGCCGGCCATCCTGGTGCTCCTGCGCTTCTGCCAGGGCGTGGGCCTCGGCGGGGAGTGGTCCGGCGCCGCGCTGCTGGCGACCGAGAACGCCCCGCCGGGCAAGCGCGCGCTGTACGGGACGTTCCCGCAGCTCGGCGCGCCGATCGGGTTCATCCTCTCCAACCTGCTGTTCGTGGTCCTCAGCGTCACGATGACCGACGAGCAGTTCATGACGTGGGGCTGGCGCCTGCCGTTCCTGCTCTCGGCCATCCTGGTCGTGGTGGGCCTGTGGGTGCGGCTGAAACTCATGGAGAGCCCGGCGTTCCAGAAGGTCATCGACGAGCAGCGGGTCGCCGCGGTGCCGATCGCCCGGGTCTTCCGCACCGCCTGGAAGCCGCTGATCCTGGCCACCATCGCCATGGTCGCCACCTACGTGCTCTTCTACCTGATGACCGCCTTTCTCATGGTCGTCGGCACCACCGTCGCCGACGAGGAGACCGCCCGCGCCGCCGCCGAAGCCGCCGGCAACGAGTTCAACCCCGACGCCTTCACGCCCGGCCTCGGCTATGAGCGGCCCGAGTTCCTGACCATGCTGATCATCGGCGTCGTGTTCTTCGGGATCTTCACCCTGGTCTCCGGTCCGCTCGCGGACCGGATCGGTCGCCGCAAGCTGCTGCTCGGCGTCACCGCCGGGATCGTCGTCTTCGGCCTGCTGATCGAGCCCCTGATCCACGCCGGCACGATCGGTGTGATGGCCACGCTGATCCTCGGATTCACGCTGATGGGCCTCACGTTCGGACCGATGGCGGCGTTCCTCCCGGAGATGTTCACGGCTGACGTCCGCTACACCGGCAGCGCGGTCAGCTACAACATGGCCTCGGTGATCGGAGCCGCGCCCGCCCCGTACGCGATGATCGCGCTGTGGCAGCTGATGGACGGTCCGCTGTGGCTGGTGGGCGGCTACCTGACGCTCGCCGCATTCATCACGCTCGCCGCACTGCTCATCGGCAAGGAGACCCGCGAGATCGACTACCTGGCGTGACTGCGTGACTGCGTGACTGCGTGACTGTTCGACTGCGCGGCTGCCGCGTGCGCGGTCACGTGGTCGACGAGCACGGTTCACGTCAGAAGAGGGCGGCCCCGTCAGGGACCGCCCTCTTCCGGCGCTCAGGTTCCTGCGCTCAGCGCGTCGGGGCCCGGCGCGCTCGACCGAGCGCCCGGCGCCCGCGCGCCGCTCAGCTCTCGCGGTGGCTGCGGTAATACCGGATCAGCGAGGCCGTCGAGGAATCCTCGCTCCCGATCGCCGCGTCGTCCCCCGCCACGGCCGCGCCGAGGTCCTTGGCGAGCTGCTTGCCGAGCTCCACGCCCCACTGGTCGAAGGAGTTGATGCCCCACACGACGCCCTGGACGAACGTGATGTGCTCGTACAGGGCGATCAGCTGGCCCAGCACGGACGGCGTGAGCTTCGGCGCCATGATCGACGTGGTGGGACGGTCGCCGGAGAACTCCCGGGCGGCCACCAGCGGTCCCTCGGTGCCCTCGGCCCGTACCTCCTCGGCGCTCTTGCCGAAGGCCAGCGCCTTGGTCTGGGCGAAGAAGTTGGCCAGGAACAGCTCGTGGACGTCCTGGTCGCCGTCGGCCAGCGCGTGGTTGGGCGTGGCGAAGGCGATGAAATCGGCCGGGACGATGCGGGTTCCCTGATGGATCAGCTGGTAGAAGGCGTGCTGACCGTTGGTGCCGGGCTCGCCCCAGAACACCTCGCCGGTCTCCGTGGCCGCGGTCGAGCCGTCCCAGCGCACGGACTTGCCGTTGGATTCCATGGTCAGCTGCTGGAGGTAGGCCGGGAAGCGGTGCAGGTACTGGGAGTAGGGGAGGACCGCATGGGTCTCCGCCTCCAGGAAGTTCACATTCCACACGTTGATCAGGCCCATCAGCAGCGGCACGTTCGCCTCGGCCGGCGCGGTGCGGAAGTGCTCGTCCATCGCGTGGAAGCCGGACAGCAGCTCCTCGAACACCTCCGGGCCGAGCACGACGGCCAGCACCGTCCCGATCGCGGAGTCCACGGAGTAGCGGCCCCCCACCCAGTCCCAGAAGCCGAAGGCGTTGTCAGGATCGATCCCGAAGGCCTCGACCTTGTCCAGCGCGGTGGAGACGGCCACGAAGTGCTTGGCCACGGCCTCCCTCTCCTGCTCGGGCGTGAGCGCGGCGTTCTCCCGCAGCCCCGACAGCAGCCACTGACGAACCAGGCGCGCGTTGGTGAGGGTCTCCAGGGTGGTGAAGGTCTTCGACGCGACGATCACCAGGGTGGTCTCGGGGTCGAGGTCCTCGGTGGTGGCGTAGACGTCGGTCGGGTCGATGTTGGAGATGAAGCGGGCCTCGAGGCCGTCCTGCGCCAGGGGACGCAGCGCTTCGTAGACCATGACCGGGCCCAGATCGCTGCCTCCGATGCCGATGTTGACCACGGTCCGGATCGGCTTGCCGGTCACGCCTGTCCACTGCCCGGAGCGGACCGCGTTCGCGAAGTCGTACACCCGGCGCAGGGTGGCCTGGACGTCCCGATCGATCTCCTGGCCGTCCACGACCAGGGCGTCCGGGGTGCCGACGGGCCGACGCAGCGCAGTGTGCAGCACCGCACGGTCCTCGGTGGTGTTGATGTGCTCGCCGGCGAACATCGCGTCACGGCGCTGCTCGACGCCGACCTCACGGGCCAGCCGCTGGAGCAGCTCCATCGTCTCGGGCGTGATCAGATTCTTGGACAGGTCCACGTGGAGGTCGGCGGCCTCGAGGCTGAAGCGCTCCGCGCGGTCGGGATCGGCGTCGAACCATTCGCGCAGGGAGCCGGTCAGCTCGAGGTCGTGCGCCTCGAGAGCCTCCCAGGCGGCGGTGGAAGTCGGGTCGACGGGGGCGGACGAAGCGGCGTTCGAAGCAGTCATACCGCCATTGAACACCGTCAGCCGCGATCGCCGACACCCCGCGGGAGTCGCGTCGAGCGCCCATGTGCGCATGTGTGCTGTGCGCGCCCTGCCGCGCTCGGCTCCGGGCGGACCGCCGCGCTGGACATCTGCGGGGCGGGCGCCGTGCGACAGGGCGAGGTGTCGCGGACGAGACCGAAGCGTTACCGACAGGTGGACTGTCATTGACAGCCGAGGGTGCACACTGGCTTAAGCGTCGTGTGTGACGAAGCACGATGACCACAGCCCGAGTCATCTCCGAGGAGACCCCCATGGCCTTTTCCCGACGATCCCTCATGTTCGGTACCGCAGTCACCGGCGCTGCCGCGACCCTCGCCGCCTGCTCCGGTGGGGGAGACGGTGGCGGTTCCGGCGACGGCGGAGGATCCGGCGAGCCCGTCCTGGCCAATGGCACCGAGCCCCAGAACCCGCTGATCCCCACCAGCACCAACGAGGTCGGTGGTGGCCGCGTGGTCACGTCGATCTTCTCCGGGCTCGTGTACTACACGGCCGAGGGCAAGGTCGAGAACGAGATGGCCGAGTCCATCGAGTCCGAGGACAACCAGACCTGGACCATCACGCTGAAGGCCGACCAGAAGTTCTCCGACGGCACGCCGCTGACCGCGAAGAACTATGTGGACGCCTGGAACTTCGGGGCGAACGCCACCAACGCTCAGCTGAGCAACTCGTTCTTCGAGCCCATCGAGGGGTACGACGAGGTCTCGGCCGACGACGCCACCGAGGACATGACGATGTCCGGCCTCGAAGTCGTCGACGACACCACGTTCACGGTCAAGCTCGTCTCGCCCCAGTCGGACTTCCCGAGCCGCCTGGGCTACACCGCGTACTCCCCGCTGCCGGAATCCGCCTTCGAGGACATGGAGGCCTTCGGCGAGAAGCCCGTCGGCAACGGGCCCTACATGGTCGACACCTGGACCCACGACTCCGAGATCGTGCTGGTCCCGAACCCCGAGTACGCCGGCGCCCGCCCGGCCCAGAACGCCGGCGTCACCTTCGTGATCTACGCGGACAACGACACGATGTACAACGACCTTCAGTCGGGCGCCGTGGACGTCACCGACCAGATCCCGGACTCCGCGCTGGAGTCCTTCGAGGACGAGCTCGGCGACCGTGCGGTGAACGCCCCCGGAGCGGTGTTCCAGTCGTTCACGATCCCCAACTACGACCCCCAGTTCCAGGGCGAGGTCGGCAAGCTGCGGCGCAAGGCGATCTCCTACGCCATCGACCGTGACTCGATCTGCGAGAACCTGTTCTTCGGCACCCGCACCCCGGCGACCGACTTCGTGGCCCCGGTGATCGACGGCGGTGGCCAGACCGATATCCCCGGCGCCGAGGTCCTCACCTTCGACGAGGCGCAGGCTCAGGAGCTGTGGGCCCAGGCGGAGGAGATGGAGCCCTTCGAGGGACCCTTCACCCTGTCCTACAACGCCGACGGTCCGCACCAGAGCTGGGTCGAGGCAGTCTGCAACTCGATCTCCAACGTGCTGGGCATCGAGGCGTCCGGACAGCCGTTCCCGGCCTTCGGCGAGTTCCGCGAGCAGATCACCAACCGCGAGCTCGAGGGATCGTTCCGGTCCGGCTGGCAGGCCGACTACCCGTCGGTCTACAACTTCCTCGGACCGCTGTACTCGTCCGCCGCGGCCGATGGCGGCGGCAGCAACGACGGCGATTACAAGAACCCCGAGTTCGACGCCCTGCTCGAGGAGGGCCTGGCCGCTCCCGACCAGGATGCCGCGCTGGAGAAGTACAAGGAGGCTCAGGCGATCCTCCTCGAGGACCTGCCGGTGATCCCGCTGTGGTACCAGAACACCTTCGGCGGTTACTCGGACCTGGTCTCGAACGTGGAGTACGGATGGGACACGGTGCCGCTGTACTACGAGATCACCAAGTGATCCTCTGTGACGGATCAGACGTCGTTGCGGTCTGAACCGAACTGATCCGTCACACCCGTCAGCGGGGATCGGGCCGAGCCCGGTTCCCGCTGTCGTGCGCCCGGTACCCTTCGTCCCGGGCTGCCCGCCGGGGCCTGTGCCCCGAATCCGACGTCGAAAGCGAACAACGTGATCTGGTACATCGTGCGGCGATTGCTGCAGATGATCCCCGTGTTCCTCGGTGCCACCCTCATCGTCTATCTGATGGCCTTCGCCTCCGCCGGCGATCCCATCGCGACGATCGCCGGGGACAAACCCATCTCCGCGGCCATCGAGGACCAGCTGAGGCAGCAGTACAACCTCGACAAGCCGGTCCTGATCCAGTGGCTGATCTACCTGGGGAACCTGGTCCAAGGCGACTTCGGCGTCGGCTTCAACGGCCGGCCCATCGCGGATCAGATCGCCGCGGCGTTCCCGGTCACGTTCCGGCTCGCGATCATGGCGGTGGTCATCGAGGCAGTCTTCGGTGTGATCGCCGGCGTGATCTCCGGGCTGAAGAAGGGCACGCTGATCGACACCACGCTGCTGATGGTGTCCCTGCTGCTGATCGCGGTGCCGACCTTCGTCATCGGCTTCGTCGCCCAGTTCGTGCTCGGCGTCCAGCTGGGCGTGGTGCCCGTCAATGTAGGCCGTGATCCGTCCTTCGTGAACCTGCTGGTCCCGGCCACCGTGCTGGGAGCCGTCTCCTTCGCCTATGTGCTGCGCCTGACCCGCACCTCGGTCGCCGAGGTCGCCACGGCCGACCACGTCCGCACCGCGACCGCGAAGGGCCTCTCCCGCGGCGGCGTGATCACCAAGCACATCCTGCGCAACTCGCTCATCCCCGTCGTCACCTTCATCGGTGCCGATCTGGGCGCCCTCATGGGCGGGGCCATCGTCACCGAGCGCATCTTCAACATCAGCGGCATCGGCTCGCTGCTCTTCCGGGCCATCAACGACGGTGAGAGCCCGCTGATCGTCTCGATCGTGACGCTGCTGGTGATCATCTTCCTGCTCGCCAACCTCATCGTGGACCTGCTCTACGCCGTGCTCGACCCGAGGATCCGTTATGCCCAGTGAAGCCCGCGCCATCCGCCCCTCGGCGGAGCACTACGTCGCGCCGCTCGAGGAGACCCCGCTACAGGCCGTCGACGCCGTCGACACCACCGCGACACCGCGTTCAATGTGGGGCGAGGCCCTGCACAGCCTGATCCGCAACCCGGTCTTCATCATCTCCGCGATCATGATCCTGGGACTGCTGTTCATCGCCGCGTTCCCCGGCGTGTTCACGGATCAGGACCCGACCTACGGCGACCTCTCGCAAGCGCGGGAGGAACCCAGCGGCGAACATCCCTTCGGCACCACGATCCAGGGCTACGACGTGCTCGCACGCACGCTGTACGGGGCCCGCGCCTCGGTGACGGTCGGCTTCTTCACGATGATCCTCTCGACGCTGATCGGCAGCGTGCTGGGCTCGATCGCGGGCTTCGTCGGCGGCATCTTCGACGCGATCCTCTCCCGCGTGACCGACATCTTCTTCGCGGTCCCCCTGATCCTCGGCGCCATCGTGATCGGCAACCGCTTCGACAACATCAACGTGTGGATCGTGGTCCTCGTGCTCGGCATCTTCGGGTGGACCAACATCGCCCGCATCATGCGCGGCTCCGTCATCTCGGTGAAGAACCAGGACTTCGTGACGGCCTCGACGGCACTCGGCGCCTCACGCACGTCGATCCTGCTGAAGCATGTGATCCCCAACGCGATCGCCCCGGTGATCGTCACGGCCACCGTGAACCTCGGCGTGTACATCGTGGCCGAGGCGACCCTGACGTTCCTCGGCGTCGGGCTGCCGCCCTCGGCAGTGTCCTGGGGCGGGGACATCTCCACCGCGCGGGACGCTCTGCGCTCCCAGCCGATGATGCTGTTCTACCCCTCGTTGGCGCTGGCCATCACCGTTCTGAGCTTCATCATGCTCGGTGACGCCGTGCGCGACGCCCTCGACCCGAAGGCGAAGAAGCGATGACCACCACCTCTCCGCAGTCCCAGCCCTTCTCCCAGCCGGAGAACCCGGGAGGGAAGCCGGCCGAGCCCCTGCTCGAGCTCTCCGATCTCGAGATCACGTTCACGACCTCCTCGGGTCCCGTGCAGGGCGTCCGGGCCGCGAATCTCGAGGTCTATCCCGGCGAGACCGTCGCGATCGTGGGCGAGTCCGGATCGGGCAAGTCCACCACCGCGATGAGCATCGCCCGGCTGCTGCCCGAGAACGGTTCGGTCACCGCCGGCTCGATCCGCTTCGCCGGACGGGACATCACTGATGTGCCCATGCGCGAGATCCTCGCCCTGCGCGGCAGCGAGATCGGACTGGTCCCGCAGGATCCGATGAGCAACCTCAACCCCATGTGGAAGGTCGGCTCCCAGATCCAGGAGGCTCTGACCGCGAACAACGTGGTCAAGGGCTCCGCCGCGCACGAGCGGACCATCGAGCTGCTGAAGGAGGCCGGCCTTCCCGATGCGGAGCGCCGCGCCAACCAGTACCCGCACGAGTTCTCGGGCGGCATGAAGCAGCGTGCGCTGATCGCGATGGGCCTGGCCGCGCGCCCGAAGCTGCTCATCGCCGACGAACCCACCAGCGCCCTGGACGTCACCGTCCAGCAGCAGATCCTCGACCATCTCGACTCGCTGACCAAGGAGCTCGGGGTCGCGGTTCTGCTGATCACCCATGACCTCGGCCTCGCCGCCGAGCGCGCCCAGAACCTGGTGGTCATGTACAAGGGCCGCGTCGTCGAGGCCGGCCCGGCGCTGGAGATCCTGCAGAAGCCGCAGCATCCCTACACCAAGCGGCTCATCGCGGCCGCGCCGTCGCTGGCCTCGCGCCGACTGGTCTCCGTCAGCGAGCGCGAGCGCACCTCCGCCGAAGCCCGGCGCCATGCGGCCGAACGGGACGACGCTCCGGGTCAGGGCTCCGCCGACGAGGCGGTGATCCAGGTCGAGCACCTGACCAAGGACTTCCCGATCCGTGGGGCCGTGCCGTGGAGATCCACGCCGTTCCGCGCCGTCGACGACGTCTCCTTCGAGCTCCAGCGCGGCACCACCACGGCGATCGTGGGGGAGTCCGGCTCCGGCAAGTCGACCGTCGCGCAGATGGTCCTGCGGCTGCTGAAGCCCACCTCCGGCCGCGTGCTCTTCGAAGGCAAGGACGTCACGACGCACTCGCGCCGGGAGCTGAAGACGCTGCGCAGCAAGGTGCAGCCGATCTTCCAGAACCCCTACGGCACGCTGGATCCGATGTACTCGATCTATCGCACCATCGAGGAGCCGATGCGGCTGCACGGCATCGGCGACGCCAGGAGCAGGGAGGCCAGGGTGCGCGACCTGCTGGAGAAGGTCTCGCTGCCGGCCTCGATGATGCAGCGCTACCCCAACGAGCTCTCGGGCGGTCAGCGCCAGCGCATCGCGATCGCCCGCGCCCTCGCCCTGGACCCGGAGGTCGTCATCTGCGACGAGGCGGTCTCGGCGCTCGACGTGCTGGTCCAGGCCCAGGTGCTCGACCTGCTCAATGACCTGCAGGCCGAGCTGGGACTGTCCTATCTCTTCATCACCCATGACCTCGCGGTGGTTCGTCAGATCGCGGACCGCACGCTGGTCATGGAGAAGGGTGAGGTCGTCGAGCAGGGGACCACCGACGAGGTCTTCCACGATCCGCAGCAGGACTACACGAAGCGCCTGCTCGCGGCGATCCCCGGCCGGACCATCCCGCTCGCGGGGGCCGAGACGATCGACGTCGACGCGCCCGCGGAGACGACAGCGGACACGGCCGCGGACGACGCGGGGGAGACCGCCGATCCGCGACCGGACGACGTGATCGATCCGTTCTCGCAGTCGGGCCACGTCTGACCCCATGGCGCCCGCGGGATCGCGTTCGCGGTCCCCGGGGGCGCCATGGCGTCGAAACTCTCACTCCCTCGCCCCTGGGACTCGGCGCCCAGGCCGGTAGGATCGCTATGGCCCTGGAGCGGGCCGCACCCTGTGCGGCCGGGCGCTGCTCGGTCCGTGACCCGTCCCGCGACCCGAAACGAGCCTTCACGCATGACTCCCCGCCTCCGCACAGACCTGCGAAACGTCGCCATCGTCGCCCACGTCGACCACGGCAAGACGACCCTCGTCGACGCCATGCTCACCCAGGGTGGCGCCTTCGGCGACCACGACACGCACGACGAGCGGGCCATGGACTCCGGTGAGCTGGAGCGCGAGAAGGGCATCACGATCCTCGCGAAGAACACCGCGATCCGCTACACCGGCCCCTCGGCCGCCGCGGCCGGCGAGCCCGACGGCATCACCATCAACGTCATCGACACCCCCGGCCACGCCGACTTCGGCGGCGAGGTCGAGCGCGGCCTGTCCATGGTCGACGGCGTCGTGCTGCTGGTGGACTCCTCCGAGGGCCCGCTGCCGCAGACCCGTTTCGTGCTGCGCAAGGCGCTCGCGGCGAAGCTGCCCGTGATCCTGGTGGTCAACAAGGTCGACCGTCCCGACGCCCGCATCGACGAGGTCGTGGGGGATTCCACCGACCTCCTGCTGGGCCTGGCCTCGGACCTCGCCGAGGAGAAGGACGACATCGACCTCGACGCGGTCCTGGACGTGCCGGTCGTCTACGCCTCCGGCAAGGCCGGTCGCGCCTCGACCACCAAGCCCGCCGATGGCGAGCTGCCCGAGGACACCACCGTCGAGCCGCTGTTCAAGACGATCCTCGAGTCGATCCCCGCCCCCAGCTACGACGACGAGATGCCGCTGCAGGCGCACGTGACCAACCTCGACGCCTCCCCGTTCCTGGGCCGTCTCGCCCTGCTGCGCATCAAGAACGGTGAGCTGACCAAGGGCGCGCAGGTCGCCTGGTGCACCCGCGACCAGACCGTCAAGCAGGTCAAGATCACCGAGCTGCTGGAGACCAAGGGGCTCTCCCGCGAGCCCATGACGCGCACCGCCCGCCCGGGCGACATCGTGGCCGTCGCCGGCATCCCCGACATCATGATCGGTGAGACCCTCGCCGACCTCTCGGATCCGCGCCCGCTGCCGCTGATCACCATCGACGATCCGGCGATCTCGATGACCATCGGCATCAACACGTCCCCGCTGGCCGGCAAGAACGGCAAGGGGCACAAGCTCACCGCCCGCCAGGTCAAGGACCGCCTGGACTCGGAGCTGATCGGCAACGTGTCCCTCAAGGTGCTGCCCACCGAGCGCCCCGACGCCTGGGAGGTCCAGGGCCGCGGCGAGCTGGCCCTGGCGATCCTCGTCGAGCAGATGCGCCGCGAGGGCTTCGAGCTGACTGTGGGCAAGCCCAAGGTGCTGACCCGTGAGATCGACGGCAAGGTCCACGAGCCGGTCGAGCGCATGATCGTCGACGTGCCGGAGGAGTACCTGGGCACCGTCACGCAGCTGATGGCCTCCCGCAAGGGCCGCATGGAGACGATGTCCAACCACGGCTCCGGCTGGGTCCGCATGGAGTTCGTGGTGCCCTCCCGCGGCCTGATCGGCTTCCGCACCCGGTTCCTCACCGAGACCCGCGGCAACGGCATCGCCTCCTCCTTCGCCGAGGGCTTCGAGCCGTGGATGGGACCGATCGAGTTCCGGGCCACCGGTTCCCTGGTCGCCGACCGCCCCGGCACGGTCACGCCGTTCGCGATGATCAACCTCCAGGAGCGCGGTTCCTTCTTCGTCGAGCCGACCAGCGAGGTCTACGCCGGTCAGGTCGTCGGCGAGAACTCCCGCAACGAGGACATGGACGTGAACATCACCAAGGAGAAGAAGCTGACGAACATGCGTGCAGCCTCCTCCGACTCCTTCGAGAACCTGATCCCGCCGCGCCGGCTGACGCTCGAGGAGTCCCTTGAGTTCGCCGGCGAGGACGAGTGCGTCGAGGTCACCCCGGAGATCGTGCGCATCCGCAAGGTCATCCTCGACGCCAACGAGCGCTCGCGGGCGAGGGCGAAGGCCAAGGCCGGGCGGTGATGCGGTGACGGCGCCGCAGCGCGGGCCGGGGGTCACGGTCGACACGAACTCCCTCGCCGCCCGCCTCACGCAGGCGACGATGGCGATCGTGCTGGCCGTCATCTCCGTGCTGCTGATGGTGACCACCCATCGCGTGCGCCTCGAGATCGGCGGCGTCGACTGGCCGGCCGGCCTGGTCTTCGGCGGCGCATTCCAGGTCGTGGCCTGCGTGTTTCTCTACGCGGCGACCGGATCCCGGCTGCCGGTGGTGGTGCTCGGCTGCCTGTGGGGACTGCTCGCCTCCCCGTTCCTCGGCCGCGGAGCGGGCGGTGGGGTGCTGATGCCCGCGGTGATCGGCGAGCAGACGCAGTACTCGGGATGGATCGTGCAGGGCCTCGGCGTGGCGATCCCGTTCGCCGTGGCGCTGGTCGTGACGCTGCGGCGGCGGCTGTCCGCGCGCTGATCGGGGACAATGATCACCATGAGCTCCGCGCGTCGCCCCGATTGGGCGACCCTCCCCAATGCCGTGACTCTGGTGCGCCTGGTGCTGCTGGTGCCGGTCTGCGTGCTGCTGGCGGGAGGGCCGGACACGGTCGCTGTCGTCCTGCTGCTGCTGTGGGCCTCGACGGACTGGGTCGACGGCGTGCTGGCCCGTGCGCTGAACCAGACCAGCCGCACCGGGGAGATCATCGATCCGATCGCCGATCGGCTGGGGCTCGCGGCGATCGTCCTGACCCTCACCCTCACGGGGCTGCTGCCCTGGCTGGCGCTGGTGGTGATCGTGCTCTCGGACGTGGCGGTCGCCCTGCTGGCGAGCCGGGCGGCCCTCGGCCGCCGGATCTCGGTCTCCGCACTCGGGAAGGTCCGCACGTTCGTGCTGATGGCCGCGGTGCTGCTGCTGGCCGCGGCGGCCGCCTGGGTGCCCGGTCTGCTCCCCGCGGTCCAGGCACTGCTGTGGGCCGGCGTGGCGATGCACGTGGTCGCCAGCGCGGACTACGTCCTCAGGGCGCGCCGGGCGCCGCGCGCCGCACCGGCGGGGGAGGGACCTCCTTCGCCGCGATGACCAGCCGTCGCGGGATCCGCACCTGGCCGCGCTTGGTCATCACCCGAACCTCCGCGTCGTCCGTCGTCAGGACGGTGCCCAGCGCGTCGGTCATCGATTCCCCGTGGGGCGAGGACTCGCGGTCGATCGCGTAGCGCAGCACCACGCGCCTGCCCGTCAGCAGGAAGGGCGCCCAGCCGGCACGCACCCGGTGTCCGTCGCGGATCGTCATCATGCAGTGCTCCTCGTTCGAGCGGTGGTTCGTTCCCCGGCGGTCCCGCTCAGCGCGCTGCCCGGGGCGTCCGGCCGACATCGTCTCAGGATGCCCGGCAGACATCGTGCCAGCACCTCGGCCGGAGACCGTGGCGAGGGTATCGCCGCCCGCCGTGTTCGTCGCGTCACGTCCGGCCCGCAGACTCTCGGTCGGCGGGCCGGTCCCGGCGCGGAATGAGATGATGGGGTCCGTCGCCGAGAGAAGGATGCTGCTCATGACCTATGTCATCGCGCTGCCGTGCGTGGACGTCAAGGACCGCGCGTGTGTGGACGAATGCCCGGTGGACTGCATCTACGAGGGCAACCGGATGCTCTACATCCAGCCCGACGAATGCGTGGACTGCGGAGCCTGCGAACCCGTGTGCCCCGTGGAGGCGATCTTCTACGAGGACGACACGCCGGACCAGTGGGCCGAGTACTACAACGCCAACGTCGACTTCTTCGACGACCTCGGTGCGCCGGGCGGCGCCGCCAAGATGGGCGTGATCGACAAGGACCACCCCCTCATCGAAGCCCTGCCCCCGCAGCCGAACCCGCTGGGCTGATCCGTGGCCGTCTCCGACCCGCAGGCCACCACCCGTCGCGGACTCGCCGGCCGCCTGCCCGCGTTCCCCTGGGACGCGCTGGCCACGGCCAAGAAGCGCGCCGCCGGTCACCCCGGGGGGATCGTCGACCTCTCCGTGGGAACCCCGGTGGATGCGACGCCGGCCTCGGTGCAGCAGGCCCTGATCGAGGCCGCGAACCGTCCCGGCTACCCCACGACCGTCGGCACCCCCGCCCTGCGCGAGGCCCTGGTGGACTTCGCGGGCCGCCACCGCGCGGCCCCCGCCCACCTCGGCACGGATGGCGTGCTGCCGACCGTCGGCTCCAAGGAGCTGGTCGCGCACCTGCCCTTCCAGCTCGGGCTCGGCCCGGAGGACGCCGTGGCGTTCCCGCACATCGCCTACCCCACCTACGACATGGGCGCCCGGTTCATCGGCGCCGAGTCGATCGCCGTGGACATGGCGGCCCTGGCAGCGCACGGGGACGCGGCGCTGCCCGATCCGTCGGCCGCCTCCCGCATCCGCCTGCTGTGGCTGAACTCCCCGTCGAACCCGACCGGGGACGTGCTCGATGCCGCGCAGATGGCGGCGATCGTGGCGTGGGCGCGCGAGCGCGGGATCATCGTCGCCTCCGACGAGTGCTATGCCCTGCTGCCGTGGACGGTGGACGAGGTACCCTCCGTGCTGGACCCGCGCGTCAGCGGCGGCGTCCTGGACGGCGTGCTCTGCGTGTACTCGCTGTCCAAGCAGTCCAACCTCGCCGGGTACCGCGCAGCCTTCGTCGCCGGCGACCCGCAGCTGGTCGGAGAGCTGGTGGCCGTGCGCAAGCAGGCCGGCATGATGCTCCCCGGCCCGATGCAGGACGCCATGACCGTCGCCCTCGGCGACGACGCTGCCGCCGCCGCCCAGCGTGAGATCTACCGCGGCCGCCGCGACGTCCTGGAGCCGGCCCTGCGCGCCGCCGGGGGAGAGATCCGCGGCTCGCAGGCGGGACTGTACCTGTGGACGACCTTCGCCGAGCCGGCGATGAGCACCGTCGACCGGCTCGCGGACGCCGGTGTCCTGGTCGCTCCGGGGATGTTCTATGGTGAGGGGGGCGATGTCTTCGTCCGTGTCGCTCTGACCGCGACCGACGAGCGGATCACCACCGCCGCCAGGCGCCTCGAGCGCCTCTGATACCTGCGCCGCCGGCGCCACCCACAGGTCCCACCACGCACAACGGAGAGCCCATGGATCACGAGACGTCCTCCGCCCAGCTCACGCTCGGGGACAAGTCCCTCGACCTCCCCCTCGTCCCCGCCGTCGAGGGGAACTCCGGCATCGGGATCGGGCCGCTGCGCAAGGAGACCGGAGAGGTCACCTACGACCCCGGTTTCATGAACACCGCCAACGCCAAGTCCGCGATCACCTACATCGACGGCGACGAGGGCATCCTCCGCTACCGCGGATACCCCATCGAGCAGCTCGCGGAGAAGTCCTCCTTCCTGGAGGTCTCCTACCTGCTGATCCACGGGGAGCTGCCCACCAAGGGCCAGCTGGAGAATTTCGAGGCCCAGGTGGAGCGGCGCACTCTGCTCGACGAGCGCTTCAAGCGCATGTTCGACGGGTACCCGCGCGACGCCCATCCCATGGCCGTGCTGCAGGCGGGCGTCTCGGGGCTGTCGACCTTCTACCAGGACTCCCTGGACCCCTTCAACGAGGAGCAGACCCGACTGTCCACCGTGCGCCTGCTGGCGAAGGTGCCGACGATGGCGGCCTACGCGCATCGCATCGCCCAGGGCCACGCGCTGCTGTACCCGGACAACCGGCTCTCGCTGATCGAGAACTTCCTGCGGCTGACCTTCGGCTTCCCGGTCGAGGACTACATCGCCGACCCCGTCGTGGTGCGCGCGATGGAGCAGCTGCTGATCCTGCACGCGGACCACGAGCAGAACTGCTCGACCTCCGCGGTGCGCCTGGTCGGCTCCGCGCAGGCGAACCTGTTCACCTCGATCTCCGCCGGCATCGGCGCGCTCTCGGGCCCCGCCCACGGCGGTGCCAACGCGGCCGTGATGGAGATGCTCGACGAGATCCAGGAGCGTGACCTGGATCCGCGCGAGTTCATGGAGAAGGTGAAGAACAAGGAGGACGGCATCCGGCTGATGGGCTTCGGCCACCGGGTGTACAAGAACTACGATCCTCGCGCCCGCTTCGTCAAGAAGATCGCCGACGACGTGCTCGAGACGCTCGGCGTCCACGACGAGCGTCTCGAACTGGCGATGAAGCTCGAGGAGATCGCGCTGAACGACGACTACTTCGTCGAGCGCAGGCTCTACCCCAACGTCGACTTCTACACCGGCATCATCTACAAGGCGATCGGGTTCCCGACGCACATGTTCACCGTGCTGTTCGCGATCGGCCGCCTGCCGGGCTGGATCGCGCAGTGGCAGGAGATGATCCACGACCCGGAGACGAAGATCGGCCGTCCCCGCCAGATCTACACCGGTCACGCCGAGCGCGAGTACGTGCCGATGGAGTCCCGCACGGGCACCACGGAGCTGCGCCTGGAGCAGCTCGCCTCGGAGCTCGAGGAGGAGCGGCGCGCCCAGCAGGAGAAGCTCGCCCAGGAGCGCCGTCTGGACCACTGAGACCGAACCGCTCCCGCCGGGGGACAGCACGACACCGCAGACCCGCCGCAGCGCATCGACGATGCGCCGCGGCGGGTCGTTCGCGTCGGGCGGGCCGGTGGCGCCGCGGTCAGGTACCGCTGACCAGCACCACGACGCGGTCGGGGTCGCCGCCGGCAGCCTCGCCCCAGACCGCGGCGTCATCCCCGCGCAGGCTGCGGTCCCATATCCGGCCCTGGTAGGAGACCTGCACGACGCCGTCCTCGGCGGCGCGGGCCACGGCCCAGTTGGCCACCGCCCAGCCCCGCCCCTCGTCCCCGTCGGGGTCGACCACCAGCGCGGTCGCTCCGGCGCCGGCGGGCAGCTGCGGGGCCACCGAGCCCGCGCCGGCGAGGGAGGAGGTCAGCGCTCCGGAGTCCGTCAGCCGCGGGAACTGGCGCTCTAGCTGCGCGCTGACCTGCTCGGGGGAGACGGTGCTGCCGACGGCGCCCAGTGTGCAGACGAGGTTCGGGCCCGACTGGCCGGTCAGCGCGGAGGCGTACAGCCGGCCCTCGGTCTCATGATCGCGGTACGCCTCGGGGTGACCGCTGCGCTGGACCCGCTGGGCGACGTCGTTGATGTCGGCGCTGGTGTACCCCTCGATCTGCTCGAGCGCGTCGTAGAAGGCATTGGTCGCATAGAGCGGATCCAGGAGCTCCTCCTCGCTGCCCCAGCCCTGTGAGGGCCGCTGCTGGAACAGCCCGAGCGAGTCACGGTCGCCGTAGTCGATGTTGCGCAGCTGCGACTCCTGGTAGGCGGTCGCCAGCGCGATCGACGCCGCCCGCGGCGGGAGGCCCCGGTCCACCGCCACCGCGCTGATGAGGGCGGCATTGGCCACGCGCTCGGTGGAGTAGCGGTGGCTGGTGCCCAGGCCGGTGGCCGTGCAGGTGCCGTCGTGCGCGGGTGAGCCGTAGCGCTCGAGGGCGAGGTAGGAGCCTCCGGCGATCCCGGCCAGCAGCAGCACCATGGTCAGCGGGATCGCCAGGTGCCGGACGAAGCCCCCGCGGGAGCGGGCGGTGCGTGCCACCTGATGCCCCCTTCGACCGTCAGTTCGCGTGCAGGGCGGCGTTGAGCTCGACGGTCTGACCCTGACGGGCGACGGCCTCGACCGCACCGGTCAGGGAGTTGCGGCGGAAGAGCAGGTTGGGCGTGCCCGAGAGCTCTCGGGCCTTGACCACGTGCTGCTCGCCCTCGGCGCCCCCGTCGGCCGCCTTCTCGCCGACCACGATCACCTTGGTGCCGGCGGTGAGGTAGAGACCCGCCTCGACCACGCAGTCGTCGCCGAGGGCGATGCCGATGCCGGCCTCCGCACCCACCAGCGAGCGACGGCCGATGCGCACGCGCTCGGAGCCGCCGCCGGAGAGGGTGCCCATTGTCGAGGCGCCGCCGCCGACGTCCGAGCCGTCCCCGACCACCACGCCCTGCGAGATGCGGCCCTCGATCATCGAGGTGCCCAGCGTGCCGGCGTTGAAGTTCACGAAGCCCTCGTGCATGACGGTGGTGCCCTCGGCCAGGTGCGCGCCCAGCCGCACCCGGTCCGCGTCCCCGATGCGCACGCCCGTGGGAAGGACGTAGTCGACCATGCGGGGGAACTTGTCGAGGCTGAACACGGTCGGAGTACGGCCGGCGGCGACGAGCCGCAGCCTGGTCTCCTCGAAGCCGGGAACGGCGCAGGGGCCCTCGGACGTCCACACCACGTTGGTCAGCGCCGAGAACAGGCCCTCGAGGTTCTGGGCGTTGGGCTGGACCAGGCGGTGGGAGAGCAGGTGCAGGCGCAGGTACGCATCGGCGGCGTCGGCCGGCGCGGCGGTCAGGTCGATGCTGCGCACCACGACCTCCTGCGTCGTGCCCCGTACCTCGTCGGCGTGGGCGGCGGCGCCGAGCTGGGCGTGCAGGGGGTGGGATTCGGGTGCCTCCGGGGCGCCGCCGAGCTGGGGGGAGGGGTACCAGGCGTCCAGCGTGGACCCGTCGGCGGCGATCGTGGCGAGCGCGATGCCCCAGGCGTGGGTCGCGGCGGGAGCGGTGGTGTCCGTCGTCGTAGTCATGGGGAGAGTCTACGAATCCTGGGTGGGAGGGGACGCGCCCCGGTCACCGACCGGCGGGGTCCTGAGTCCCGAACCACTCCGTCGCCCGGACCCGGCGCGCGATCTGCTCGAGCCGACCACTTCGGAGATGGACGCAGAGCACCGCGAGCAGGAGGGCCGCGACTCCGCCGCCCAGCGACCACAGAGCCGGCGGTATCAGCGCGCTCTCCTCTCCGCGCAGCAGCGTGATCAGCAGGATCGCGGCGCCCGCGCAGATCGCGATCACCCCTGCGGCGACCAGCAGCGCGGGCAGCAGCGCCCGCAGGATCGCGGGCCCCGCGGAGTCGCGCTGGAGGGGTCGGGCCAGGGGCAGCCCGCGGCCCAGCTGGCCCGGGCGGGAGACCGCCCAGTCCAGCAGCGCCCGGTCCCGCAGCCGGGTCGCGACCCGGCCGACGATCGCGGCGGCGATCAGGGCAGCGGCGGCGACCACGGCCAGCGGCCAGGAGCCCAGCGGGATCGCGCCGACGCCGGTCTCGTCGGAGGTCACCCCGAGGACGATCAGTGCGACCACGCATCCCAGCGCGACCAGCACCAGCGCGGTCTCCAGCACGCGCCACCCTCTCTGCCGTGCCGCCTGCTCCGCCTCCGCGGCGGAGGAGACCTCGTCGCAGACCTGATCAGCCCCCTCCTCGAGCACCACCCGGCGCTCGTCGGCCAGGCGCACGGCGAAGTCGTCGACGCTCTCCAGCGCCCGCAGGGACACGGCGTAGGTGGCGCGCTGAGCAGTGGTCAGCCAGGCGGTCAGCACCAGAGCGTCCGCCAGAGCCCGCTCCTCGGGGATCTGACTCGAGTTCGCGAGCGCACGGATCCGTGCGGCCCGGCGCCCGCCGAAGAGACCGCCCCGGGCGGCAGGGGCGCCATGGGACTGATGCCTCGGCGGCGTCGATGGGTTCTCCATGGGTCTCATGCTCCCAGACCCCGCGCTGCGCGGCAGCGGGACCCGCTCGCGCCATACTGGAGCGATGACCGCCGCCACCGAGCCCGCCCGCACCGTCGCCGTCGTCGGAGCCGGCCCGCGGGGCACGGCGATCGTCGAGCGCCTGGTCGCCGCCTCGAGGCGTGCGGACTGGCAGGGACACCTCACGGTGCACCTGATCGACCCGCACGTCGGCCGCGGCGGGTCGGTGTGGCGCCACGACCAGCCGGACGTGCTGCTGATGAACACCACCACCTGCCAGACCACGATGTACCCCGACGAGTCGTGCCGCCCCGTCCTGCCGACCCTGCACACCGAGACGCTCGCCGATCATCTCGCCCGCGAGGGCCTCGGACCGGGCGACTTCGCCTCCCGCGCCGCCCACGGGCGCTACCTCGCCCGCGTCCTGGCCACCGCGGAGGCCGACGCCGACCGCGCCCGGCTGCGCATCGTCCAGCACGCCGCCGAGGCCGTCGACGTCACCGGACCGGCCGACGGCGCCCAGCGGGTGCGACTGTCCGACGGGCGCGTGCTGCGCGCCGACGCGGTCGCGCTCGCCCTGGGCCACCTGCCCACTGCGCTCGGCCCCCGCTCCCAGCAGCTCGCCGACGCCGCCGAGCGCCACGGCCTGATCCACATCGGGCCCGCCAACCCGCTCGAGGTCGACTACTCCTCCCTGCTGGGCCGGGACGCGGTCGCCGTCCAGGGCATGGGCCTGAACTTCTACGACGCCATCGGCATGCTCACGGCTGTCGCCGGCGGCCGCTTCGAACCCGACGCCGAGGCGCCGTCGGGCCTGCGCTATGTCCCCGGTGGCGAGGAGCCCCGCCTGGTGGTCGGCTCCCGCTCCGGCATGGTCTACCGGCCCAAGCCGGACCTGCCGCCCGACTCCCTCGCCCCCTACGTCCCGCAGGTCCTCACCGGGGAGCGGGTGCTCGAGCTCGCGGTGCGCCCCGCCGGCGTCGACCACGAGCGCGACGTGATGCCGCTGATGCTGGCCGAGCTGCGCCGCGCCCTCGCCGAGGCAGGGTTCACTGATCTCGCGACCGACGAGGCGCTGCTGCACCTGCTGTTCCCCTTCGGCCGGCGCGGCGGCGAGAGCCACGAGCCCCACCGCCGCACCCGCGACGTGCTGCGCCAGGCTCTGTGCGCCGCCACGGAGCCGGATCCGGCGTGGGTGCTGATCTACCGCGTGCTGGTCGCCCTGCGTCTCCAGGTGGGCCGACTGACGGACCTCGGCGCGTACACGACGGAGTCCGTGCGCCGCGACATCGATGGGCACCTGCGCAACGCCTTCGCCTCCTGGGCGTCGGGTCCTCCGGTGCTGCGCGTGCGCCAGCTGCTCGCCCTGGAGGAGGCGGGCCTGGTGACGTTCACGGGCCCACGCATGCACCTGGACATCGAGGAGGAGGCCGGCCGCTTCGCGGCGCGCGCCGCAGACGGGAGCACCATCCTGTGCGACGGCGTGCTGGAGGCGCATCTGCCGCCGGTGGACCTGCCCGCCTACCGCAGCGCCCTGCTCGGTGCCTGGCGGGAGCGCGGCGAGGTGCAGAAGGACTCCTGGGCCTCTCGCGGGACCCGGCGCCGCATGCTCACCGGCTCGATCGCCGTGGACGGCCTGTACGCGCCGATCGGGGTCGACGGCACCGTCTACGAGCGTCGCCTCATGGTCGGAGTGCCGGTGAGCACCGCCCAGCCCGGCTCGGCGATCAGCGCCGAGCCCGGCACCTCCGCCCAGCTGCTGCGCCACGCCGAGGCCGTGGCTCTGCGGCTGGCCCGCGCCGGGGGCGCACTCGCCGAGGAACGGGAGCGGGTCGAACGGTGAGGCTGGGGCAGAGGCAGCGGCGGGGCATGGCACGATGGCGCCCATGACCACCCACGGCGCCCCCGCACTGGACCCGTCGGCCGACATCGTCGACCTCACGGCGGCGATCGTCGACATCGAGTCCGTCTCCGGCGACGAGCGCGCGCTCGCTGATGCGATCGAGACCGCCCTGCGCAGGCGGGCACCGCATCTCGAGGTGATCCGGGACGGGGACACCGTCATCGCCCGCACCCATCGCGGGCTCGGCAGGCGCGTGCTGCTGGCCGGCCACCTCGACACCGTGCCCGTCGCCGCCAACCTGCCGTCCTCGCGCCGTACCCGCGCGGGTCGTGAGGAGCTCGTCGGCCGTGGCAGCTGCGACATGAAGGGCGGCGTCGCGGTCCTGTTCAAGCTGGCCGTGGAGGCCGACGCCGCGCCCGTCGACCTCACCTGGGTCTTCTACGACCACGAGGAGGTCGCGGCCGCGGACAACTCCCTGACCCGCATCGCCGCCGAGCACCCCGAGTACATCGAGGCGGACTTCGCGATCCTCGGCGAGCCGACCTCGGCCGGGGTCGAGGGGGGCTGCAAGGGCACCATGCGGCTCGAGGTCACCGCCCGGGGCGTGGCCGCGCACTCCGCGCGCGACTGGGTGGGCGAGAACGCCATCCATCACCTGGCACCGGTGCTGGAGCGCCTGGCCGGGTACGAGGCCCGGCGGGCGGTGATCGACGGGCTGGAGTACCGCGAGTGCCTCAACGCGGTGGCGATCTCCGGCGGCATCGCCGGCAACGTCATCCCCGACCGGGCGAGCGCGACGATCAACTACCGCTTCGCCCCGGACACCACCGTCCGGCAGGCGGAGACGCACGTGCGCGAGGTCCTCGCCGGCCTCGACCTCGACATCGCAGTCACCGACGCGTCCCCCGGTGCGCTGCCGGGCCTGGACACCCCGCCGGCGCGGGAGTTCCTCGCAGCGCTGGGCGAGGACGTCCCGGTGGCCGCCAAGCAGGGATGGACGGATGTCGCCCGGTTCGCGGCCCTCGGCACGCCCGCCGTGAACTTCGGCCCCGGGGATCCGCTGCTGGCTCACGCCGACGACGAGCACGTGCCGGTCGCGGACCTGGAGGAATCACTGCGCGGCCTGCGCCGGTTCCTCGCCCCGCCGTCGGCCCCCGGGGATACGCTCGCTCCATGACGTCCCAGGCTCCACAGAACCGCCACGACCACCGGAAGGGACCCGTCACGCTGCGCGGGAACCTGCGCCCCACCCGCACCACCGATCAACGGCTGCTGGAGGAGGACGGTCCCGGCGACTGGGTCCACTCCGACCCGTGGCGGGTGCTGCGCATCCAGTCGGAGTTCGTCGAGGGCTTCGGTGCGCTCGCCGAGCTCGGCCCGGCGGTCTCCATCTTCGGCTCCGCCCGCATCGCCGAGGACCATCCCCACTACGCGGCTGCCATGGAGATCGCGCGCGGCCTGGTGGACATGGGATATGCGGTCATCACCGGCGGCGGCCCCGGGATCATGGAGGCCGGTAACCGTGGAGCTCAGGAGGCGGGCGGCGTCTCCGTGGGCCTCGGTATCGAGCTCCCGCACGAGCAGGGCATGAACCCCTACGTGGATCTCGGGGTCGACTTCCGCTACTTCTTCGCCCGCAAGATGATGTTCGTGAAGTACTCCAGCGGATTCGTGGTGATGCCCGGCGGGTTCGGCACCTTCGACGAGCTGTTCGAAGCGCTGTGCCTGATGCAGACCCACAAGATCGCCATGTTCCCCGTGGTGCTGGTGGGCCGGGACTACTGGAGCGGACTGATCGACTGGCTCCGCAGCGCGGTGCTGGACTCGGGGGCGATCAACAGCCCCGACGTGGACCTCATGCGTGTCGTCGACACCGCCGACGAGGCCATCGCCGTGCTCCGGGAGGCGGCGCAGCAATGACCGCCGTCAGCCCCATCGTGCTGCTCCTGCTGCTGGCCGCAGCGGTGGTCGGAGTGGTCATGGTGCTCGTGGCGCTGGGGCGTCTGGGCGACGGGATCAGCGTGCCGGAGCGGCCTCGCAGAGCGCGTCGCTCGACCACGTCACAAGACCTGAGATAATGGCCACCGTACGCGCGCTGTCCGAGGCCCCGTCCGGGGGAGCCACTCGGGGACAGCGACACCATCAAGGAGGCACGCCATGGCTGCTATGAAGCCGCGCACCGGGGACGGTCCGCTCGAGGTCGTGGAGGAGGGGCGCAGCATCATCATGCGGGTCCCGCTCGAGGGGGGCGGGCGCCTCGTGGTCGAGATCGCGGCATCTGAGGCCGAAGAACTGCGAGACGCCCTCCAAGGCGTTATCAAGGTCTGACCGACGTGCTGCGAGCTTGCGAGCGGTAGGAGGTCAGGAGGGTGTGCAGAGTCTGACCGACGTGCTGCGAGCTTGCGAGCGGTAGGAGGTCAGGAGGGTGTGCAGAGTCTGACCGACGTGCTGCGAGCACGCCGCCCAGCAGCCCCGCACCGCCACGGTGCGGGGCTGCTGTCGTTCCCGGGGGAGGAGAGAGCTCGTCGGATCCGTGACCCGGTGGGAATTCGAGGCCCGTGGCAACCGGGTCACGGATCCGGCGAGAGCGCGGAGGCGAAAGATGTGGGGGCGGGTCTCAGGAGCCGGCGGGGCGCAGCACGGCGGCCAGCACGCCGTCGCCGCTGCCGGTGAGCACCGGGACCAGGTCCTCCGATTCGGAGACGGCCTTGAGCACTGCCCGCACGGACTGCGTGGTCGAGTCCCGGGCCGCCGGATCGGCGACGCGATCGTGGTAGAGCGCGTGAGGGATCACGAGCACCCCGCCGGGACGCAGCAGCCGGCGGGCATGGGTGAGCAGGTCGAGGGCGTGCGGTGCCTGTGCCGGGAAGCTGACGAGGTCGTAGGCGTGGTCGGTGAGGCGTCCGATGACCTCGCGGGGGCTGCCGGCGATGGTGCGCACCCGCGGTGAGCGGATCTTCGCCTCGGCGAAGGACTCGCGGGCGGCGCGGTGGTTCTCGACCTCGGGATCGATCGTGGTGAGCACGCCGTCGGCATGCATGCCCGAGAGCAGGTAGAGGGAGCCGACGCCGCTGCCCGTGCCGATCTCGACGGCGGACTTGGCCTGCACGGCCGCGGCGAGGACCCGCATCAGCGCACCGGCGCCGGGCAGCACCGGGGTGGCCCCGAGCTCGTTGCCACGTTCCCTGGCCCGTGCCAGGACGCCGTCGTCGGCGTAGAGGGTCGCCTCGTCGACGAACTCCTCGCCATGGGCCCAGCTGGCCACCTTTCCCGACGACATCTATGCATCCTCTCCTTCGGTCCCGTCACGGTCGGCTAAGACTACGACAGCGGCTGAGAACTCCTCACCGACTGCGGTGCAATAATGGCACTGCATATCAGCGGACGACACGTACAGGTGGAGCATGGGCGGCCAGGGATTCTTGGGACTCGGCGGGTGGGAAGTCGTCATCCTGCTGATCGTGTTCCTGGTCATCGTGGGACCTCAGCGTCTGCCTGATCTCACCCGTCAGCTGGTCCGCTGGGTCCGTCAGGCCCGGCAGTGGGTCGACGACTCCCGCGCCACGGTCGAGGACGAGATGGGTATCGCCATCGAGGACCTGCGCAAGTACGACCCGCGTCAGTACGACCCGCGCCGCATCATCCGTGAGGCCTGGGGCGATACCGACCCCGAGGATCTCCTGCCCAGCAAGGAAGCGATGTCCGCCGTCGCGGGAGCGGGAGCGGCCGGTGCCGCGGCGAAGAAGGGCTCCTCGAAGGGCGGGAAGGCCAAGAAGGACAAGGGCCCCCAGCGCGCCCCCTTCGATCCCGAAGCCACCTGAGCCGACGCGGAACCCGCTGAGCCGACGCGGAACCCGCTGGGCAGACCCCGAACCTGCTGAGCCGACCCGGACGCCATCAGGCGGCTCGGGACACGGGCTCGCACAGGCCGGGGCCGCCGGGCCCAGCACGGGCCGGAAACGCGCCCGACAGCGTCGCTCAGGACCGCGAGACCGGTCGCTCAGGACCGCGAGACAGTCAGCGGCAGCTTCATCTTGTCCAGCCCCCGCGGTGTGTGCACGAGCGAGCGGGCCACGCCCGACAGCGCCATCGCGGTGGGGGAGTCCGGGGCCGAGACCACCATCGGGACACCGGTGTCGGCACCCTCGCGCAGCGCGGGGTCCAGACCGACCCGGCCGAGAACCGGCACGTCATGGCCGACGGCCTCGGCCAGGGTCGCCGCCACGCGGTCGCCGCCGCCGGAGCCGAACACGTCCATCACGGAGCCGTCCGGAAGCGTCAGCCCCGCCATGTTCTCGATCACCCCGGCGATCTCCTGGCCGGTCGAGGTGGCCAGCGAGCCGACGCGCTCGGCGACGCTGGAGGCGGACTGCTGCGGCGTGGTCACCACGAGCATCTGCGCCGAGGGCAGCAGCTGGGCCACGGAGATCGCGACGTCCCCGGTGCCGGGCGGCAGGTCCAGCAGCAGCACGTCGAGGTCGCCCCAGTACACGTCGGAGGCGAACTGCTCGATGGCGCGGTGCATCTTGGGCCCGCGCCACACCACGGCCTGCCCCTCCGGCACGAACATGCCGATGCTCATCACGGCCACGCCGTGGCCCTCGGGCGGCATCAGCAGGTCGGAGACCTTGGTCGGCTTGTCGGTGACGCCGAACATGCCGGGCATCGAGAATCCGTGGATGTCCGCGTCGATCACGCCGACGCGCAGTCCGTCGGCCGCCATCGCGGCGGCGAGGTTCGCGGTCACGGTGGACTTGCCGACGCCTCCCTTGCCGGAGGAGACCGCATAGATGCGGGTCAGGGAGCCGGGCTGGTTGAACGGGATCTGGCGCCGCCCCTGCCGCAGGCGTGCGGTCAGCTCGCGGCGCTGCTCCTCGTTCATGGCCCCGGTGGTGACCTCGACGCGGCTCAGGCCCGGCACGGTGGCGGTGGCCTCGGCGGTCTCCCGTTCGATCCGGTCACGCATGGGGCAGCCCTCGATGGTCAGCAGCACCTTGACGTGGGCGGTGCCCTCGGCGTCGACGGTGACGTCGTCGACCATGCCGAGGTCGGTGATCGGCTGACGGATCTCGGGGTCGATGACGCCGCTGAGCGCCTCGTGGATGAGGGCGGCGCGGTCGTCGGTGGCGGAGGTCTGCTCTGTGGTGGTCACGAGAGGTCGTTCTCCTTCGGGTGGTCGGGGGAGCGTTCGGCCAGCGCGGCGGCGACCTCCTCGCGGAGGATGGTCCGCAGAGCGCTGGTCTCGAGGGTCATGACGGGGGACTGCTCGGTTCCCGCGCCGGACGCAGTCGAGGCGTCGGCGGGGTCCCTGTGGGAACTGTCGGGCTTCGTGCGGTTCCCGCTCTCTGAGGGCGCCTCGGCGTCGTCCGTCTCGGAGCCGGTGCGCTCCTCGAGCCCTTCGAGGAGGTCCCGCAGCTCGCCGCGCACGAAGTCGCGGGTGGCGACCTCGTTCAGGGCCAGGCGCAGTGAGGCGATCTCGCGGGTGATGAAGTCCGTCGTGGCGTGGTTGATCTCGTTGGACTGGCGATCCTGCTCCGCCTGCACGCGGTCGCGGTCGTCCTGGCGGTTCTGGGCCAGCAGCAGCAGAGGAGCCGCATAGGAGGCCTGCAGGGACAGGATCAGGGTCAGCAGGGTGAAGTTCAGGGCACGCGGGTCGAACTGCGCCGATTCGGGGGCCAGCGAGTTCCACGTCAGCCAGACCGCACAGAACAGGGTCATCCCGACCAGGAAGGCCGGGGTGCCCATCATCCGGGCGAAGGCCTCCGCCGCGCGGCCGAATGCGTCGCCACGGAGGGGGTTGCGCAGCCACGTGCGGCGGCGGGGACCGGGGTCGTCGAGGGGAGCGGGGTTGTGCTCGGCCATTCTCACTCCTCCTCGGCGTCATCACGGGCGGTCGCCCGGGCGATCTCGGACAGGTCGATCTGTCCGGTGGTGGGCACGGGTTCGTCCTGCTCGCGCCAGTCATCGGGCAGGACGTGATCGAGCACGTCGTCGACCGTGACCGTGCCGAGCAGGTGGCCGTCGTCGTCGATCACGGGGATGGAGACGAGGTTGTAGGTCGCCATCTCACGGGTGACCTCGGACAGCGGCGCGGTGGGGCCGACGGCGACGCGGTCGGCATCGAGGATCTCGCCGACGGGCCGGTCGGGCCGCTCCCGCAGCAGCTGCTGGAAATGGACGATCCCCAGCAGCCTGCCGGTCGGGGTCTCGAGCGGGGCGCGGCACACCAGCACGGTCGCGGCGAGCGCGGCGTGGAGATCCTCGCGGCTGATCATCGCCAGGCAGTGGGCCACCGGGGTCTCGGGGGCGACGATGATCGGCTCGGTGGTCATCATGCCGCCGGCGGTGTATTCGTCGTAGGCCAGCAGGCGGCGCACGTCCTCCGCCTCTTCGGGCTCCATCAGGCCCAGCAGCTGGGAGGCGACCTGCTCGGGCAGCTCCTGCAGCAGGTCCGCGGCGTCGTCGGGGTCCATGACGTCCAGCACGTCGGCGGCGCGGGTGGGATCCAGGCCGGTGACGACCTCGACCCGGACGTCCTCGGGCAGTTCCTCCAGCGCATCGGCCAGGCGTTCGTCGGCCAGCTCCCCGGCCAGCTCGATCCGTCGCTTGGCATCGAGCTCCTGGATGATCTCGGCCAGATCGGCGGGGTTGAGATCCTGGTAGGAGGCCGCCAGCAGGTGCGCCGACTGCTCCGCCTGGGTGCCGAACAGTCCGCTGACCTCGGTGATCTGGACGGTGAGCGTCTCCCCGCGCGAGACCAGGCGGCTCAGCGAGCTGCCGCGGCGACGGCGGCGCACGTGCAGCCGGGAGACCTCCCAGTCCTTGTGCCGGTTCTGGTCCAGGGCGATGTCCAGCACCGTCGCCTCGCCGGAGCCGTCGTTGAGCGTGACCGCGCGATCGAGCAGGTCACCGATCACCAGCAGCTCGCCGGCGCGCTTCTCGAAGCGGCGCACGTTCAGCACCCCGGTCGAGATCACCTGGCCCGGCGAGATGGAGGTGACGCGGGTGATGGGCAGGAACACGCGGCGCTTGGCCGCGACCTCGACCACGAACCCGACGGCCCGCGCCGAGCTGCGTGCCTGGGGCAGCACGACGACGTCCCGCACCTTCGCCACCACGTCCCCGATGGGATCGAAGACGGTGGTGCCGGCGAGCCGAGCCGCGTAGAAGCGCGCCAGCTGGGCGCTGCTCACTGCCCCGGACCTGCTCACGGCCGCCGGCCGCTGATCTCGGCGATCCACTTCTCGACGTCCTCGGCCCGACGGGGAGCCGCGGCCGAGAGGTTTTCGACGCCGTCGGCGGTGACCAGGACGTCGTCCTCGATGCGCACGCCGATGCCGCGCAGCTCCTCGGGGACCAGCAGGTCGTTCTCCTTGAAGTACAGACCGGGCTCGATCGTGAAGACCATCCCGGGCCGGAGCTCCGCGTCGAGGTACATCTCGCGACGGGCCTGCGCGCAGTCGTGGACGTCCATGCCCAGGTGATGGCTGGTGCCGTGGACCATCCAGCGCCGGTGCCACTGACCCTCGGGCGAGAGCGACTGCTCGGCGGTCCCCGGCAGCAGCCCCCATTGCTCGAGCCGGGCGGCGATGACCTCCATGGCAGTCGCGTGCAGCTGGCGGAAGCGCACGCCGGGCCGGGCGATCGCGAAGGCGGCGTCGGCCGCCTCCAGCACCGCGTCGTAGACCTTCCGCTGCGCCGGGGCGAACGTGCCGGAGACCGGCAGGGTGCGGGTGACGTCGGCGGTGTAGAGCGAATCGACCTCGACGCCGGCGTCCAGCAGCACCAGATCGTCCTCGTGCACGGTCCCGTCGTTGCGGATCCAGTGCAGGGTGCAGGCGTGGTCGCCGGCGGCGGCGATCGTGTCATAGCCGACGCCGTTCCCCTCGACGCGCGCGGTGCGGGCGAAGACGCCCTCGATCACGCGCTCGCCGCGGGCGTGGGCGACGGCCTGGGGCAGGTGGGCGATGACGTCCTCGAAGCCGCGGACGGTCGCGTCGACGGCCTTGCGCAGCTGGCGGACCTCGTACTCGTCCTTGACCAGACGCTGCTCACTGGTGGCTTCCTTCAGCTCGGCGTGCTGCGCGGCGGCGTCGTCCCCGCCGGGGAGCCCGTTCTGGGTACGGATCTCCTGGACCATCGATTCCACGGCGGCATCGACGCCCGGCATCACCGACAGCGACAGCTGCGCGCCGACGTCCTTGGCGAGGTGGTCGCGGAGATCATCGATGTGCCGCACCTCGATGCCGAGGCGCTGCGAGGCCTCCTCGAGCGTCGGCCGGCGACCCACCCACATCTCGCCGTAGCGCGAGTCGGCATAGAACTCGCTGCTGTCGAAGCCGGCGCGGGGCCGGAAGAAGTAGGTCGCCTGCGCGGTGCCCGGATCCTCCGCCGAGGGCTCGACGACGAGGACGCTGTCGGGCTCCTCGTCGGTGCCCAGGCCCGAGTAGTAGGCGAAGGCGGTGTCCGGGCGGAACTGGTAGTCGGTGTCGTTGGAGCGGACCTTGAGCACGCCGGCGGGCAGCACCATGCGGGTGGCGGGCAGACGTCGCACCAGCGCGTCGCGTCGCGCTGGTGTGAAATCCGCCGCCTCGCGGCGTTCGGCGTCGGGAACCGTCTCGTCCCATCCGGAGGCGATGAACTCGCGGAACGCCTCGTTGGTGGGGCGCTGCGAGCGGGCATCGCCGCGGGAGGCGAGACCGTTGCCGGTGGCGGGCGTGCTGGTGTCGGTGCTCTCGGTGCTCACCCCCCGATGGTCTCACGCGCCGGTCTACCCTGGAACTATGAGCGACAGGTCCGATCCCACCCGCGCGGAGCGCATCGACCTGCACGCCCATACCTCGTGGTCCGACGGCACGTGCGATGTCCACGGTCTGTTCCGGGGCGCCCGCGAGGAGGGGCTGGGCGCTCTCGCACTGACCGATCACGACACCGTGGCCGGCTGGGCGGAATTGCCCGGCGCGGTCAGCGCGAGCGGGGTGGCGGCCGTGCCCGGCGTCGAGGTCTCCTCCGAGCACGAACGCCTCAGCGTGCACATCCTGGCGCTGCTGGTGGACCCCTCTCCGGACACGGAGCTCGCGATGGAGATGGCCAGTGCGCGCTCCTCCCGCTCCCAGCGCGCTCGCCGGATGGTCGAGCTGGTCGCGGCCGACTATCCGATCACGTGGCAGGACGTGCAGGCGCAGGTGGCCGGTGAGCGCACCGTGATCGGGCGCCCCCACATCGCCGACGCCCTGGTCGCCCAGGGCAGCATCCCGGACCGCTCCGCCGCGTTCCGCGAGATCCTCAGCCCCTCCGGGCCGTACTACGTGCCGTACTACGCGCCCTCGCCGACGGTCGCGGTGCGCGCGATCCGCGACGCCGGGGGAGTGGCCGTGGTCGCTCACCCGGGCTCCGTCGCCCGCGACGGGGACCTTCCGCTGGAGCTGCTGGAGTCCATGGTCGAGGCGGGCCTGGCCGGCGTGGAGGTCGATCACCGCGAGCACGACGAGGCCGAGCGCGCCCGGCTGCGTGACTTCGCGCGCCGCCACGATCTGCTGATCACCGGTGGCAGCGACTACCATGGCGCCGGCAAACCCAACCGGCTCGGGGAGAACCTCACGCAGCCGTCCGTCCTAGCGGCGATCACCGAGCGCGCCACGAGCACCACCGAGGTCATCCGCCCGTGAACCTGGTCGATCCGAGCTTCCTGACCGGGGTCTTCGTCACCCTTTTCGTCATCATCGACCCGCCGGGCACGGTGCCCATCTTCCTGTCGCTGACCAGCACCATGACCGCGAAGCAGCGGCACCGGGCGGCGCTGGTGGCCGTCGGTGTGGCGATGCTGATCATCTCGGTGTTCGCCCTGTTCGGGCGGTTCATCCTCGACTACATGAGCATCTCGCTGCCGGCGCTGCAGTTCTCCGGCGGGCTCCTGCTGCTGATCGTCGCGCTGCAGCTGCTGACCGGGAAGATGGGGGAGATGGCCGCGAGCGAGGGCGTGAACGTGGCCCTCGTGCCGCTGGGCACGCCGCTGCTCGGCGGCCCCGGGGCGATCGTCGCGGTGATGCTCTTCGTCCAGCAGACCGAGGGCGAGGTCGCTCGGATCAGCTCGCTCGCCATCGCCATGGTGCTGCTGGCCGTGGCGATCTACCTCGCGATGCGGTTCGCGGGCGTCATCGCCCGGATCCTCGGCGAGGGCGGGGTCACGCTGGTCACCCGCATCTCCGGCGTGCTGCTGGCCGCGATCAGCACGCAGATGATCTTCGACGCGATCCACGCCTTCCTCGCCGCCTGGGGCGTCGTCCCGGCCTGACGTGCGGAGCCGCTCTGCGGATCTGCCCTGCGGATCTGCCCTATCGGGGCGTTCCTCGTCAGGACCTTCCCCGTGAGAGCACGAATGCCCGCGACCCGGATATCACTCGGGTCGCGGGCATTCTCGATGCTCAGCTCTCGGCGCGCTCAGCCCTCGGCGGGGGCGGAGGAGCCGCCGCCGTTGCCACCACTGCCGCCGCTGCGGCCGCGGCCGCCACGGGAGCGGCGACGGCGGGGACGTTCGCTGGACCCCGCGGCGTCGGAGCCCTCGCGGCCTCCGGCCGGGCCCGAGCTGCTCTCGGCGACGACCTCGCCGTTGACCCGGCGGGTGCGCGAGCGCGACCGGTTGCGGCGCGAGCGGTCGCCGGAGCCTTCCGTCTTCCCGTCCTCGCTCGAGGACTGCTCGCGGCGCTCACCGCCGCGTCCTGAGCCGCTGCGACCGCCGCTGTCACGGCCACCACGGCCGCCGCTGTCACGACCGCCGCGGCCTCCGCCGCGTCCGCTGTCCCGCGGCCCGCGGGAGCCGGAGTCCGGGCCGCCGAGATCCTCGATCGCCTCGGCGTCCAGGCCGTCGCGGGTGCGCTTGTCACGGGGCAGCGAGCCCTTGGCGTCGGAGGGGATGTCGAGCTCGGCGTAGAGGTGCTCCGAGGTGGAATACGTCTCCACGGCCTCCGTCGACTCCAGGCCGAGCTGGCGGGCGATCAGCGCCCACCGGGCCAGATCCTCCCAGTCCACGAAGGTCACCGCGGTGCCCTTCTTGCCCGCGCGGCCGGTGCGGCCGGTGCGGTGGAGGTAGGTCTTGTCGTCGTCGGGGCAGTTCCAGTTCACGACGTGGGTGACATCGGTGACGTCGATGCCGCGGGCGGCGACGTCGGTCGCGACCAGCACGTCGATCTTGCCGTGACGGAAGGCGCGCAGGGCCTGCTCGCGGGCACCCTGGCCCAGGTCGCCGTGCAGCGGGGCGGCGGCGAAGCCGCGGTCGGCGAGATCGCCGGCCACCCGGTCCGCCTGGCGCTTGGTGCGCATGAAGATGATCGTCAGCCCACGCTCGCGGGCCTGCAGGATGCGCGCCATCACCTCGATCTTGTCGAGCTGGTGGGCGCGGTAGACGACCTGCTTGATGTCGGCCTTGGTGCGCGCCTCGTCGCCGGGATCCTGCGCACGGATGTGCGTCGGCTGGCTCATGAAGCGGCGGGCGAGAGCCATGATCGGCCCGGGCATCGTCGCGGAGAACAGCATGGTCTGGCGTGTGGTCGGCACCGCCTGCAGCAGCTTCTCGATGTCCTCGAGGAAGCCGAGGTCCAGCATCTCGTCGGCCTCGTCCAGCACCGCGGTGCGCACCTGGGACAGGTCCAGGTACTTCTGACGCAGCAGGTCCAGGAGGCGGCCGGGGGTCCCGACGACCACCTCGACGCCGCGCTCGAGGGCCTCGATCTGCGGCTCGTAGGCGCGACCGCCGTACACGGTCAGGATGCGCACCGGACGCTTCGCCGAGGCCGCCTCGAGGTCCGCGGCGACCTGCACCGCGAGCTCACGGGTGGGCAGCACGACGAGGGCCTGCGGCTTCCCGACGGGGCGCCCGTCGGGGTTGTCCTCACCGGGTGCGACCGCTGCCTGCAGCAGGGGGATGCCGAAGCCGAGCGTCTTACCGGTGCCCGTCTTGGCCTGGCCGATGATGTCGCGGCCGCGCAGGGCGACCGGCAGAGTCATCGACTGGATCGGGAACGGAGTGACGATGCCCTTGGCGGCGAGGGCATCGATGATGTCGGAGCGGACGTCGAAGTCCGCGAAGGTCTGTTCGGGCGCGCTGGTCCGACCGGTCTGGTCGGTCGTCTGGTCAGCAGCGTTGCCGGAGCTCTGCTCGACGGCGGGGGAGGCCGACACGGCCTCATCGGTGTGCGGGATGGTTTCAGGCACCGTTCAACTCTCTAAGTCATGGATGTGCACTGCCATGGTAGCCCCCATGCCCGCGGGGCGCCGGGGGAGTGCCCCGATTCAGCCGGCGCCGCCGTCGCTGGAGGCAGGCAGCGGGCTGCTGGGATCCGTGGGAGTGACGCGTTCCTCGTCCGGCAGCCCTTCGCCCGGCTCGACCTCCTGCTCGGAGGGGACGGGCGCCTCCGGCGTCCGGTCCTCCTCGGGAATCCGTAGCTCAGGCTGCTCGGCGGGCATCTGGGAGCGCTGGATCGACACCGAGACCAGGCCCATCCCGCCCATCACGATGTCGTCGTAGGCGACCAGATCCCCGGTCTCCTTGTCGAAATAGAGCATCCGGGCGGTGAGATCGAGAGGGTCGTCACCCTGCAGCACCGGGGCGATCCCGCCGGAGGCGAGCGCCCCGCCGGTGGAGCCGACCGTCAGCCAGTTCGTGCCCGAGCTCTCGACGTCCAGCTCGACGTTCGAGGTGTGCATGTGGCCGGACAGCACCAGCGGCACCCGGCCGAGCAGGCCCTCCGGCTGGGTGGGGTCATGGATCAGGGCGAGATCGACCGGGTCCTCGGGGTGCTCCCGGTCGTAGTCGGTGATGGTCTCGCCGAGCTGGAACCCGCTGGCCGCGACGGCTTCCTTCCCCTCACGCCATCCGCCGGCGTCCGAGTCGTCGTCGGCCGCGAAGCGGGGATCGCCGATTCCGGCGATCTGCAGCCCGGCCACCTCGGTGACCTCGTTCTCCAGCACGGTCGCATTGGGCTGGTCGGCGATCACGGCGGCGGTGCTCGCCCCGTCGTGGTTGCCGGCGATGTAGACGTAGGGCACATCCAGGTCGCCGATCGAGCTGAGCAGCTCGTTCTCCAGCGACGTCCCCCAGGAGATGATGTCGCCGGTGTCGATGACCAGATCGATCGCGAACTGGGATTCCAGCTGCTCGATGACGTCGTACGCCTGGGGATTGTCGTGGATGTCCGAGACGTGCAGCACGGTCATGACGTTCTCGGCGTCCATCCCCACGGGCAGGGAGTCCGCCGCGATGTAGAGAGCGGAGACCTGCCCCACGAACTCGGCGAGCGTGTCGCGGTAGTTCTCGTAGTCCACGACCTTGCCCTGGCCGATGTCGGCGACGTAGCTGGCCTGGGACAGCAGTCCCTCGAACTTCGGCTGGTACAGCGACTCGGGCCTGAACGTCACCGACGTGGCGGCCACCGAGACCCCGACCACGGCGACCACTCCGCCGGCGGCGATCAGCGAGCGTCGTACCCGGCGGAACGTGAGGCCGACGGCCAGGCCGGCCCCTGCGGCCCCGCAGAGCGCGTTCAGGGCCGCATTCGTGGCGGCGGCGGCAGTGAGCGCCTCGGGTGCCGTCCGGGTCAGGTCGCTCAGGCCCTGGTCGGAGTAGAACAGCGCCTCGGCCTTGTCGATGTCCACGCCCTGCACGCGGGCCTCGATGCTGACCGGGGCGACGTGCGTGTCGAAGGCGATCTCGCCGACCGGGGGCAGCAGCAGGACGGTCTCGGAGGCGAACGAGGGACGCAGGTGGACCGTCGCGGTCAGCGGGCCGACGTCGACCCGGGTCGCGGGGGTCAGCAGGATGCCGACGACCGCCCCCAGGGCGGCGACCAGCACCGTGGTGCTCAGATGCAGGAGACGGATGCTGCGCCGTCTGCGCCGGCGACGCCCGGCCGCGGAGTCCTCCGGGGGCGCGTCCGCAGCGGTGGCCGACGAGTCCTCGTGCGCGGCCGCGGCATCCGGATCCGTCGAGGACTCGCCCGGCGAGTCCTCGTGGGCGGCGGCCACGGTGGGTCAGCCGAGGAAGCCGACGCGGCGGGGCTCCTCCGTGGAGAGCTCCGCGAAAGCGAGCTTCGCACCGGGGATCAGCACCGTGCGGCCCTTGTCGTCGACCAGCGTGACGGGGGTGCCGTCGGTGACGGCGGCGTTGAGGCGCTCGAGGACCTCGTCGGCCTTCTCCCCGGACTCGACGACGATCTCGCGGGGGGAGTGCTGGATGCCGATGCGGATCTCCATGTCGAAATCCTTCCCTCCGCCTCGGGGGCGGATGTCCGATGCTGTGCGCCGGAAGTCTACCGCTCGGAACCGGGGCGTGCGCTCCCGTCCCCCGCCAGCACGGGCCCGGCGACCTGCGGGTGCTCCAGCGGCTCGAATCCGGTGAGTCCGTGCACCATCGCCGCGGTCATCGTCTCGAGAACCTCCTCCCGCTCGGCCTCGTCGGCGGCGGCATGGAGCAGCAGGGCGGTGGTCTGGGCGATGGCGATGAACCCCCGGCCCACCACCCGTGCCTGGACCGTGCTCAAGCGGCGTGCAGCGGTCAGCACCCCGGCGAGCTCGATCGCCATCTCGTCCAGCACCAGGTCCACGCGCTCCTGGACCCGTGGGGAGATCGACTCGTGGCCGGTGAACAGGCGCAGGGCGTTCTCCAGGGACACGAACTGGTAGAAGCGCCCGAGACCGTGACGCACCCGGGCCGCCGTGCCGCCCGCGTGGTCCCCGATCGCCCGGACCTCGTCCAGCATCCGCCCGGCGAGGATGTCGATGACCTCGACGTACAGCGTCTCCTTCGAGTCGAAGTGCTGATAGAGGACCGGTTTGGTCACGCCCGCCGCGGCGGCGATGTCGTCCATCGACGTCGCCTGGAAGCCCTTCTCGGTGAAGACACGGGTGGCGAGCTCGAGCAGCTGGGAGCGCCGCTGCGCGCGAGGCATCCGGACCGTGGGCGCCTTGGACGGCGAAGACATGGCGTCGACCTCCGGAGGGTGTGGCTGATCCGCGGTGATCCGTGACACTCTACCGTCCCGGCGGGCACGGTCGGCCCCCGACAGGTGTCGGCCCGGTGCGGTCCAATAGGGCCATGGCGAGGCGAGCAGGAGCGACCACGGGCGAGGGCATCCGTCTGCTCGGGCCGGATCTCGGGTCGCTGCCGCCGCTGCGTGACCGTGAGGAGCTCGACGGGGATCAGCGCCGGGCACTGGACGCGTTCACCGCGGGCGATGACGTGATCGTCCACGGCGGACCGGCCAGCGGGCGCAGTGCTCTCGCCCTGGCTGCCGCGGCCGCACGCGGGGACGGCGCGCTGCTGCTCGCCCCGCGCCGCCTCGCCGCCGGCCATCTGCGCGACGCTCTCGGCGCCGGCGGCGCCGGCGAGGTGCGAGCCATGACCCCGCCGGCCCTGGCCCACGCGATCCTGCGCTCCGACGCGCTCGAGCGGGGGCTGGGGGAGCCGACCCTGGTCACGGGCGCAGAGCAGGACGCCCTGCTGGCCGAGCTGATCGCGGACCGGGAATCCTGGTATCTGGACGCCGATCCGGGGGCGCGCGCTCTGCCGGGCTTCCGCACCGAGCTGAGAGACCTGATCACGCGAGCGACCGAGCTGGGCCTGGCCCCGTCGGACCTCGAGGAGCTGGGCCGCCGACGGGACCGCCCGGCCTGGCGGGACGCCGCGGCGATCCTGCGCGACTATCTCGGGGTCCTCGATCTCGAGTCCTCGGCCGCCCTGGACGCGGGGCCGCGGCTCGACGCCGGCGGCCTGGTCCGGCGCGCTGCCCGCCTGCTGGAGGACCCGCGGACGCCCGCGCCCTTCCGGGCCGTCGTGATCGATGACGCGCAGGATCTGACCACGGCCGGGATCTCCCTGGTCGCGGCCCTGGCGGGGGCGGGGGCGCCGGTGCTGGTGTGCAGCTGCCCGGACGCGGCGGTGGACACGTTCCGGGGCGCCCTGCCCGATGCTGCCGACCGCATACGCGGGCTCCTCCGCCGCCCGGTGACCGAGGTCACCCTGCGCCGGTCCCACGGGGCGTCGGAGCGGATCGTCACGGGAGTCGACGCACTGCGCGGCCGGCTCCCGCTGGCCGGTGCCCCGGCGGCCTCCCGTCGCCCGCGGCCCGATGCCGTGTCCCTCGCTCGCGCTCCCGAGGCGCCCGCAGGCCCGTCCTCCGACGCTCGGTCCGCAGGCACCGCAGGCACCGCAGGCACCACGGGGATCGCGGTGCTGCGGGCGAGCGACCCGCTGGACGAGGCTCGACTGATCGGCTCCGCCCTGCGCGATCTCCACCACCGCGAGCAGATCCCCTACGACGACATGGCCGTCGTGTGCCGTTCCGGGGCCGCCGTCGCCGACGTCGCGGATCTGCTCTCGCGCACCGGCCTGCCGGTGCGCACGCCGCGCCGCCCCCAGCCGCTGCGCGACGTCCCGGCCATCGCCGACCTGCTCACGATCCTCGAGACCGGGCTCGCCCCGGAGGGGACCGTGCCGGATCCCCTCGTGGCCGATCGCCTGCTGCGCGGTCCCTTCGGCGACGCCGACACGCTGCGTCTGCGCCGTATCCGCCGGCTGCTGCTGGCTGCGCACCGCGCCGCCGGGACCGGGCAGGAGGTGGCCAGCGAGCAGCTGCTGGCCCGCGCCCTCACCGAGGACGAGGTCCCGGGCCTGCCCGCCCCGGATGCCCGGGACCGGGCCGCCGCCCCGGTCCACCGCGTGCGGGCGATGATCCGCGCCGTCCGCGAGCACCGCGACGCCGACGCCGAGCAGGTGATCTGGCACGCCTGGGATGCCTCCGGGCTGGCCGCAGGCTGGCGCCGCGCCGCCCTCGGCGCCCCCGGCGACGTCGACGGTGCCCGCTCCCGCCTGGCCGGATCCCGGCTCGACGCCCTGCTGGAGCTGTTCGCCGCCGCGGAGCGTCTGACCGATCGCCGTCCCGGCGCCGGCGCACTCGATCTCGTCGAGCAGATCCGCTCCCAGGCCGTGGTCGAGGACACCCTCGCCCCGGCCGCCGCCCCGCGGGGACGGCTGAGCGTGCTCACACCCGCCCAGCTCGCCGGTGAGCACCGGGACACGGTCGTCCTCGCCCGCGTCCAGGAAGGAGCCTGGCCGGACCTGCGCCTGCGCTCGACCCTGTTCGGTGCTGCGGAGCTCTCGCTGCTGGCCGGTGCCGGCGCCGATGCGGGGACGGAGGCCGGTGCCGGGATCCCCACCGGCCTCGAGGACCCCGAATCGCTGCGCGCCATCCAGCGCTCCCAGGTGGTCGCCGACGAACTGCGTCTTGCCGTCAGCGCCGTCGCCCGTGCCCGCACCCGAGTGCTGGTCACTGCGGTCGAGGACGATCAGCTGGCCCCGTCGGCGCTGGTCGAAGCCGTCGAGACGCTGCCCGGTGAGCCCTGGACGCAGCTGGACACCCTGCGGCAGGACCCCGGCCCCGCGCCCGATGCCCGCCGGCTCGTCGCCGCCCTGCGCCGCCGTCTGCACGAGGACGACCCGCAGCGGGCGCGGGATGCCGCGATCGCACTGGCGGCCCTCGGCCGCGCCGGCGCCCCTGGCACGGACCCGGCGCGCTGGTACCACCAGGAGCCCAGCACCACCGAGCCCCTGCACGATCCCGGCGCCCCCATCGCCCTGTCGCCCTCGGCGCTCGAGCGCGCCGTCGACTGCCCCCAGTCCTGGCTCATGGAGCGCTCCGGCGGCACCCGCGCCGGTGGGCCCGCACAGCTGATCGGGACCGCACTGCACCATCTGGCCCAGGTCCATCCCCGCGGCCCCGAGAACGGCACCGAGGACCTCCTGCGCGAGCTGCACGCGCTGCTGCGCTCGGTGCCCGGCACCGAGACCTGGTCCGGGCGCCGCCGCATCCGCCACGCCGAGGACGCCGCCCGGCTGCTCGCCGAGCACCTGCGCAGCGCCCCCGCCCCGCTGGCCGTCGAGGCCCCCTTCGAGGTGGAGCTGGGCAGGGTGCGGCTGCGCGGCAGCATCGATCGCATCGAGGGCGACGCGACCGGACTGCGGGTCGTCGATCTCAAGACCGGCAGGAATCCCAAATCCGCCGCCGCGGCCGAGAGCGACCTGCAGCTGGCCGCGTACCAGGCAGCCGTGCGCGAGGGCGCCCTGGCCGAGCAGCTCGGCGAGGACGCCCCCGAACGGCTGGGCGGGGCCCAGCTGGTCTACGTCGGCACCGGAGGGAAGAAGGCCGCGGTGCGCACCCAGAACGCGCTGCCGCGGGCCGAGGATCCCGCGTGGTTCGACGACCTGGTGGAGACGGTCGCGACGGAGGTGTCCGGTTCGCAGGTCACCGCCCGGCTGAACGCCCACTGCGCCCACTGCGCCGTGCGCAGCAGCTGCCCCCTGCAGCCGGAAGGACAGCAGCTATGAGCTCGTCCGCCTCCCGCCCGACCCGGGCTCCGGGGCACGGCCCGTCGGACCCCTCGACCCGGTCAGCCCTGCCAGCCGCGGCAGCCCCGCCGGCACTGTCGGCGCAGCGGCTGGCCGACCTGCTCGGCCAGCCCACGCCGACCGCCGAGCAGACCGCCGTCATCGAGGCTCCGCTCACCCCGATGCTGGTGGTCGCCGGGGCCGGCTCCGGCAAGACGGAGACGATGGCCTCCCGGGTCGTGTGGCTGATCGCCAACGGCATCGTCGAGCCTCGCCAGGTTCTCGGCCTCACCTTCACCCGCAAGGCCGCCCACGAGCTCTCCGCCCGGATCTCGGCGCGCCTGGGCACCCTGGCCACCGCGATGCGCGAGGAGGGGCTGACGCTGCCGGCCGGGCTCGAGCGCGGCCACGACGACCTGGTGGGCCAGCGCCCCACCGTCGGCACCTACAACGGGTTCGCCCTCGAGCTGGTGCGCGAGCATGCCCTGGCCGTCGGCATCGACCCCGAGCTGACCATGATGTCCACCTCGGCCTCGTGGCAGCTGGCCCACTCCATCGTCGAGTCCTGGGACGACAGCCTGGACCTCGAGGCGTCCCCGGCGACCCTGACCGCGGCGCTGCTGTCGCTGACCTCCTCGCTCGCCGACCACCTGGTGAGCTCCGAGCAGCTGCAGGAGCACCTCAGCACGATCCGCGACCACCTCGCCGGGATCCCGCTGCAGGTCGAGGGACGTCGCCGCACCACACCCAAGGCCGTCGCCTCGGTCCTGTCCGCGCTCGAGTCCCGGCTCGCCCTGATCCCGCTGCTCGAACGCTTCGCCCGGGTCCGCGCCGAGTCCGCCGCCCTCGACTTCGCCGACCAGGTCTCCCTCGCCGCCCGGGTGGCGCGCGAGGTTCCCGCCGCGGGCCGGCTCGCCCGGCGCATGCACCGGGTGGTGCTGCTGGACGAGTTCCAGGACACCTCGGTCGCCCAGCTGCAGATGCTCACCGACCTCTTCGGGCCGGGGCACGCCGCCTGCGCCGTCGGCGATCCCCAGCAGGCGATCTACGGGTGGCGCGGCGCCTCGGCCGCGTCCCTGGCCGGCTTCGCCGAGGCCTTCGCCACGGACGAGCAGCCCGTCCTGCAGCGCACCCTGTCCACCTCCTGGCGCAACGACGAGGCCGTCCTGGCCGTGGCCAATACGCTGGCCGCCCCCCTGCGCAGCGGAGCCGCCGGGCTGAGGATCCCCGAGCTGGCGGCCCGGCCCGGGGCGGGGGAGGGCGGCGCCGAGATCATCGAGGCCTCCGACGAGCGCGCCGAGGCCCGGGCCATCGCCGACTGGGTCCTCGCCCGTCGCGCCGAGGCCGAGGACGAGCAGGCCTCGGCCGCCGTGCTGGTCCGTGCCCGCCGCCAGATCCCCGCCCTGGTCGAAGGACTCGAGGAGAAGGGACTCCCGGTCCGGGTGGTCGGGCTCGGCGGCCTGCTGCATCGCCCCGAGGTGGCCGACGTGCGCGCCGTGCTGCAATGCGCGCACGACCCCGGCCGCGGTGATGCCCTGATGCGGCTGCTGTCCGGCCCTCGGTTCCGGGTGGGGGCCCGGGACCTCGCCGTGCTGGGTCGATGGCGGGACCGGCTGGCCTCTCGCCTGCGCCGGGATGCCGATACCCCGGGCGGGGAGGACGAGGCCGAGTCCGTCTCCCTCATCGACGCGGTCGACGACCTCCCGCCGGCGGACTGGAGCGATCCCTCGGGGCGCTCCCTGACAGCCACGGGCAGGGCCCGGCTCGAGCAGGTCCAGCAGCTGCTGCGCGAGATGCGCCGGCTGCTGCCCCTGCCCCTGCCGGACCTGGTCACCGCCGCCGTGCGCGTGCTCGAGGTGGATCTGGCGCTGCAGGAGCGCGACCCCGCCTCGGGTGCCCTCGCCGACCTCGAAGCCCTGCGGGATCACGCCGCCGCCTTCGACCGCACCGCTCCCCGAGGCGGCCTCGGCGCCTACCTCGACCTGCTGGAGATCAGCGAGGACGAGGAGGCCGGGCTCGCCGTGAACGCCGCCCCCGAGCATGCCCAGGCCGCTGCGTCCGAGGGCGATGACGGGGCGGAGCCCGTCGAGATCGTGACCATGCACTCCGCGAAAGGACTGGAATGGGACCTGGTCGCCGTGGCCGGGCTCACCGAGGGCAGCGTGCCCTCCTACGACCTGCGACGCGCGAAGGTCGACGAGGCCGGCCGGGTGCGGGTCCCCGCCAACGGGTGGCTCGACAAGCTCGCCTCCGCGTCCGTGCCCACCGCGCTGCGCGGGGACGCGGACACCCTGCCCGAACTGGCCTGGGCGGAGGCCGACACGCAGGTCGATGCCGAGTCCCTGATCGAGGAGTACCGGTTCGCGCAGGGTGAGGAGTCCCTGCGCGAGGACCGGCGGCTGATGTACGTCGCGGTCACCCGTGCCCGCCGCAGGCTGCTGCTGACCTCGGCGGCCTGGCGCGCCGGGCTCGCCACCGCCCGGCCCCGCTCGCGCTACCTGATCGAGGTCGCGAATCTGGTTCCGCCGCAGCTGCGCACCGTGCAGGAGGTCCCCGAGCACAACCCGATGGAGACCGAACGGCCGCAGGCCCAGTGGCCGCCCGCTCCCGGTGAGGCGGAGCTGGCCCGTCGGCGCGCCGCCGAGCTGCTCGAGGCGGCGACCGGCACAGGCGATGAGGAGGCCGGCTCCGCCACGCAGGCTCCCGCAGGGACCGGCGTCTCGCCCAGCGCAGGGCCGAGCGCAGGCACCGCCGGTCCCGGGCCGGATCTCGCCGCGCTGGCCGACCCGCACCTCGCGGAGATCGTGCGTCGGGCCGTCGCGGATCTCGAGCAGCAGGCCGCGCCCCCGGTCGTCCACTCCCCGCCGCGATTGTCGGCCTCGCAGGTGGTCCACCAGGCGCGGGACCCCCACGGCGCCGCGATCGACCTGCTGCGGCCGCTGCCCCGGCGGCCCTCGGCCGCTGCGGCCCGCGGCACCGCGTTCCACGCCTGGCTGGAGTCCCGCTACGACAGCGCGACCCTGCTGGACTACGAGGACCTGGCGGATCTGGCCGACGTCGGGGACGTCGCCGAGAGCTCGGACGTCCCGGGCCCGAGCGGCTCCGACGATGCCCCGGACGGGCGATCCGGGTCCCGGGCCGAGGAGCTCGCCCTGCGAGAAGCCTTCGCCGCCTCCGAATGGGCAGGCCGCACCCCGCTCGCCGTCGAGCAGCCGGTGACCACCAGGGTCGGGGAGATCACCGTGCGCGGCGTGATCGATGCGGTCTTCCCCGATCCCGATGACGCCCGGGGCGTGATCATCGTGGACTGGAAGACCGGACGGCTGCCACGACCGGCTCAGCTGCGCGAGCGCTCCCTGCAGCTGTCCGTGTACCGCATCGCCTGGCACGAGCGAACCGGGATCCCGTTGGGGCGTATCCGCACGGCCTTCCACTTCGTGGCCGACGGTGTCACGCACGAGGTGCGTCGCCATCCCTCGCGCGCCCGGATCGCCCAGATGCTCACCGGCGACTGACCGCGCTCGCCGGCGGGCGAGCCCGTCCACCAGCCGCGGACTGCGCGGGCGGCACCCGGTGAGGAGTCGCTCAGGCCTCGTCCTGGCGGGGGTTCATCTCCTCATAGGCCCGCTCGGCCTCGTCCCGCGCGATCTGCGCCAGATCGGCATCGAGGTCGGCGATCATGCCGCGGGCGTCGGCCACGATCGTCTCGTCGCCGGTCTCCAGGCCGTGCGCCAGCCATTCGGCGACGGCGAACTCGCCGAGCGCCTGAGCGCGCTCCATCAGCCGCGGATGCGTCGAGGTCGGCAGCTCCTCGCGGTACGCGGAGTACAGGTCGTCGAAGCGGTCCGGGTCCAGCGAGGAGATCAGCCAGGCCAGATCGGTGGCGGCATCGGCCACTTTGGAGGAGGACCAGTCGCGCACCGCGCTGACCCGGTCACCGGTCAGGAACAGGCTCTCCTCGGAGAGGTCGCCATGGATGAACTGCGGGGAGAAGTCCCACAGCTCGGTGTCCTCCAGCAGCGCCTCCCAGCGCTGGGCGACGGCTGCCGGCAGATGCCCGCCCTCCTTGGCCGTGCGCACCCGGGTGACGTGCTCGGCGTGGAGGACCTCCGGCGTGAAGGACTCCACCCCCGCCGCCTCGGCGGCGTACCGCGGGACCGTGTGGATGCGAGCGAGGATCCGGCCCAGCGACCGCGCGAGCTCTGCGGACCGGTGCAGATCCTCGAGCATCAGCGGGCGCCCGACGGGAGCTTCGGTGACGGCCGCCCGGCCACCTTCGGAGAGCTTCACGAAACCGAGCACCGGCGGGATCACACCGCGCAGCGAGGTCCCCGAGAGCGCGTCGGTGACCTTCAGGTCGCGCTCGAGACGGATCCCCGCCGACGTCGAGGCGGGGGAGAGGACCATGACGCGCCGGTCGTCGTCGCCGACCACCCCGGCGACGTCCAGATCCTCAGCCGGGGTCGCGATCGCCGTGGTCCGCGCCGGGACCAGGCCGGGGACCGCCGCCGCGGCGAGAGCAGCCAAGGAATAGGAGTTGCGATGCACCCTTCCACCGTACCCGGCCCACCCCTGGACGCCGCGTAGGCTCGAGGGTATGGCGAAGCTCCGCGGCCCCTCTCTGCACACCCCCTTGACCCTGCTCGCGACGGACCGGGAGGCGGCCAGTCGGATCGACCCGGCGATGGTGGCTCCCGGCGAGGACGCCCGCTACCTCGTCACCCGCGGCGGCGCCGCGGCCGTGCACGAGCAGGAGGACGGCACCCTGGCCATCGCGCTGGAGACCGAGGACCCCCGCGGCGGTGCCCGCCAGCCGCTCGTGCTGCTGGGCCGTCGAGACGGCATGCGGGTCCTCGCCGTCGAGATCCCCGAGCCCAGCCCCGAGCTCGACGACCCCGGCCGTGATCTGCGTGACCTGCGGCGCGTCGCGGAGCAGCTCGAGGCGGAGGACGCCGGCCTCGCCCTGACCGCCGTCGCCATGGGCGCCTGGCACCGCTCCATGCGGCACTGCCCGCTGTGCGGCGAGCTGCTCGAGGCCGAGACCGGCGGCTGGGTGCTGCGCTGTCGCGAGGACGGCACCGAGCACTTCCCGCGCACCGACGCCGCGGTGATCATGGCCGTGCGGGACAGCGCCGACAGGCTGCTGCTGGCGCGCAACGTGAACTTCCGCGGCCGGTTCCACTCGGTGCTGGCCGGTTTCGTCGAACCGGGGGAGAGCCTCGAGGATGCGGTGGCGCGCGAGGTGGCCGAGGAGGTCGGCGTCAGGGTCGAGGAGGTCGAGTACGTCGGCAGCCAGCCGTGGCCGTTCCCGCGGTCGCTGATGCTGGGATTCCGGGCCTGGGTGCCCGGCTCGGTCGAGCTCACCCTGCAGGAGGACGAGATCGCCGAGGCCCGCTGGTTCACGCGTCAGGAGCTGGCCGCCGCGCTCGAGGCCGGCGAGGTCGAGCTTCCCGGTCAGGCCTCCCTGGGCCGAGCCCTGATCGACGACTGGTACGGGGCCCCGGCCGAGGTGTGAGGCACCACCGTCCACACCGGGCCGCGATCCGTCGGCTCCCGCTGGCAGGATGAGTGGTGATGACCCACCCACCCCAGTCCGCAGCGCACGAGACGCCCTCGGCTCCCGCCCCGCCGCCCGATGCCGAGAGCATCCTGGCGGCGCTGGACCCGGAGCAGCAGGAGGTCGCGCGCAGCTTCGGCACCCCGCTGTGCGTGCTTGCCGGTGCGGGCACCGGCAAGACCCGAGCGATCACGCACCGCATCGCCTACGGCGTCGCGACCGGTCAGCTCGATCCCCGCCACGTGCTGGCGGTGACGTTCACCGCGAAGGCCGCCGCCGAGATGCGCTCGAGGCTGCGAGATCTCGGGGTCCCGGCCGTCCAGGCCCGCACGTTCCACGCGGCCGCTCTGCGTCAGCTGCGCCACTTCTGGCCGCGCGTGGTCGGCGGAGGGATGCCGGAGATCATGCCCAACAAGTTCCCGGGGGTGGGCGAGGCCTGCCAGCGGCTGCACATGAGCGTGGACCGCGCCGCCCTGCGCGACATCGTCGCCGAGGTGGAATGGTCCCGGGTCTCGATGCTCACCCCCGAGTCCTATCCGGAGGCCGCCACCGCGGCCAAGCGCCCCGGGGTCTCCGGCTTCGACTCCCGCTCCATCGCGCGCATCCTCACCCAGTACGAGGAGGTCAAGAAGGAGCGCGGCGTCATCGATTTCGAGGACGTGCTGCTGCACATGGTCGGTTTCCTCACCGAGCGCGCCGACGTCGCCCGCGAGGTGCGCAGCCAGTACCGCCACTACGTGGTCGACGAGTACCAGGACGTCTCCGCTCTCCAGCACACCTTGCTGCGTCTCTGGCTGGGTTCGGGCGACGACGTCTGCGTGGTGGGCGACGCCGCCCAGACCATCTACACCTTCGCCGGGGCCCGCGCCTCGTACCTGCTCGACTTCCCCCGGGAGTTCAAGCGCGCCCGCACCATCCGGCTCGAGCGCAACTACCGCTCCACCCCGCAGATCGTGCGGATGGCCAACACCGTGCTGGACGGCGCCCGGGGCCGCACGCGGGACAGCCGCCTCACCCTGGTCTCCCAGCGGGAGGCGGGCCCGCCCCCGGTGGTGGAGTCCTTCGCCGATGATCCCGCCGAGGCCGACGGCGTCGCCGACCGCATCGCGGCCCTGGTCGCCGAGGGCCGCCCGGCGGCCGACGTCGCGATCCTGTTCCGCACCAACAGCCAGTCCGAGGCCTTCGAGCAGGCGCTGACCGCTCGCGGCATCGGCTATCTGGTGCGGGGCGGGGACCGGTTCTTCGAGCGCCAGGAGGTGCGGCGGGCCATGGTGGCCCTGCGCGCGGCCACCCGCGTCGAGCAGCTCGACCCCGCCCGCGCCGTGCGCGACGTCCTCTCCCAGCAGGGCTGGTCGCAGAAGGCCCCCGAGACCACGGGCGCTGTCCGGGACCGCTGGGACTCCCTGAACGCGCTCGTCTCCCTCGCCGACACCATCACCTCCCGTCCCGGGGCGACCATGGCCGATGTGGTCCGCGAGCTCGAGGAGCGCGCCGAGGCCCAGTCCGCCCCCGTCGTCGACGGCGTCACGCTCGCCTCCGTGCACGCCGCCAAAGGTCTGGAGTGGCCGGTGGTCCACGTGGTCGGCGCCAGCGACGGCCTGCTGCCGATCTCCATGGCCCGCACCGCCGCCGAGATCGAGGAGGAGCGGCGACTGTTCTACGTCGCCCTCACGCGGGCCCGGGACCTGCTCACCGTGAGCTGGTCCGCCGCACGCACCCCGGGGGCCCGCGGGTCCCGCAAGCCCTCCCGCTTCCTCGACGGGGTCCTCGAGCATCCCGACGCCCCGAGCACGGCTCCCGGCGCCGGTCCCCGGCGCACGGGACGGCGCGGCGCCACCGTCTACGCGGAGTGCCGTGTGTGCGGGCAGGGACTGGTCAGCCCCCGCGAGCAGCGGATCGGCCGCCACCAGGGCTGCCCGGCCACGGCCGCTCACACGCTGATCGAGACTCTGCGGGCTTGGCGGCGGGAGAGGACCCGCGGCAGCGGCGCCCCGGCGTACACCGTCCTCACCGATGCGGCCCTGGAGGCGATCGCCGAGCGGCGGCCGCGCACCCGGGCGGAGCTGCTGGAGGTGCCGGGCGTGGGCCCCGCCAAGGTCGAGGCCTTCGGCGGCGAGCTCCTCGAGCTGCTGGCCGCCGAGACGGGCGATGCCGAGAAGTCGCCAGAGACGTCGTGAGACGGACGGTCCCCGTCCGGCGGGAGGAGTCCTGGAGCGGGACGGGATCCTGAGCGGGGGAGGCCGCGAGAATCAGTCCGGCCGGCGCCTCGACCCGGGCCCGAGCGCGCGAAAGTGCAGGTCAAAAAATAGATGTGCGATCGCCGGGCCGTGTGTAGACTCATCATCGTCAATCGTCCGCATCGTGACCCGGGACACCGGGGAACGCGCAGCAGAAAGGGGGTGTGATCCGTGATCGATACCAGGAATCTCGCGGAGTACGGCGGCCACATCGGCGCGCCCACCCTTCTGCCACGCGAACGGGCCTTCGCCCCGACGGTGACCGCTTCCAGCTGACGAGACCACTTCTCGCTGCACGGTGCGGCACCGCCGCCGCACCTTCGCCCTCACGGGCTCGTCCCCGACGATCTTCGAAGCAGCGAGACGATGACTTCTCTTTTCACCACTTTCCCCAGCCCTGTCACCACGGCGGCGCACATGCTGCCGTGCCACGACGCCGACGCCGCTGACCTGTTCTTCTCGGAGCGGCCCGCCGACCTCGAGCGGGCCAAGGCCCTGTGTGCCGACTGCCCGCTGATCCAGGAGTGCCGTGAGGGCGCCCTGGAGCGCGCTGAGCCCTGGGGCGTGTGGGGCGGCGCCATCTTCGAGTCCGGCCGCATCATCGCGGTCAAGCGCGGCCGCGGGCGGCCCCGCAAGAACCGCGAGCCGGACCGGAGCGAGGACGCCGCCTGAACGGCGTCCTGACCGACGTTCCCGGACGCACGAGGGGCGAGGCACCGCTGCGGTGCCTCGCCCCTCGTCGTGCGCCGGGTCGAACCGGCCGGTCCGTATCAGGCCTTGCCGAGGATCCGGTTCAGCTTGGTGCCGCACTCGGGGCACACGGCCTTGGCCATACGACGACCGTTGGAGACGACGACGTCGCCCTCGGCCTCCCGCTTCTCGCGGCACTTCACGCAGTAGAACTCTCCGGCATAGGTCTCGTCGGCCATATCCGCTCCTCGTAAGAATCGTCGGTGGTGTTCGGTTCCCCGGACGCGCCGCGGATGCCGCGAGGCCGGGATCGATCCACTGTAACGGGGGCGAGGGGGCCGCACGAACCGAGCAGGGGGGGCGGCGCAGGCCCGGGACGGGTTCGTCACCGCTCCGGACGACGATCCGGAGGACCTCGCCGGCCGGGTCGGCCCGTCGCGCGCTTCGGGTTCAAGGGGCTCCGCGGAGCCGAGGAAGTGCGCGCGACGAGCCGACATCGTAAGGCCCGGACGCAGGTGAGGATGGCCTGGAGGGCCGTGGGGCCCCGGGGGCGCTCAGCACCACGCGCACCTTCCCCGTGTGCGTCCTGCTAGTTATCCCGGGGTCCCACGTGCAGGGAAACCTAGCCCCTGCGCACCGGGCGGGTCAAAGGAGTCCGGGGGACCGGCTGTGGACAACTCGCCAGGGCCTGTGGACATCCGTGCCGTGGCGGTGCGGCCAGTGTGGAGGACGGTCCGTCCACCGCGGTCACGACGCTGTGACGAGCACTTCCACGGCGCACAGGTGTGGACGAAGTCTTTTGGTCACCGGACGTGCCAGGCTTGGTGCCCATGAACGATCTGGTCCAGCACGAGCACGTCACCGGACCGCGCGGGGAGCGGGTGCTGGTGCGGCGCTCGCAGCGCCGGCGCCGCACCGTCTCGATCACGCGCCGCGACGGGGACCTGGTGATCGCGATCCCGGCGTCGTTCAGCCGTCGTCAGGAGCGCGACTGGGTTCGCAAGATGGTCGACCAGCTGAGCCGCAAGGAGGCCCGCTCCGCCCCGGCGCGCCGCAGCGACGCGTCCCTGGCGGCGATGGCCGAGGAGCTCAGTGAGGCTTATCTCGACGGCCGTGCCCGGCCCCGTTCGGTGACCTGGTCCACACGTCAGAACCAGCGCTGGGGGTCATGCACCCCCGCTGATGCCACGATCCGCCTGTCGCACAACCTTGAGGGGATGCCGGATTTCGTGGTGCGCTCGGTGCTCATGCACGAGCTGGTCCACCTGCTGGTCCCGGGGCACGGCCCGGAGTTCCGTGCGCTGATGAACCGCTATCCGCAGGCGGAGAAGGCCCAGGGCTTCCTCGACGGCGTCTCCTGGGCCCAGAACCTGCCCGTCGGCGGCGACGTCGACGAGGCCCCGGGCCGCTCGGATCAGACGGCGTAGCGCGCCACGAACGGGGCCAGGCCGTCGAGGGTGCCGGGCAGGTCGGTGACGGTGCCCTCGGGCAGGGCGGCGCTCGAGCGCTGCGACCCCTCGCCCACGAGCGGCCACGGGGCCCAGGTGACCTCGGGCGATTCCTGGCTCGCGGTCAGCGGCAGCTCGGATGCCGGGGCCGGGGCGCGCAGCAGGTACTGCACGTCCCAGTGCTCGCTGCAGGCGCCGAAGGCCGCATCGAGCCGGTGACGGTGCAGCATGGCCGGCCCCGCACCGACGCGCTCGAGAACGGTCAGGCCGATCTCCTCGGCGACCTCACGGCGGGCGGCCAGCTCGAAGCTCGACTCGCCCTGCTCGAGGTGGCCGCCCGGCTGGACCCAGAATCGTCCCTTGCGGTGCCACACCAGTGCGACGTGCTCGGCGGGGGCGTCGATCACCACGGCGCTCGCCGTGAGGTGGCGGGGTCCGCCGTCGCGGTACAGCGCCCGCGGCTCGGACCCCAGCAGTGCGAGGTAGTCCTCGGCGACCTCCGGACCGGAGACGGCCTCGCGGGCGAGACCGAGCTCGGTGCGAGCGCTCTCAGCGGGCATCGGGCCGGCCCGGGTCCGTCCCGCTGTCGCCGGACTCGCCGTCGCCGCCGCTGCCGTCGTCCTCCCGGTCGACCTCCCCGGCGTCGTCCTGCGGGGCAGTGCCGTCGGTGCCCGCCGCCTCACCGCTGCCGCGGACGTCCGAGAGCAGGCGCTCCAGCTCCGCGTCGAAGTCGGCGGGGATGTCCACGTCGGCCAGGGCCTCGGCCTCGTCCTCCGCGGCCGGCTGCGGCGCCTGCGGACGCCCGGAGAGCACCTCGGCGGTCGGCAGCAGGTCGGGGTGCTCCCACTTGCTCTCGCGGGCCTGCTCGCCCTCGGTCGCCAGCACGCTGTCCCACCAGGCGAGCGCCTCGCGCACGCGGCGGGGACGCAGCTCGATGCCGATGGTGCGCGAGAGCATCTGCTCGGCCGGAGCGCCCGCGGCCCGGCGCCGACGCAGCACCTCGCGCATGGCCTCGAGCTCGGGCAGCTTGCCCTCGAGGGCGCGCGTGGTGACGTGGTCGACCCAGGCCTCGATCAGGGCGAGGGTGGTGGCGAGCTCCTCCAGGGCCCGCTCCTGGGAGGCCCGGCGGGTGAAGACGAACATCTCCTCGGGGCGGCGGGCCTGCAGCGCCTCCGGGTCCGAGAGATCCAGTCCGCGCACCATCTCGTCGAGGGCGTCGAGATCCAGGGTGATCCCGCGCGCGTAGTCGTCGATCGCCGAGAACAGTGCCTTGCCCAGCCAGGGCGCCGCGTCGAACAGTGCGGTGTGGGCCAGCTCGCGGGCGGCCAGGAAGATCCGGGCGGCCCCTGCGTCCAGGCCGTGCGCGGTGATGAGGTCCTCGACGTTGTTGGCGACCAGGGCCGGTTCGCCCTCGCGGCCGAGCGGCAGCGAGAGGTCCGTGGTGCCGGAGACCTCCCGGGCCAGGGACCCGATGGCGTGACCGAACTGCACGCCGAACATGGTCCCGCCGATCCGCTCCATCATCGCGGCCGGGTCACCCGGCATCGGCATCCCGGCCTCGCCCAGCCCGCCGAGCTCCCCGTCCTGGCCCATCTGGGAGGCGATCGCCTCGCCGATGGCGCCGGCCATGTACTTCGCGACGGGCTCGACGATGGTCTTCCAGTGCGGCAGGGTGCGGTGCAGCCAGGTGCCGCGGCTGAACACGCCGAGCTCATGGGCGGGCACGTCGATCGCGATCACCGGATCCAGCCAGAGCCGCGCCACCTGCGCCGCCTGGCGCAGGTCCTCGATCTGCGACTCGCTGGGGTTCGGGTCGCCGGGCGTGCCGGCGGGCTCCGGCGTGCCGGGGATGCCGGCCATGCCCGCGGCGGTGCGGCGCGCGATGTCCTCGGCCATGTCCCAGTTCACGGGATTGTCTCCCTGGGCGGCGAACAGGTGCTGCATCTGGGCGGCCGCCGCCCGCAGCTGGGCCGGATCCTGCGGCAGCTGCGCCTGCTCGGCCAGCGCCGAGAGGTCCAGTCCGTCCAGGGCACCCTCGGGCAGGGCGTCCCCGAACGTCTCCTTCAAGAAGCGCTTCAGCGCCTCCTCGTCCATGTCCCCGGGTCCTCCCGGGCTCGGCTCGTCGCTCATGGCCACCTCCAGCAGTCCGTGAAGGTCCAGCGTATCGACCGCGGCTGGGTGAGTGGGGAACCGGGGCGAGCGGGAAGCGCGGGAGGGACGAGGAGCGTGGGGCACAATGTCCGGGTGACTGACGACCAGCCCCGGCCTGCCCGCCTCCAGCGGGTCCGCTCGGCGATCTCGCGCTCGGTCGACGACGCCCAGCTGGCCCGCCCGCGGCTCGCCCTGGTCTCGATGGCGCTGCTGTGCCTGATGATCCTGGGCGGTTCCCTGATGCCGGTGCCCTACGTGATCGAACGACCCGGCCCGGCGATCGACGTGCTCGGCGAGTACGAGGACGAGCAGGTCCTCGAGATCACGGGCACCCAGACCCACCCGACGGACGGATCGCTGATGATGACCACCGTCTCCGTCGACGGCGGTCCCGGCTACCGGGTCACTCCCGTCGAGGTGGTCGCCTCCTGGTTCGACCGCACCCGGTCCGTGATGCCGCGGGAACTCCTCTTCCCCGAGGGCCAGACCCGTGAAGAGACGACCCTGACCAACACCGTCTCGATGAGCACGTCGCAGCAGGGCGCCGTCGCCGTCGCCCTCGACGAGGTCGGGGTCGACTACGAGCCCGTGGTGATGATCGCCGGCGTCGAGGAGGGCACCCCGGCCGACGGGGTCCTCGAGCCCGGGGACGTCGTCGTCTCCATCGGCGGCGAGAGCGCCGAGGACGTCGCCGGCTACCAGGAGCTGGCCGCCGCCACGCCCGAGGGCGAGCCCGTGGCGGTGACCGTGCGGCGCGACGGGGAGGAGACCGACCTCGAGGTCCCCACCGAGATGGTCGAGGGAGAGCCCCGCATGGGCGTCGTCCTCGCCAAGGGCTACGACTTCCCGATGGACGTCGAGATCGGCGTCGGGGAGATCGGCGGCCCCAGCGCCGGCATGATGTTCTCGCTGTCCGTCTACGACGAGCTCACCCCGGGCGCCCTCACCGGCGGACACGAGATCGCAGGGACCGGCACCATCTCGGCCGACGGCGCCGTCGGCCCCATCGGCGGGATCCGCCAGAAGATGGTCGGCGCCCACGATTCCGACGCCGAGTACTTCCTCGCCCCCGCGGAGAACTGCGATCAGGTGGTGGGCTATGAGCCCGACGGGCTCGAGGTCGTCGCCGTGTCCACTTTCGACGAGGCGCTGGAGGCGACCGAGACGATCGCCGAGACCGGCACCACCGACGGCCTGCCCACCTGTGAGGACCACAAGGACCGATGAGCAAGCGAAACCGACGCCGCACACCGCCGAAACCGACCGTCGTCTTCGACTTCGGAGGAGTTCTCAGTGCCGGGCACGACCCGGTCCCGGACGTCCACGACCTCCTCGGCGGCGACATCGAGGCCGTGCGCCGGGAGCTGTGGGAACGACGCCCCGCCTACGACCGCGGCGCGAGCACGCCGTCGCAGTACTGGAGCGCCGTGGCGGCCGCGGCCGGCATCGACCAGCTCAGCGATGACGAGGTCGCCGAGCTCCAGGACGTCGACGACCGCTACTTCCTGCAGCTGGACCCCGCCTCCCGGGCGCTGATCCACGATCTCGCCCGCAACCGGGTGCGCCTGGCGCTGCTGTCCAACGCCTCCCAGGCCTTCGGTGAGGCGGTGCGGCGCACCGACTGGTTCGAGGCCTTCACGCTCGCCGTGATCTCCGGCGAGGAGCGGGCCGTCAAGCCCGACCGGGAGATCTACGAGATGCTGCTGGACGTGCTCGCCCACGAGACCGGGGGAGTGTCGATCCCCTCGGCCGTCATCTTCTTCGACGACCGCGCCGAGAACGTCGAGGCGGCCCGGGCGCTGGGCATCGATGCGCACCTGTGGCCCCGCAACGGCGAGCAGCCGCCCGCCGGGTCGGAGCCGCCCGAGCACGGGGCGACCATGGCCCGTCGCGTGCTCACCGAGCGCGGCGTCCCGCTGGACTGAGCCCCACGGAGACCGGTGGCACGGCTCACCGTCACCGGGGAGAGCTCGACCCGATGCGGGTAGAGTCGGACACCGCGACACGTCCCGTGCGGCGCCGAGCTGCGGCGCGCCGGCCGATCCCCGAATTCCTCCGCACAGAACCCTCCGAACAGGACAACGAGTTGGCAGAGTTCATTTACACCATGTACAAGGCCCGCAAGGCCGTGGGCGACAAGGTCATCCTCGATGACGTCACCATGAGCTTCTACCCGGGCGCGAAGATCGGCATGGTCGGCCCCAACGGCGCCGGCAAGTCGACGATCCTGAAGATCATGGCCGGGCTCGATCAGCCCAGCAACGGCGAGGCCCGCCTCTCGCCCGGATACAGCGTCGGCATCCTGCTGCAGGAGCCCCCGCTGGACGAGTCCAAGACCGTCCTGGAGAACGTCCAGGAGGGGCTGGGCGACCTGTTCCGCAAGGTCCAGCGCTTCAACGCCATCGGCGAGGAGATGGCCGAGCCCGACGCCGACTTCGATGCGCTGATGGCCGAGATGGGCACGCTGCAGACCGACATCGACGCCGCGAACGGCTGGGACCTGGATTCCCAGCTCGAGCAGGCCATGGATGCGCTGCGCTGCCCGCCCGGCGACGAGCCCGTCACCCACCTCTCCGGCGGCGAGAAGCGCCGCGTGGCGCTGTGCAAGCTGCTGCTGGAGAAGCCGGATCTGCTGCTGCTGGACGAGCCCACCAACCACCTCGACGCCGAGAGCGTGCTGTGGCTGGAGCAGCACCTCCAGCAGTACGAGGGCGCCGTCATCGCCGTCACCCACGACCGGTACTTCCTGGACCACGTCGCCCAGTGGATCGCCGAGGTCGACCGCGGCCACCTCTACCCCTACGAGGGCAACTACTCCACCTACCTGGAGAAGAAGGAGGAGCGGCTCGCCGTCCAGGGCCGGAAGGACGCCAAGCTGGCCAAGCGACTCAAGGACGAACTCGAGTGGGTCCGCTCCAGCGCGAAGGGGCGTCAGGCGAAGTCCAAGTCCCGTCTGGCCCGCTACGAGGAGATGGCCGCGGAGGCCGAGCGCACCCGCAAGCTCGACTTCGAGGAGATCACCATCCCGCCGGGGCCGCGCCTGGGCAACCAGGTCATCGACGGTACGGACCTGAAGAAGGGCTTCGGCGAGCGCGTGCTCATCGACGGGCTCTCCTTCTCCCTGCCGCCCAACGGCATCGTCGGCGTCATCGGTCCCAACGGCGTCGGCAAGACCACGCTGTTCAAGACCATCGTGGGCCTGGAGCCGCTGGACGGCGGTGAGCTGAAGATCGGCAAGTCCGTCCAGATCAGCTACGTCGATCAGAACCGCGAGAACATCGATCCGGAGAAGAACCTCTGGGAGGTCGTCTCCGACGGGCTGGACTTCATCCAGGTCGGCAAGGTCGAGATCCCCTCTCGCGCCTACGTCAGCCAGTTCGGCTTCAAGGGCCCGGATCAGCAGAAGAAGGCGGGGGTGCTCTCCGGCGGTGAGCGCAACCGCCTGAACCTGGCGCTGACCCTCAAGCAGGGCGGCAACGTGCTGCTGCTCGATGAGCCCACCAACGACCTCGACGTCCAGACGCTGGGCTCGCTGGAGAACGCCCTGCTGGAGTTCCCCGGCTGCGCCGTGGTCGTCTCCCACGACCGCTGGTTCCTCGACCGCGTGGCCACCCACATCCTGGCCTACGAAGGGACCGAGGAGAACCCCGCGAACTGGTACTGGTTCGAGGGCAACTTCGAGGCCTACCAGGAGAACAAGATCCAGCGACTCGGGGAGGACGCCGCCCGCCCGCACCGGGTGACCTACCGTCGCCTGACGCGCGACTGACTCCGCGGCACCCGCGAGGGACTGCGGTCCACGAGGCCGAGACCACGGCGCCCGGCGGTGCGTCCCTGCGGGGACCGCACCGCCGGGCGCCGTCGTCCGTCGGCCGGTGCATCGGGTCCACGGCCCGTCCACCGGCCGCCGGCCCACTCATCGCCGCACGAGGAGCGGCCGTCAGTCGCCGAGCGGCGCCGGATCCGCGGTCAGCTCCGGATCCAGGTTCGCCACGACCCGTTCGGACGGCGTGCCGGACCTGTTCCGCGGTGCCATCTCGCGGGTGACGACCAGACTCTCGGCAGTCTCCGCGAGGGTGGCGCGCACCAGCCCGTCGCGGCCGAGCTCGAGCACACCGAGATCCGTCGGCACCCCGTCCTGCTCGCCCCACAGCTGGAGGACCTCGCCCTCATAGCCCGAGACGCCCTCGGCCCGCAGCGCGATGGCGTCCGCGGTGATCACGGCCTGCCAGCTGCCGTTGTCGCTGAGGCCGGGAACGAGCACGGCCTCGGGCTCGACGCTGAGCTCGGTCCAGGTCGAGGTGAACTCGTGCGCGGCGGCGAGCTCCCGTCGCGCGTCGAGAAGGAACCACGCCAGCAGCAGAGCGCCGATCAGCGCGAGCGCCGCGATCGCACGCGAGAACCAGGGGACGCCGCGCGGGGCGGGCCGGTCACCGTGCTCCGGCCGAGGGCGCTTGCCCGAGGCTCCTCGGGCCGCCGGCGAGCCGCCGTCACGGAAGCTGAAGGCGGGCGCCGGCGTCGGCCGGGCATCGTCGCCCGGGGGCGCGGCGTCCGTGGTGGGCGTCTGCGGCGAGGCGGACGAGGCCGCGGAGATGGTGTGGAGGGAGCCGGGCATCGCCGGCGGGCCGACGACGCGGCGCTGCGAGTCGGTGCCGAGCACCGGCGTGGCGTAGTCACCGCGATACGCAGGCTCCGGCTGCGGCGCTGGCTTCGGCTGCGGCTGCGGCCCCGGCCCGACACCCTCCAGCACCGGCGGTCGCAGATCACGGGAGGGCACGATCGCGGTCAGCAGGGTCAACTGGGCCGCGGCCTCGATGGCACGGCGGCGCACAGCGGAGATCGCGGGGGAGCTGCTGAGCTCCTGCAGCCGCCGGCGCTCACTCTCATCGGCCAGCGCCAGCGCGTCCAGCGCGGAGAGGGTCTGCGCTTCGGCGTGGACCGGTCCGCCGAGCGGGACCAGCTGATCCAGCACTCCGGCGAGCACCTCGGCCGCCTCCGAGCGCCGGCTCCCGGTGTGGTCGAAGCGCCCCTGGGCAGCGGATTCGACGAGAGCACGGTGGCTCGCCGGCAATCTCAACAGGACACGCAGGACCTCGTTCTCCCGGCGATCGCGGGTGCGCTCGTCGGCGGGGTCCGACGCCACCAGGGAGCGGACGTCCCCGCTGGGGCGCGTGGCCACGCATGCGCGCCGGGCACGGTCCAGCACGGCGACCTCGCCGGGCAGGCCGCTCGCAGCGAGCTCGCCGGCGTCGGCCAGGCAGGACCGCAGCACCGAGACGGTCAGCTTCTCGGCCCGGGCCGAGGAGCCGGTCACGTGCACCGCCAGTCCATGGATGCGGGGGCCCAGCACGTCTACCAGGGAGGCGGCGGCGCCCTGCTCGCCGCGCGCGGCAGCACGCAGGAGTGTGCGCACCGGGTCGCGTCGTTCCCGGAGGTCCACGGTGTCCTCCGGGATCTCCCCGGTCCGGGTGTCGCTCCCCATCGGTCCCCTCCACGTGTTCGGCTGAGAGACGGCCTCGCCCCGCGATGCCGATCCATTCTCGCAGGCGGAGCCCGCCGGCGGCTCGTCGCTGGCTCCGGGGGCCGCCCCGGCACGGGCAGAGGACTCGTGCGAGGCGCGCAGTCGCGGATCCGATCGTTGCGGTCGTACCACCGGCTCTGCGAGTATCACTGCAGGCCGCAGCGCTGGAATGCCGTCGGGCGGGGACGACGGGGGCCGCACGAGGGGTGCAAGCGAGCGCTCGGATCTCCGGTACCGTGCAGGCATGAAGCCGATCTCCACGATCACGGTGTCCTCTCAGCTCCCGGCCGCTCTCGAGCCTCTGCGCGAACTCGCCTTCAACCTCCGCTGGACCTGGCGCCGCCAGTGCCTGGACCTGTTCCGCTCGCTGGACCCCGAGGCGTTCGCCGCCAGCGGGGAGAATCCCATCGGGATGCTCTCCCGGGTCCCCGCCGGCCGCCTGGCCGAAGCCGCCCGTGACGAGTCCTTCCTCGCGAAGATGCGCTCCGAGGTCGGCGACCTGCGCACCTACCTCGACTCCGGTCGCTGGTTCCAGCGCACCGTGCCCGGATCGGGCTCCGGGTCCGCGCCGAATTCCGCCGCCGGGACCCCGGCCGTCGCCTACTTCTCCATGGAGTTCGGCATCACCCCGACGCTCCCGATCTACTCGGGAGGCCTCGGCATCCTGGCCGGGGACCACCTGAAGTCCGCGTCGGACCTGGGGGTGCCCGTGGTCGCCGTCGGCCTGCTCTACCAGTGGGGCTACTTCTCGCAGTCGCTGGACCGCAGTGGCTGGCAGCAGGAGAACTACCGCCTCAACGATCCCGATCAGCTCCCCGTCCAGCCCGTCCGCGGCGCCGACGGGCAGCAGCTGCGCGTCGCGGTGACCCTGCCCGGGGACCGCGAGGTCGCCATCGCCCTGTGGCAGGCATCGGTGGGCCGCGCCCCGCTCCTGCTGCTGGACACCAACGTCGAGGTCAACGACGACGAGGCCCGCCAGATCACCGACCGGCTCTACGGCGGCGATCACGAGCACCGGATCGTCCAGGAGATCGTGCTCGGCATCGGAGGGGTGCGCGCCGTGGACGCCTACGTCGCGGCCACCGGGTTCCCCGCCCCGAGCGTGTTCCACCTCAACGAGGGCCACGCCGGCTTCTCCGGCCTCGAGCGCGTCGGCCGGCTCATGCAGTCCGGCGCCGGTTTCGCCGAGGCGGTCAGCGAGGTGCGTGCCGGCACGGTGTTCACCACGCACACCCCGGTGCCGGCCGGCATCGACCGGTTCGAGGCGGGCCAGCTGCGCCATTACCTCGGCGCCGACGAGAACGGCATCTCCCATCTCATCCCCTCGCTCCCGGTCGAGGCCGCTCTGGCGCTCGGCATCGAGGAGGGCGGAGACATCTTCAACATGGCCCAGCTGGGCTTCCGCACCGCTCAGCGTGCCAACGGGGTGGCCGAGCTCCACGGGGCCGTCTCCCGCGCGATGTTCCAGGACCTCTACCCGGGCTTCGACGTCCCCGAGATCCCCATCGGCTCGGTCACCAACGGCGTCCACCGGCGCACCTGGACCTCGGCCCCCATGGACGACCTGTTCAAGAAGGCCCTCGGCGACGTGGACGTCTCCTCCCTCAGCGACTGGAGCGCCCTGGCGACGCTGACCGATCACGAGCTCACCGAGGCCCGCGACACCCTGCGCGCGGACCTGGTCGACATGGCCCGCACCCACGTCAAGGACTCCTGGTTGAGCCGAGGGGCCGACGAGGCCGAACTGGCCTGGACCGATCACATCCTCGACCCCGGCGCGCTGACCATCGGCTTCGCCCGACGGGTCTCGACCTACAAGCGCCTGACGCTGATGCTCTCGGACCCCGAGCGGCTGCGGCGCATCCTGCTGAACCCCGAGCGCCCGGTCCAGATCATCATCGCCGGCAAGTCCCACCCGGCCGATCGGCCGGGCAAGGAGTTCCTCCAGCAGCTGGTCCGGTTCGCCGACGACCACGGGGTCCGTCACCGCATCGTCTTCCTGCCCGACTACGACATCCGGATGGCCTCCGTGCTGATCGCCGGCTCGGACGTGTGGCTGAACAATCCCATCCGACCCGAGGAGGCCTCCGGGACCTCGGGGATGAAGGCCGTGCTCAACGGCGGGCTCACCTTCTCGATCTCCGACGGCTGGTGGGACGAGATGAAGGACGACGAGGCCGGATGGACCATCCCCACCGCGCACGTCCCCGAGCAGTCGGAGCGCGATCGGCTCGAGGCCGAGGCGCTGTACGAGATCCTCGAGAGCCGGATCGTGCCGCTGTTCTACGAGCGCGACGCCCGGGGCATGCAGCACGGCTGGCTGACGAAGATCCGCTCCTCCCTGGTCACGATCGCCCCGCAGATCACCGCTGCCCGGATGGTCCGCGACTACGTCACCGACCTCTATCTCCCGGCCGCTCGCGCGGCCTCGGCCTTCGTCGCGGATCCGACCCTGGCCGGCTCGTTCACCTCGTGGAAGGCCGACGTCCAGGAGGCCTGGCCGAAGGTCGCCGTGACCGACGTGGCGCTCGAGGGCGCGCGCGAGGACGAGGGCGGAGTGGTCGCCACCGGCGGCGAGGTCACGCTGCTGGCCGACATCGAACTCGGCGGCCTGCGGGACGAGGACGTGGTGGTCGAGGCGGTGCTGGGGCCGATCGGTCCGGACGGCGAGATCGCCGAGCCCCAGCTGATCCCGCTGCAGCGCGCCGACGATCGTCGCTGGGCCGCCCGGTTCGCGCTCACCGTCCCCGGTGACGTGGGGTACACCGTGCGGGTCACCCCGCAGCATCCGGTGCTGTCCTCACGCGCGGAGCTGGGACTGGTCGCCACCGCCTGAGGAGGCTTCCACCGTCCCGGCAGCGGGAGCTGAGTCAGTCGCCGGTCTTGACGCGGATCATGCCTTCCTGGGTCACCGTCGCGACGAGGTCGCCGGCCCGGTCGAACACCTGACCATGGGTGAGGCCGCGCCCGCCGGAGGCCGAGGGCGAGCGCTGGACGTAGAGCAGCCACTCGTTGGCGTCGATGTGGCGGTGCCACCAGATGGCGTGGTTGATCGTCGCCATCCGCAGGCCCGGGGTGATCCAGCTCAGTCCCTGCCGGCGCAGGATCGGCTCGAACGGCGTGTAGTCGCTGGCGAAGGCGAGGATCGCATCGTGCAGCAGCGGCTCGGCCTCGATCGGGGCGATCGTGCGCATCCACACCATCTGCGCGTCGGAGCCGGCCGCATTGGTGTCCGGCCGGAAGTAGATCGGGTCCGTCACGTGCCGGATGTCGATCGGGCGCTGGGTGGACCAGTACTGGGCGACGGGATGATCGATCCCGGACAGCACCTCCGCCGTGGTGGGGAGGCCCTCCGGATCGGGAGCCTGCGGGGCCCGCTCCTGGTGCTCGAGTCCCTCCTGCTGCTCCTGGAACGAGGCGGTCATCGCCAGGATCGTGCGCTCGCCCTCCTCGGCGGTGCGGCCCGGCTGTGTGGCCAGGACGCGACGCACCGAGAACGAGCCGCCGTCGCGCAGGGCGTCGACCTGGAAGCGGATCGGATGGTCCGGATCTCCGGGGGCGAGGAAATAGGAGTACATCGAGTGGATGCGGCGGCCCGCGGGGGCGGTACGGCCCACGGCGGTGACCGCCTGTCCCATCACCTGGCCGCCGAAGACGTGACCGCCGGGCTGCGGCGACGAGTCGCCCTCGTAGGCGGCGACGGTGGCGGGGGAGGAGAAGGCGGGATCCAGATCGATCGCGCGCAGATCGAGCAGGTCGATCAGGCCCGACGCGACGGCCGCTGGATCGTGCCGGGGATTCTCGGGTGCGGACGGCGTGGTCATGTCCTCGATCGTACTGGGCTGCGGTGTGCGGGAGCGTCACCGGAGGCGCTGGTCATACGATGGTGACCATGGCTTCTTCTCCGTCTCCGTCCTCGTCGTCGGCTCCCTCCTCTGCGTCCTCGCCGATCGACATCCCCGTCGCCGTCCGCTGGACGGACCTGGACGCCTACGGGCACGTGAACAACGCCGCGATGGTGCGGCTGCTCGAGGAAGCGCGCATCGCCGCCTTCTGGAAGGCGCCCGACGACCAGATCGCCCTCGGGGCACCGGCGCCGGTGGCCGCGCTTCCGGGCGGGGGAACCGATTCCGCGGTCGGCACCGTGATCGCCTCCCAGCGCATCGAGTACGTCCGCTCGATGGGGCACCGGCGCGACGGCGCGGTGGTGCGGCTGTGGCTCTCCCGCATCGGCGGGGCGAGCCTGTCCGTGGACTACCTGGTGCTCACGCGCGAGGATCCCGAGGGTCAGGCGCCCTATGCGCGCGCCCGCACCGTGGTGGTCATGGTCGACGCCGACAGCGGCGCCCCGGTGCGACTGGACGACGACTCCCGTCGGCGCTTGCAGGAGTTCGCCGCTCAGCCTCTCGTCTTCCGCGACTGACGCGCCGGCCGCTCCGCCGGACTCGATCCGTCCTGCCCGGCGGTGTGCGCCTCAGGTCAGGCGCGTGGGCACGGACTGCCCCGACATGGGTGCCTCGCCGCCGTCGTCGGTGTTGACCATGAAGTGCGCTGCCCGCTCGAGGTACTCCCACAGCGTCTCCTCGTGCTGCGGGGCCAGCTCGAGAGACACCACCGCCTCGCGCATGTGCCTCAGCCAGGCGTCCCGGGCGGCCGGGGAGACGGGGAACGGTCCGTGACGGATGCGCAGACGGGGATGGCCGCGCTGCTCGCCGTACGTCTTGGGCCCGCCCCAGTACTGCTCGAGGAAGGTCCGCAGCCGCTCCTTCGCCCCGGTGAGGTCCTCCTCGGGGTACATCGGCCGCAGCAGCGGATCCTCGGCCACTCCCGCGTAGAACCGGTCCACCAGGGCGACGAACGTGTCGTGACCGCCGACGGCCTCGTAGAAGCTGACCGGCTCGGGCGGTGTGCTCGCGCTGGGCGGTGTGCTCTCGCTGGGCTCGCTGGTCATGTGGGGGTGCTCGCGATCAGGGCTTGAGGGTCTCGCCGAAGCGGGGCATGGCGAAGTCGATGCCGGCCTCGGCGAAGGCGACGCGGATCCGCCCGCGCAGCTCGCGCTCGAGCGTCCACTGCTCGCCGGGGGCGGCCTGGATGATGATGCGGCGCTGGTAGCGGTTGCCGTCGACGTCGAGCATGCCGCTGATGTCCGCCGGGCTCTGGATGATCTCCACCCAGTCGGGGTCCGTCGCCAGCTCGCCGGTGACCTTCTCGAGCACCTCGGTGACGCGGTCGTCGTCCGCGCCGGCGTCGATGTCCAGGGTCACCACGGCGTTGGAGTAGCCGCGGGACATGTTGCCGATGCGGATGATCTCGCCGTTGCGGACGGTCCACAGCACGCCGTCGATCGCGCGCACCTGCGTGACCCGCAGGTTGATGGACTCGACGGTGCCGCTGGCGTACTCGATGTCCACGAAGTCACCCACGGCGACGATGTCCTCGAAGAGCATCACGATGCCGGCGACGATGTCGCGGATGATGGTCTGGGCGCCGATGCCGGCGGCGAGGCCGATCACGCCGAGGGAGGCGATCACCGGGGCGATGTCCACGCCGATCTCGGAGAGGATCATCACCAGCGCCACGGCCCAGATGACCATGTGGGCCACGTTGCGGGCCACGTTCGAGAGGGTCTCGGCGCGCTGCTCGCGGCGGGCCTGGGCGGCCTTCAGCGAGCGCGGGTCGCGCTTGACGACCGCGCCGGCCACGTTCGTCAGCTTCGAGGATGACTCGACCATGGTGCGGAAGAAGCGCCGCAGCAGCCACGTCACCACGAGGCTGCCCAGCGCGGCCGCCACGAGGATCAGCACGATACGGACGCCGCTGGTCAGCACCCACTGGATCAGGGAATCGGCGATGGACACGGCCTCGTCGGCGCCGGGAGCAGCCAGCAGCCGACCGGGATCGAGGGGTTCGTCAGGCATGCCCCTGACGATAACGCCCGGGGGTGGATCGTGTCTGCAGGGCGGGAGCCAGCAGCAGCCCCACGAGGTAGATCCCACCCAGGACGATGGTGACCACGCCGACGGGAAGCGCGGTCGGCAGCACGTGCTGCGCCACCAGGTCCGCGCCTCCGAGCAGCACGGCGCCCATGGCGGCGCTCGCAGCCAGCGGGATCCCGGTCCCGCGCACCAGGCGCTTGGCGAGCTGGGGCGCGGACAGGGCGACGAAGGCGATCGGGCCCGACAGAGCGGTCACCGCCGCGACCAGGATCACGGCGAGCAGCAGGATCCGGCGGCGGCTCCGCTCCACGCCGACGCCGTGGACCGTGGCCACGTCGTCCCCGAGCTCGAGCTGGGCCATGAGCGGCACGCAGACGATCAGCGCCGGCACCGCCAGTACGAGCAGCCCCAGCACGGGAAGCAGTGCGGGCCAGTCGATCAGCGACAGCGATCCCGCGCCCCACATGCTCGCGGCCATCGCCACCTCGTCCTGCGCCTGCAGCAGCATCCACACGTTCACCGCGTGCAGCATGGCCGAGATCCCGATGCCGACGACGATCAGGCGGAACCCCTGGAGGCCGTCGCGCCGCGCCAGCAGGTAGACCACCACCGCGGTGCCCAGGCCGCCGGCCAGGGCTCCGACGATGGTCGCAGCGCCGCCCAGCGCACCCGAGGCGGCGCCGCCGGCCGCGAGCGTCAGCACCAGCACGCCCGTGTAGGCACCGGTGGAGAATCCGAGCACGTCGGGCGAGCCGAGCGGATTGCGGGTCAGGGTTTGGAAGGTCGCCCCGGACAGCGCCAGCGCCGCCCCGAAGACGATCGCCGCCAGCGACCGCGGCAGCCGCCACTGCAGCACGATCGTGGAGGCGAAGTCCCCGCGGCCGGTCAGCGCCTCGAACAGCTGGCCGGCATCCAGCGGATAGTCGCCGCGGGAGAGGGAGACCAGGGTGATGGCCAGGGCGAGCGCGGTCAGCACGGCGCACACGGCCACATGGCGCCTGCGGCGCGGGGCCCCGGTGCGTGCGGAGGCGTCGGGGGCGCTCATATGCTGCTCGCTCGTCGGCGCCGGGCCAGCACGATCAGCACCGGCGCGCCGATCAGCGCGGTGACGATGCCGACGGGCACCTCGCCGGGCCACAGCACCACGCGTGCGAGCACGTCGGCCAGCACCATGATCGCGGCGCTCAGCAGCGCCGCCAGCGGCAGCAGCCGGGTCTGGTCGGGGCCGACGGTCCAGCGCGCCACGTGGGGAGCCATCAGACCCAGGAAGACGATCGGGCCGGCCAGAGCGGTGGCCGAGCCCGCCAGCAGGGTGATGGCGAGGACCATGAGCATCCGGGTGCGCTGGACGTGCGCGCCGAGAGAGGCCGCCATGTCCTCTCCCAGGGAGAGCACGTTCATCGCACCCGCGAGCGCGAGGGCGAGCACGACGCCGGCCGCGGCGACCGGCAGGGAGGGAGCGGCCGTGTCCCAGCCGCGCTGGGAGAGATCGCCGCTCTCCCAGATCAGCAGGATGGAGTACTCGCGCGGCGCGGAGAGGCGGAAGGCCGAGGTCAGCCCGGCCAGCACCGCACCGAGCGCGACCCCGGCCAGGGTCAGCCGCTCCGGGGTGATGACGCCGGCGCCCAGGGTGCCGATGGTGAACACGGCCAGGGTCGCGACGAAGGCCCCCACCAGGCACGCCGCCACGAACGCCGCGGGGGAGGAGGCGCCCACCAGCACGATGGCGAGCACGACGGCGAAGGCCGCCCCGGCGTTGACGCCGAGGATCCCCGGCTCGGCGAGCGGGTTGCGGGTCAGTACCTGCATGAGCGCCCCGGCCAGGCCCAGCGCGGCGCCGGCGGCCAGGGCGATCACCGTGCGCGGCACCCGGAGCGAGGCCACGGCCGAGTAGTCCTGCACGACGATCCCGAGCGCGTCGGCACGCTGCTGGACCGATTCCTCGGAGCCGACGTGGGTGGCCGCATCGAGCAGGATCCGCCCGACGGTCGCGGGCGGGACCAGGCGCGACCCGATATACAGGCTCGCGGCGCACAGCAGTGCCAGGGCGACCAGGGCCAGGACGAGTGCGACGGCTGCCCGCGGGCGCGATGGAACGGTCCCGGGGCGCGGGCGCCGCGGGAGGGCGGGGGAGGAGGGTCCGCTCACAGTCTGCTTCCGGAGACGTCGGGGGCTTGTCGGCTCATGCTGAGGTAAGGGTAGCCTTAGCGACGGTTCGTGCCGGACCACCTTCACACCCACGGAGCAGCCACCATGATCCCTCAGCTCTCTCAGACCCCTCTGTCCCGCCAGATCTCACAGCGCCCGCGGCTCTCTCGCCGGGGCCTGCTGGCCGTTCTCGCGGGAGGCACGGGGCTCGCACTGGCCGCCTGCAGCGACTCGGGCGGGGGCGAGGGGTCCGGCTCCGGTGCGTCCGACGGCGGCGGAGGCGCTTTCCCCACCGAGATCGCCACCAAGTTCGGCCCCGTCACCGTCGAGGCCCCGCCCCAGCGCGTCGTCGCCCTGGGCTGGGGTGATGCCGAGACCGCGCTCGCCCTGGGCGTCCAGCCCGTCGGCGCCTCCGACTGGCTGGCCTTCGGCGGGGAGGGCGTCGGCCCCTGGGCCGAGGGGATGTACGACCAGGCGCCGACGCTCATCGAGACCCTGGAGCCGTCCTTCGAGGCGATCGCGGCGCTGGAACCCGATCTCATCCTGGACGTGAAGAGCTCCGGGGACCAGGAGCGCTACGACCGGCTGAGCCAGATCGCCACCACCGTCGGCGTGCCCGACGGGGGCGACAACTACCTCACCACCACCGAGCAGCAGCTGCAGATGATCGCCCAGGCGCTGGGCCTGCCCGACGAGGGCGAGCGGCTCCAGAGCGAGCTCGACGCCCAGTTCGAGCAGGCCGCCGCCGACCACCCCGAGTGGGAGGGTCGCAGCGTCTCGGCGGCGACCCGCACCTCCGAGGGCTGGGGCGCCTACATCGACGGCACCGAGCGGGTGGAGTTCCTCGAGAATCTCGGCTTCGTGCTGGCCACGTCCGTGGCCGAGCTGGAGGCGGGCGCCTCCGGCTTCTCGGCCGACATCTCCTCCGAGCAGCTCGACCTGCTCGATGCGGACCTGGTCGTCGCCTTCCCGATCTACATCGAGACCACGGAGATCTCCGAGGACCCGCAGTGGCAGCAGATCCCGGCGGTCGCCGACGGACGCGCCCTGGTCATCGACGGCGACCTGGCCTCGGCCTACTCGCTGGGCTCGGTGCTGTCGATGCAGTACGCCCTCGAGGAGATGGTTCCCCAGATCGAGGAGGCGCTCGGCGCCTGAGCCGAGCGCCTCCTCGGTCGCCGTCACTCGATGTCGGCGGCGCGCACCCGCTCCTGCCGGGCCACGGTGTCCCGTCCCTCGATGATGATGCGACGCAGTCCGAAGGCGGCCTCCTCGGCGTCGGCGAGCCACGCGTCGGCGTCATCCAGCACGCTCTGGCCGCCGTAGGAGGACGGGAAGTAGCCCCGCACGATGCGGTTGGCGATCTCCGTCGAGCGACGTTCCCACACCTTCTCGATCATCGAGAAGTAGCGGTCCCGGTACGGCGCGATCAGCGATTCGTCGCTCACGCGGGAGAAGCCCTGGATCACCGCGGTGATCGACTCATTGGCCAGGGTGTCCTGCTCGACGGTGAGACGCCATGCCTCCGCCTTGGCCTCCGCGGTCGGCAGCGCGGCCTTCGCGGTCAGGGCGCTCTTGCGGCCGGACTGCGTGTCGTCCGAGGCGAGCTCGCGGTCGATCCCGGCCTCGTCGATGCCGCCGAGGACGGCCAGGGCGATCACCAGCTTCCAGCGCAGGTCGGTGTCGATCGTGCGGCCGGGCAGCTCCACGCTGCCCTCCAGCAGGGACTCGAGGATCGCGCGGTGCTCCTCGGTCCGGGCCAGTCGCGCGAACGACTCTACGAACTGCAGCTGGGCGTCGCTGCCGGCCTCGGCGGCCCGGGCCAGCTCCCACAGGGCGCTGGCCGCGGCGGCGGTCCGCTCCGCGCGTCGGGCCGGGGCGGCGTAGGGCCCGGCCACGGCCTCGAGCTGCTGCAGCAGGGTCCGCACCACCGACGAGGATGCCTCACCGGTGATGTTGGCCAGCACCAGCTGCTGATAGCGGCCGCTGGGCAGCTCGCCGTCACGCACCATGTCCCACGCGGCCGACCACAGCAGCGTGCGGGCCAGCGAGTCGTCGAGCGTGCGGAGGTTGTCCATCGCGACCGCGAGCGAGGCGTCGTCGAGGCGGACCTTGGCATAGGCGAGGTCGCCGTCGTTGAGCAGCCACAGATCGGCGCGTCTGCCCGTCAGCTCCGGCACCTCGGTCAGCTCACCGTCCACGTCCAGCTCCACCTCGTCGGTGCGCACGAGCGCGCCGTCCTGGAGCGAGAAGCCCGCCACGCGCAGACGGTGGGGGCGCACGGTGCGGTGCTCCTCCGGAGCGCTCTGGGCGATGGCGAAGCGTGTCACCACGCCGCTGTCGTCCCGCTCTGAGCTGCCCGCGTCCCGCTCTGAGCTGCCCGCGTCCCGCTCGATAAGTGGCCGCAGCGTGTTCACGCCGGCGGTCTGCAGCCACAGCTGCGCCCAGGAGCTCAGGTCGCGGCCGCTGGTGGCCTCGAGCTCGACCAGGAGGTCCGTCAGCTCCGTATTGGCCCAGGCGTGCTTGGCGAAGTAGGCGCGCACTCCGGCGAAGAAGGCGTCACGGCCGACGTAGGCGACCAGCTGGCGCAGCACCGAGGCGCCCTTGGCATAGGTGATGCCGTCGAAGTTGGTCTCCACGGCGTCGAAGTCGACCATGTCGGCGACGATCGGGTGGGTCGAGGGCAGCTGGTCCTGCTGGTAGGCCCAGGCCTTCTCGGAGACGGCGAAGGTGGTCCAGGCGTCGGCCCAGCGGGTGACCTCGGCGCTGGCCAGCGTGGAGGCGTACTCGGCGAAGGACTCGTTCAGCCACAGGTCGTCCCACCAGCGCATCGTCACCAGGTCGCCGAACCACATGTGGGCGAGCTCGTGGAGGATGGTGAGGTCGCGCCGCTCGCGGATCGCGTCGGAGACCTCGGAGCGGAACACGTAGGTCTCGACGTAGGTGATGGCCCCGGGGTTCTCCATCGCGCCCATGTTGTACTCCGGCACGAAGACCTGGTCGTACTTGGGGAACGGGAAGTCCTGATCGAAGGCCTCCTCGTAGAAGTCGATGCCCGCCTTGGTCACGTCGATGACGTTCTGGGCGTCCAGGTGCTCGGCCAGCGAGGCGCGGGCGAACACGCCCATCGGCACGATGCGGCCGTCGCGCGAGGTGATCTCGCCGGTGCCGCCCTGGTAGTTGCCGGCGATGAGCGCGACCAGGTAGGTGGAGATCCGCTCGGTGGGCTCGAAGCTCCACGTGGCAGCCCCGTCGCGGCCCTCGAGCGGGGCTGGCTGCGGGGTGGGTGCGTTGGAGATGAGCCGCCAGTGATCCGGAGCGGTCACGGTCAGACGGAAGGTGGCCTTGAGATCCGGCTGCTCGAAGCAGGCGAACATGCGGCGAGCGTCGGAGACCTCGAACTGGGTGTACAGGTAGACCTCGTCGTCGACCGGGTCCACGAAGCGGTGCAGGCCCTCGCCGGTGTTCATGTAGTTCCCGTCGGCGAGGATGCGCACGACGTTCTCGCCCTCGGCCAGGGCGGGCAGGCGGACGCGGGCACCGTCGAAGCGGGAGCCGGGATCCTCGAGCAGCTCGCCGTTGAGCTCGATCTCGTGGACCTCCTTCGCGATCAGGTCGACGAAGGTCTCGCGGGCCTCGGCGGAGGAGAAGCGGATGGTGGTCTCGGTGCGGAAGTTCTCCGGGCCGGTGGTCAGATCCAGGCGGATCTCGTAGGAATCGGTGCTGAGGAACGAGGCGCGGCCGCGGGCCTCGTCGCGCGTGAGGTTCTCGGTTGACATGCTCTCCATCCTGCCACCGGCGCGCGCACCGCTTGGGGGAACGAGGTCTCGAGAGCATCTCGGCTGAGCAACCGCGGCACGATGCCTGGCGCGTACCCGCCCACGTTCGGCACCGGCACACTAAATCACGGGCCCGTCGTGCCGAATCGCGGGTAAGGTCCGCGACATGTCGAGGGAGAGGACGGACGCCGAACCGCGTGCCGTCGGACTCCGGACGATCCTCGCCGGCGCGGGCTGGAGTCTTGCCGAAGCCGCCCGCCGCAGCCCCCGCTGGCTCGCCCTGACCGCCGCGACCTCTCTCCTGCTCGCCCTGGTCCCGGCCGCGCAGGTCCGTGCCGTCGCCTGGCTGGTGGAGACAGCGGACGCAGGGTCGTGGCGCTCTGCGCTCGTCCCCGTCCTCCTGCTGACGATGCTGGTGGGACTCGCACAGATCGTCTCCAGCGCGGAGAACCTCATGGGCCAGCGCGCGAGTCTCCGTCTGATGCGGGAGCTCAACACGCGGCTGGCCCGCACCGCGGCCCGGCTCGATCCGCGTCAGATCGCCGATCCCCGAATCCACGCTCTGCTCGACGGGTGTCGCACCAGCACGTTCGAGCTCTCTCGGGCTCCCGGCTCCGTGATCAGCGCCGTCGCCTCCTTGCTCGCGGCGGCGACCCTCGGGGCGGCGATCTGGCCGTTCTCCCCGCTCGCGGCGGTGCTGGTGGTGCTGGCACTGATTCCGAGCCTCGTGAACTTCGCATGGTCCGCGGGAGTGCAGGACGCACAGTTCGAGGTCGGTGCGAAGCATGGAGCACGATTCCGCTATCTGCTCGAGCAGCTGGTCGGCGCTCGGACCGCCACGGAGCTCGCGACGCTGGGGTCGGGGCCGAAGGTCGCCGACGCCGCGGCCGCGGCCGCGGCCCATGCCCGGTTCACCGCGCACAATGACCAGATCTATGCCCGGCTGATGCGCGGTGACCTGATCGGCGGAGCCCTCACCGCGGGCCTGCTCGGTGGGGCCCTGATCGCAGTGCTCGCCGAGGGCGGCGGAACCGCGGGCCTGAGCGCCGGGGTGCTGGGCGTGATCGCCGGCCTCCAGGCGACCCGCGGAGCAGGCTTCGCCTTCGGCGACGTCATCTCCGTCGCCCCGAAGGTCGCCCGCTTCCGGGAGCAGGAGAACCTTGCCGGTGAGCGGGAGCAGGACGGTCGTGCCCCGGGAGTTCGGCGACTCGACATCCGTGAGGTGACCGTCACGTATGCCGGCGCCTCGACCCCTGCGCTGCGCGACGCGAGCCTCCACGCGGAGGCGGGCGAGATGATCGCGCTGGTCGGCATCAACGGCGCCGGGAAGACCACGCTCGTAGGCGCTCTGCTGGGCATCGTCGAGCTCGACGGCGGCCTCGTGCAGCTCGACGGGGCCGATGCCTCGCAGCTGAGCCTGCCGGAGAGGTTCTCGCGCTTCGCTCTGGTGACCCAGGAGTTCGGTCGTTACGAGATGACCGTGCGCGAGGCTGTGGCACTCGGCACCCCGCGCTGGGACGTGGAGGACGAGGAGATCTGGCAGGCGCTCGAGGCGGCCCGCGCGCGCTCACTGGTCGAGCGTCTGCCCCGCGGGTTGGACACGATGCTCGGGCCCCAGTTCGACGGGGTGGGCCTCTCGGGCGGGCAGTGGCAGCGGATCGCCCTGGCGCGCATCCACGTGCGCGATGCCGGGGTCAGGATCCTCGACGAGCCGACGTCGGCGATCGACGCCGAGGCCGAGCAGGAGGTCTTCGCCCAGCTGCGGGAGAGCGCCGCCGGCCGGATCACGATCGTCGTCTCCCATCGGGCTTGGACCCTGCGCGGGATGGATCGCATCTACCTGCTGGACCACGGGCGCGTGCTCGAGTCCGGCAGCTTCGAGCAGCTTGCCGCTCCGGGAACCCGCTTCTCCGAGATCTTCGCGCAGCAGCTGGGCTGAGCGTCCGCGCTGAGCGCACGACCCCTCACCGCTGCGTCAGGTCCAGATCCCAGGTGTAGTGCTCCGGCAGCGTCGGCAGGGGCCACGACGGGTCCGGGAAGAAGTACTCGTACCCGGCGGAGAACGGGTAGGTCCACTCGGCGATGTGCTGCTCGGCCTCACGGCCGGCCGCCCGGATCTCCTCGACCTCCTCGGGAGTGAAGTATCCGGTGCGCTCGGCGCCCTCGAGCTCGTCCTCGTCCTTGTAGTGCCAGTCGCGGCGCGGCAGCACCACGAGGTCCAGCACCAGGTCCCGGGTGCGCACACCTTCGTCGGTGCGCTCGTACGCGGTCTCGAGGTTGACGTAGTAGCAGCCCAGCGAGCCGTCGTCCTTGTAGAACAGCCACACCGAGTACGGCTTCTCGGGCAGCCCGATCATGAGGATGCCGTTGCCGGTCCACAGCTGCTTGGACTGCAGGCGCGGGGCGGTGAACATGCCCTCGTCCCCGGCGCGGCGCAGCGCCGCCCCGGATTCGAGGACCGGCAGCAGCACTTCGGTGCCGGGCGCGATCCAGACCACGATGCCGCGGTCGTCGTCCAGCACGACGGTGCCGGGGCGGACGGTGCGGGTCGGGTGCTGTGGGGTGTAGTAGGTCCAGGTCACCTGGTCGCCGGGCGACCAGCGCGGGGTGCAAGACATGGTGGTGATCCCGGCCGGATCGGCCTCCACGGACGCCCCGTACCGTCCGGCCACCGAGCCGGGGCTGCGCTGCCCGTGAAGGGGTAGGCGTATGGGGCGACCATACCGCCTCGCCCCGGGCCCGGTGGGCGGCGCGCCGGGGCGTCAGGGCTCAGGCGGCCCGCACGGGGGCGCCGGTGCGCAGCTGGGAGACGATCGGGCAGTCCATCGGGTCGGCGTAGCCCAGCCCCACCCGGTTGAGGTACCGGATGATGATCCCGTAGGACGTCACGAGGTCCGTCTCGGTGTAGGGGATGTTCTTCTCGGCGCAGAACTCCTTGACCAGCGGGCGCACCTTGCGCAGGTTCGAGCTGGGCATCCGCGGGAACAGATGGTGCTCGACCTGGAGGTTCAGGCCGCCCATCGCCCAGTCCATGGGCCGGCCACCGGTGATGTTGCGCGAGGTGAGCACCTGACGCCGGAGGTAGTCGACCTCGAGGTCCTCCGGCAGCAGTGCCATGCCCTTGTGGTTGGGGGCGAAGGAGCCGCCCATGTAGATGCCGAACACGGCGAACTGGACGCCGAGGAAGGCGAGCGCCCACAGCGGGCCCATCGCGGCGACGGCGAGGGCGGGGAATCCGATCAGACGGATGGCGACCAGCAGGCCCTCGGCGACGCGGTGCTTCATCTTTCTGTTCTTCACCACCGAGGAGATGGCCTCGAAGTGCAGCACGAAGGCGAACAGGCTCAGCATCGGGATGAAGGCCCAGCCCTGGCGCTTGGCGAGCCAGCCCATGAAGCCGGTGCGCCCCTTCTCGTCACCGGGGACGAACACCAGCACGCCGCCGGCGATGTCGCCGTCCTTGCCGATGGTGTTGGGGTGAGCGTGGTGTTTGTTGTGCTTGCGGGTCCACCAGGCGAGGCTCAGCCCCACCACCAGGTTGCCCACGATCCGTGAGAACCACTCGTTGCGGCGGCCCGAGGCGAACACCTGCTGGTGGGCGCTGTCGTGGGCGAGGAACGCGGCCTGGGTGAACAGGATCCCGAATACGCCGCCGATGGCCAGCTGCCACGGCGAGGAGCCGAGGGCGAACATCGCGGCGGTGGCACCGAGGAACGCGAGGGCGAGAGAGGCGGTGCGCACCATGTAGGTGCCCACCCGTCGGCCCATGAGCCCGGCGGCCTTGGCGCGCTCGGAGAGCTCGAAGTAGTCGCGGTTGGGCGGTGTGGACCGCGCGCCGGTGGGGCGCGGTGCGGCGGTGGTCGTCATGCCCTCGACGCTAGAGGTCGCCAGGTCGGTTCCGCGTCCCTCCGGGGAGCGAACCTCGACCCCCTACCGGGGTAGGGGATCGGCGATGGGGATCCTGGCCACCACGGTGAACCCGCCGTCGGCGGTGGGGCCCGCCTCGACGGTGCCGCCGAGGGCGGTGACGCGTTCCCGGGTGCCCGCCAGGCCCAGTCCGGAGCCGGGGATGGGCTCGTGCCCGGCGTCGGCGGCGCGGTTGGAGACCTCGACGTCCAGGGAGGCGCCGGTGGCCACTACCCGCACCTGGATCGCGGCGCCGCGCGCATGGCGCAGCGCATTGCTCAGGGCCTCCTGCACGACGCGGTAGGCCGTCAGCCCCACCGTGGGCGGAACCTCCGTCTCGTCGATGTCATCGAGGTCGACGTCGATCGCGGCCCCGGAGGCGCGGCTGGCCTCGGCCAGCTGCTCGATGTCCGCCAGGCCCGGCATGGGGACCTCGTCGAGGGAGTCGTCGGTGCGCAGGGTCGCCAGCAGTGAGCGCATCTCACCGAGTGCCTGCCGGGAGGAGGCGGCGATGTCCTCGAACTCCTGCTCGGCCTGCGCATCCAGGCCCGTGAGTCGGAACTTCGCGGTGCCGGCCTGCACGGTGATCACCGACATCGAATGGGCGACGACGTCGTGGAGCTCGCGGGCGATGCGGCTGCGCTCCTCCAGCTCGAACCGGCGCCGGACCTCCTCGGCGCTGACGGTCTGGGCCTGCTCGACGCGGCCGCTGATCAGCACCCACTGGCGCACGGTCAGCCCGAGCAGCACCACGCCGCCGCTGATGGCCACCAGCACCACGCCGTTGGTCATCACCCCGCGCAGCGTCCCGCTCGGCATCGAGGCCGGATCGGTCTCCAGCAGTGCCCCGAGGGTCAGTGCGGCCCCGGCGGACCAGGCAGAGACCGCCCAGAACCAGCGGTGGAAGACCGCCAGCACGGCGAGGACGAGGCAGTGTGCCAGCAGCGCGGTCACGGGCCACGGCCAGGGGGCCAGCGTCTGCTCGCCGGCGGTGATCAGGATCGTGGCCAGCGCGGCGAGGACCCCCAGGGACAGGCCCGCCCAGTTCCAGCGCACCGCCAGCAGGGCAGCGACGCTGTGGGCCACGGTCACGACCATCGCCAGGGCCGGATGGACGTGGTAGAGGGTGGCGGTCACGGGCCAGCCCACGACGACCAGGACGAAGCCGATGAAGGCGATGGTCATGCGGGTCCAGGCGTTCTCCCGCAGCCGTTCGTCGGCATCCGATCCGACCGTCGCCGGGGCCTCTCCGCTGCGACGGGCCCCCGGCACGGCACCACCCAGCAGGGCGGCAGTGACCGCGACGTCCAGCAGTGCCAGGGCATGCACGATGGCGGGGAACGTCAGAGCGAGCAGGAGGCCGACGACCAGGGCCACCGCCCACCCGCCGGGCAGGTCCTGGCCGGGGACGTCGCCGCTGCCGGGCGGCAGGAGCCGTCCCCACGCCCATGAGGTGAGGCCCGCCACCGCACCGACCGCCCAGAGCACCGTGGTCCCCACCGTCAATACGCGCACCGGCAGCGCGATCAGTGCCTCGAAGGCAAGGTCGAGCCAGCGACGGGAGTCGGTGATCAGACGGAGCACCCCGGCGACGCCCCGTCCGCGGGGGCGGTAGCGCGGGGGAGTGACGTCGACTCCCCAGAGGGCGAGCCGCCAGCGGTCCAGACTCGCGCAGACCGAGGCGAGGGTGAGCGTCACCGGGAACAGCAGCACGCCCACCCAGACGATCGCCAGGACCGAGGAGACGGCCATCAGCGGGGTCAGCATGGCCACGGCGACCAGGGTCAGCGGCAGGCCCGGCAGGACCAGGGCCAGGTCATGGCCGAGGCGGCCCAATACGCGGCGGTCAGGGACCAGCAGCATGGGGCGCTCCTCCCGGGAAGCTGGGATACGGTGACCGCATGACCGACCCCGCCGAGCCGGCCTCCGCGATCCGTGTGCTGATCGTCGACGACCAGTCGATGATCCGCGGTGGCTTCGAGGCCCTGCTGAACGCCCAGGAGGGGATCGAGGTCGTCGGCACCGCGGCGGACGGCGCCGGCATCACCGGCATGGTCGAGGAGGTCCGGCCCCACGTGGTGCTCATGGACATCCGCATGCCGAACGTGGGCGGGCTGGACGCGACCCGGGCGGTGCTCGAGATGCCCGGCACGCCACCGAAGATCATCATGCTGACCACCTTCGATGCCGACGAGTACGTGTTCGCCGCCCTGCGGGCGGGAGCGAGCGGATTCCTGCACAAGGATTCCACACCCGATGAGCTCGTCCACGCGGTGCGGGTGGTCGCCGCCGGTGAGGCACTGCTGGCACCGCGCGTGACGCGCACGCTGATCGCGGACTTCGTCTCCCGACCGGAGCAGTCCGCGCGCCCGGACGTGAGCCTGGCGGCCCTGACCGAGCGGGAGCTGGACGTGCTGCGGCTGGTGGCCCGGGGACGATCGAACCGCGAGATCGCCGACGAGCTGTACATGGCCGAGCAGACCGTCAAGACCCATGTCTCCCGGATGCTGGGCAAGCTGAGTCTGCGCGACCGCACCCAGCTGGTGGTCGCCGCGTACGAGGCCGGGCTGGTCCGCGCGGGCGAGTGACCGTCCGGGAGCGACCGTCCGGGAGTGGCCGGGAACCGCGCCGAACCGCGGCACCTGTCACATCAAGGCGGCCGCGACCAGGGCAGCCGCGCCCGCGAGGCACAGCGCGGCGACCACCAGCAGGAGCACGCCGATCCAGGCGCCGGAGCGCCGAGCCGCCGGAGAAGGCGGCTGCGCGGTCGCGGGCCCGGACGGCGCAGCCTGCACCGGATGCGGCGGCAGGTATGACTGGGGATTGCGCCGCGTCGGATCGTGCATGAACTCCTCGGTGGAGTCCTGCCGCGCTCGCGGGCTCGGGCTCGGGCTCGGGTCGGAGGAGAGAGTCGGGTTCGGGGCGGACCGCGCCGTGATCCGTTCGTGCAGCCCGGGGGCCAGCCCGGCGAGGCTCTCCGGGCCATCCAGCGGCACCTCGGGCAGGTGGCCGGCCTCGACCTGATCGGCGACCACGAAGCGCTCGCCGGTGGCCGTGCGGGACCACTGCGCGGGGGGAGCGGACGGCGGGACGATGGCGTCCCGGGCCTGCACGGCCGCCGGGCGCCGGGTGGGGTCCGCGTCGAGCATGGCGCACAGCAGCTCCCCCAGCGGACCGGCCGCAGGATCGGCGCTGCCGGCGAGGGCGCGGGCGGCTCGGTCCGGAAGGGATGCCACGTCGACCCGCTGCCGGGGCGGCAACGGGTCGAGGGCCTCCAGGGCGCAGGCCGCTGCCGCCCAGACGTCCTGCGCCGCTGAGCTCGCCTCGCCCGTGAGCACTTCGGGTGCCATGAATCCCGGGGTGCCGTGCACGAGTCCCGTCTCCGTCAGCCGCACGTCCGACTCGTGCAGCGCGATACCGAAGTCGGCCAGGAGAAGGTGCGGTGCCGCATCCCCCGTGCGGTCCAGCAGCAGGTTCGCGGGTTTCACGTCCCGATGGACCCATGAGGAGTCGTGCATCGCCGCGAGGGCGTCGAGCAGCTGCCGCAGCAGGTGAGCGACCAGCGAAGGGGCCAGAGCGCCGTGGTCGGCCAGCGCCCCGGCGAGGGTGCCGCCGTGGACCAGGGGCATCACCAGCACGACGGTGTCGTCCTCGGCGACCCACGTGTAGGGCGGGAGCAGGTGGGGATGCTTGCCGAGGCCCTGGGCGGTGCCGACGGTCTGCTCGCGCACGAAGCGCAGCACCTCGGCGCCGTCCCGCTGGCGCATGACCTTCGCTGCGCAGATCGCCCCGTAGCGGCGGTCGATGGCGCGCCACAGCGACCCGGAGGCGCCGCGGGCGAGAGGATCGAGCAGCTCGATGCGGCCTGCGATGACATCGGACATGATGGTGGTCATGCTAGAGCACTCCCCGCGAGCGTCCGCCCCGGCCCCGGCGGCGCTGATCGTGGCACTGGCCATGGCGCTCGTGCTGCTCGGTGCGGCGCCGGCCGCGCTCGCCGATCCCTCGGACGAGCCGACCCCGCCGGAGCACGCCTATTCGGCCGACGGGCAGGACGTCCAGGGAGGGGCCTCCCTCGCCCAGGCCACGACGGTGTCTCCCGGGATCCATCGCGATTCCTTCGAGCGCGGCGCCGAGAGCACCTCCGAGGACGGGACCGTGAAGTACTACCGGGTGGCCGTCGAGGACGGCGAGCGCGTGCATGCGGCCGCGACCATCGCGGCGCCGCCCTACCCGGATGGCCGGCCCGAGGACGACGAGGGACTGGGCCTGGCCATCGGCTTCCGCACCGCGGGAGGCGATACCTGTACCAGCGACGACGACTTCGCCGGGGAGGACATGACCGGGGACGGACCGGTGACGGCCTGGGCCGTCTCCGAGGCGGTCGGTCCCGACGGCTGCTCCGGCGAGGAGCTCTTCCTGCGGGTCGCCCGGCAGGGATCACGGGCGGCCGACGAGCCGCTTCCCGTGGAGATCCAGGTCGCGATCCAGCCGCCCGGGATCGGCGGCGGCGCACCCGCGGTGGACGAGGAGGTCGAGGACGACGGCGCGTCCCCCGTCTCTCCCGTCGACGACCAGCCGATCGAGCTGGGGCGGTCCTTCGCCGCTGCCACCCCGCTCGAGCCCGGCTCCCACGTGGTCGAGCTCGTTCCCGGGGAGACCGGAATGGTCTCGACACAGGTCCGCGAGGGTCAGCGTCTGCGCTGGCGCACGGAGGTCACCGCACAGCCCGACGGCGGCAAGGACGTCCTCGCGCTGCGGACCTTCAACGCCGCGCGTGAACAGGTGACGGTGGGCGGCGGCTCCTGGACGGCCTACGACGGCGACCCGATCGCCGGGGGCGGCATGGCCGCCCCGGTGGATCTGGGCAATCGCAGCTCGGAGCTGCGCGCGGTGCAATCCGCCTGGCTGCCGGGGACCCACACGATCCAGCTCCAGCGGCTGCAGCTTCCGGCCGACGCGGAACCCGGCGCGGAGGAGCCGCTGAGGCTGATCCTCACCCTCGAGGTCGAGGGAGAGGTCGCGCCCGACGCCGTCGAGGGCACCGTGCTCGAACTGGGCGAGACCACCTCGCAGCGTGACGGACTGTTCGGGTCCGCCGGCGGCCTCGGACGCGTCGCCATGTTCGTGGGCGCCGGCCTACTGACGGTGACGGCACTGGTGACCGGCGTGGCCGGCATCCTGGTGCTGCGCCTGCGCAGTCGCTGAACCGCGCAGTCGCCGAACCGCGCAGTCGCCGACCCCGTTCAGCCCGCCCAGGCCCTCCACAGCCGGGCGTACTCGCCGCCCCGCGCCACCAGCTCCTCGTGGCTGCCCTGCTCGACCACCCGGCCGTCGGCCATCATCAGGATCCGGTCGGCGACCATCGCCTGGGACAGGCGGTGGGCCACGATGATCGTGGTGCGGCCCCGGGCCACCTCGAGCGCCGCCCGTTCCAGCACCCGGGCGCCGGAGGAGCCTTCGTCGGCCGTGGCCTCGTCGAGCACCAGCACGGCGGGGTCCTGCAGCGAGATGCGGGCCAGGGCCAGCTGCTGGGCCTGCTCCGCGGTGAGGCGCTCACCCTTCTCCCCGACCTCGGTGTCCAGGCCGTGGGGAAGGCGCTGCGCCCAGATCCAGGCGTCCACGCGGTGCAGCGCCTCCCACAGCTCCTCGTCGCTCGCCCCGGGCCGCGCCAGTCGCAGGTCCTCGCGGAGCGTGCCGCGGAAGACGTGCACGTCCTGGCTGACGATCGAGGCGTGGCTGCGCACCGCGTCGATGTCGGCCCGGGCGAGGTCGGCGCCGCCGTGCAGCACCGTGCCGTGGCGGGGGACCAGGGTGCCGGCGAGGATCGCCGCGAGCGTCGACTTGCCCGCCCCGGAGGCTCCCACCAGGGAGACCACCTCACCCGGGGCGATGTCGAGGTCGATCGGATGCAGCACGGTCCGCTCCCGGCCCTCGTCGTCGGTGCCGTAGGCGTGGGAGACCTGCTCGAGGCGGATCGAGGCGTCCTGGGGGCGTTCCTCGCCCGGGGAGGCGGCGGGGTCGATCGAGGAGATCACCCCGACCATGCGCGACAGGCTCGCGACGGCGGACTGCACCTCGTCGAGGTTGAAGATGACCGCCATCATCGGCCAGAACAGGCTGACCAGGTAGATGCCGGCGGCGGTGACCACGCCGATCGGCGCTCCGGCCACGTGCACAATCACGAATCCGAGCCCGAGCACCAGCAGCAGGGCCAGGTTCTCCGGGATGGCGATGAAGGCCACCAGGCGGCTGACCAGGAACATCACCCTCATGTTCAGCACCGAGGCGGTCTCCGAGAGCACCGCGACGTGCCGGGTCTCGCGGCGCTCGATGCCGTAGGCGTGCACCGTGGGGATGCCGTGGATCGCGGAGAGCAGCCCCTGGGCGCGGGCGCCCATCGCGATCCGCTCGCGACGGTACAGGGGTGCGGTGCGCCGCAGATACCACAGCGCCGCCAGCGCGTACATCGGCACCACCAGCACCACCAGGATCAGCAGCCACGGGGACAGGGTCGCCATGCCGACCATGGTCACCATCACGTAGAAGCCCATCTGGATCAGTGAGGGCACCAGGTTGTTCACGGCACGCGCGGCCACGTCGACGTCGTCGGCGACCCGGGAGAGGGCGTCGCCGATGCCGGAGCGCTCCATGGTGTGCGCGGGCAGGTCCAGGGCGCGGTCGATGACGTCCTCGCGCATCCCGGCCAGGATCCGCTGTCCGAGCGCCGAGACCATCGACCAGCCGGCGGCGGCCAGCACCGCCTGGATGATGCCGACGCCGAGAACCTGCGCGCCGAGCCACCATGCCGCGGCGGGGTCCCCGCCGCCCGCGACGACGTCGACCGCCGCGCCGATCAGCCGCGGCAGGATCGCCGCCGCGATGGCGCCGCCGATCGTCACCGCCGCGGTGGCCAGCGCGGCCAGACGGTGCTCGCGGAGCCTGCCGAGCATGAACCGCGTCGCCTGGCCGGCGCCCGCGATCGGCAGCAGCTGGGCGTGCTCGGCGAGCTGGTGCTGGGCGGTGGCGTCATCGCCCAGGACCTCGTCCACCGGGCGCGTCCAGTCGAGGTCGTGCGTCGGCGTGCCGCGCCTCGTGGTCGCGCTCATCGCTGCACCATCTCCCGGTAGTCGTCACGGTCCATGAGCTCGAGGTGCTCGCCCTCGGCGACCACCTCCCCGGCGCGCACGTACACCACGCGGTCCGCCTCCCGCAGCAGAGCGGGGGAGCGGGCGAGCACCAGCGTCGCCCGGTCGCTGCGGCGGCGGGCGGCGACCAGGGCCTCGGCGATGTGCTGCTCGGTGACGGCGTCGACCGCGGTGGTGGGGTCCTGCAGCACGAGGACGGGGGTATCGGCCGCGACGGCGCGCGCGAGGGCGATGCGCTGGCGCTGGCCGCCGGAGAGGTTGGAGCCACGATCGAGGATGCGCGACTCGTACCCGTCGGGCAGGATCCGCAGCAGGTCCTCGGCGCCGGCGGCATGCAGGGCGGCATCCGCCCAGGAGTCGTCGCTGCCGTCGGTCGCGGCGGTCTCCGGGGCGCGGGTGGCCAGCTGCTCGCGCAGCGTCCCGTCGAACAGATCCACCACGTGCGGCTCCACCAGCAGGTCCGCTCGCAGGCTCGCGCGCTGCTCCGGGACGATCGGGCGCTCGCCCAGGGACGCCTGGAGGCCGTCCCCGTCGCCGAGTCCGCTGACGGCGTCGATGATGGCGTCGGCATCGGCCACGTCGGCGCAGGCGACCGCGACGAACGTGCCGTCGGGCACGGAGATGTCGAGGCTGCGGCCATGGCCCCGGTCGCGGATGTGCAGACCGCCGGCCGCGCCGCGCCGTTCCCGGCGGGCGGCGGTGCCCTCGCCGCGGTCATCGCGCCCGACCGAGAGAGCTCTGAGCGTCAGAGCGGGATCGTCGACCTCGCGGCCGAGGTCGGCGAACAGGTCACGGACACGACGGGCGGATGTCGACATGCTCGCCCACCACACCGGCATCCCGGAGAGCCCCTGCAGCGACCCCATGACCTGGCGCGCGACGCCGACCACGGCGATCAGGGCGCCGATGCCCAGGTCACCCTGCAGCCCGCGGACGGTGGCGATGACGACGACGGCGGCCAGCATCGCCCCGGTGACCAGCGTGGTCAGGCCCGAGGAGAGACCCGAGTAGCGGGCGTTGACCAGCGCCGCCTCCAGCGCCACGCGGGAGCGGCGGCGGTAGTGGGCGCGGGCCCGGGACTGCACGCCCAGGCCCTGCAGCACCCGCAGTCCGTGCACCAGGTCGGTGGCGGTCGCGGCGGCCTCGGCGGCCTGGGTCTGCTGGGCGTCGTAGCGCTGGGAGAGCGTCGGGGTGATCACGCGGATCACGACCACCATCACCACGATCCCGATCAGCATGGCCGCTCCCAGCCACACGTCCTGGAAGCCCATCCACACGGTGGCCCCGAGGATCACCATGCCGGCGGGGAATCCCCACGGCAGCAGGTCCAGCACGTCGGAGGCCTTGTCGGCGTCGGACGTCGCGATCGAGAGCACCTCGCCGGCCGGGCGCCGGATCCGCCGGGAGGCCGGGTCCAGCACCGCGCCGGTCAGGCCCACGCGCAGACGGTGGCGCTCGTACATGCAGGCCTTCTGGCTCGCCAGGAACGTGTAGATCCACAGCAGCATCCCGCCCAGGCGCACCGCGATGATCCCGAGCGCTCCGAGCAGGGTGAAGGCCAGGTTCCCGCCGACGATGCCGCGGTCGATGACCACGCCGAGCAGGATCGGCAGCAGCATCTCGGCGCCCTCGGAGATCGTCGCCAGCGGCAGCACCTTCGCGAGCATCCGGCGATGGTTGCGCAGGATCGAGGCCATCACCCCGGGGCGTCGTGCGGCCGGGGCGGCAGGGCTGCGGGCAGGGGGAGCTGCGGCGGAGGTCTCCGCCGTCGACGAGGTCACGGACACCTGATAGATCCAACCCCGGCGACGCCGCAGGTGCAACGTCTTTTCCGCAGCGACTTTCCGCGGCGACGGCCCGCAGTGACAGAATGAGCGGCATCACCCCCGAGCACGAGGAGCTGTCATGTCTGCCCGCACCGTCGAGCTGTTCGTCGATCCTGCCTGCCCCTACGCCTGGATGACCAGCCGCTGGCTGCTGGGCGCCGCCGAGGTCCGCGAGGTCACCCCGAAGTTCTCGGTGATGTCCCTCTACGTGCTCAACGAGGGCCGCGACCTCGATCCCGACTACCGCCGCAGCACGGATCAGAACTGGGCTCCCGCGCGCCTGGCCATCGAGATCTCCCGCATGCACGGGGACGAGGCCTTCGCCCGCTGGTACACCGCCTGGGGCGAGCGGTTCCACGTCGGCGGCGACAAGGACCGTCGGGCGGTGGCCGAGCAGGCGCTGGAGGCCGCTGAGCTGCCGGCCTCGCTGATGGACGTGTTCGACCCGGTTGCCGACGACGAGACCGACACCGCGCTGCGCGCCTCCCACGAGCGAGCCATCTCCATGGTCGGCCAGGACGTCGGCACCCCGGTGATCTCCTTCGGCGAGGGCACCGCGTACTTCGGCCCCGTCGTCTCCCCGGCCCCGAAGGGCGAGGATGCCGGCCGTCTGCTGGACGCGATGGCGACCATGGCCACGCTCGAGGGCTTCTACGAGCTCAAGCGCACCCGCAGCGGCGGCGTCGACTTCAGCTGAACCGAACCGGACCGAACCGGACCGAACCGGACCGGCCTGACCCAGAGAGGCACATCCACCCCCATGCGCGTGCACATCGGCACCGACCACGCCGGCTTCGAGCTGAAGAACCGCCTGATCGCGGCGTTGCAGGACAAGGGCCACGAGGTCACCGACCACGGTGCCCACGAGTACGACGCCCTGGACGACTACCCGCCGTTCTGCACCGACGTCGGCGAGGCCGTGGTCGCCGATCCCGGCTCCCTCGGGATCGTCATCGGCGGTTCCGGCAACGGTGAGCAGATCGCCGCGAACAAGGTCACCGGGGTGCGTGCCGCCCTGGTCTGGAACGAGGACACCGCGCGCCTCGCCCGCCAGCACAACGACGCCAACGTGATCTCCGTCGGCGCTCGCCAGCACACCGAGCCCGAGCTGGAGGCGCTGATCGACCTGTTCCTGGCCGAGCCGTTCTCCGGCGAGGAGCGTCACCAGCGCCGTATCGACCTGGTCGCCCGCTACGAGGAGACCGGCGGCTACGGCGATCCCGCCGGCGTCGCCGCCCCCTCGGCGCCGTAGTGCCGGAGGGGCACACCGTCCACCGGCTCGCCGCGGCGCTGAGCCGCGGCTTCGGGGGCGAGAGGGTGCGCATCTCGAGCCCGCAGGGCCGCTTCGCGGAGGCGGCGCAGGTCGACGGCATGGTGCTGCTGGCCGCCGAAGCGGCCGGCAAGCACCTGTTCCTGGCACTGGCGCCCTCGGCGGACGTGGACCCGGGCTCGCCGATGGTCCGGCACATCCACGTCCACCTCGGCCTGTACGGCTCCTGGACCTTCGCCGGCGATCCCGGCTTCGCCGACGCCCACGCGATCGGCGCACCGCGCGTGCGCCTGGGCGAGCAGGAGGAGGAGCTGGGGGACGACGGCGTGCTGGACTGGCGGCGCCTGGTCCCGCGGCCGACGGTGCGGCTGCGCCTGGTCGGCGCTCGCGGGCTCGCCGAGCTGACCGGTCCCACCGCCTGCGAGGTGCTCGACGGGCCCGGCCGGCAGGCCGTCCTGGACCGGCTCGGCCCGGACCCGCTGCGACCGGACGCGAACGGCAGCGGCGGCGGCGACCGGCGCCGGTTCGTGGAGGCCGTGCGCCGCTCCCGCACGGCCATCGGGACGCAGCTGATGGACCAGAAGGTCGTGGCGGGCATCGGCAACATCTACCGCGCCGAGCTGCTGTTCCGGGCGCGCCTGGACCCGTTCGTGCCCGGCCGGGATCTCAGCGCCGGCATGCTCGATCAGATGTGGACCGACCTGGCCGCGCTGATGGCCTACGGGGCGCGCACCGGACGGATCGTCACCACCCAGCCCGAGCACCGCGACCTCGAGGCCCGCATCGTCGAACGCTCCCGCGGCACCCGCCAGAACGGCGACGAGGACCCCTCCGTGGTGCCGCGCGAGAAGTCCTTCTACGTCTATCACCGCCAGAGCCTGCCCTGCCGGCTGTGCGGGACCACCATCCGCTCGCGCGACCTCGCCGCCCGCACCGTGTTCTGGTGCCCGAGGTGCCAGAGCGTGCGCAGCCGCCGGGCGGCCTGGACGCGCGAGCACCCCGCGGCAGAATGGGCGCTGTGAGCTCTGCGTCCGCCCCTCCGCCCCTGCCTCTGAACGCCTCCGGCCACCTGCCCGTGGGCGACGGGCACGAGATCTGGTGGGAGGAGAGCGGCACACCCGACGGCGTGCCCGTGCTCTACCTCCACGGCGGCCCGGGGAGCGGACTGAGTCCCGGGTACCGCCGCAGCGCTCCCTCTGATCGCTGCCGGATCGTCGGCCTCTCCCAGCGGGGCGCCGGGGCCTCGACCCCGTCGGCCGGAGCCCCCGGTCCCGTCGACCTCGGTGCGAACACCACCGCGCACCTGGTCGCCGACATCGAGGCACTCCGCGAGCACCTCGGCATCGACGCCTGGATCGTCGAGGGCGTCTCGTGGGGCAGCACGCTCGCCCTCGCCTACGCCCAGGCGCATCCGGACCGGGTGCTCGGAGTGGTCCTCTTCGCCGTCACCAGCACCTCGCGGCGCGAGGTCGACTGGATCACCGAAGGGATCGGATCCGTGTTCCCCGAGGCCTGGGATCGGTTCGCCGGCTTCGCCGAGACGCACGGCGACTTCGATCGACGCGACACCTCACCGGCGCGGGTGCGACTGGTCGAGGCCTACCGTCGTCTGCTCCTGGGCGATGATCCCGATCTCGTCGACGCCGCGGCCGAGGCCTGGATGACCTGGGAGGACGAGCACATCCGCATCGGCACCGGCTCCACCGAGATCGCGACTCCGCCCGCGGATCTCACCGACGAGCAGCGACGTGAGCGCCGTACCTTCGCCCGCCTCGTCACCCACTACTGGGCTCACGACGGGTTCGTGGCCGACTGGGCCGCGCGCTGGGGCGGCGTGCCGGGTGCCGGCCTGCTGGGCGGTATGGGCCGCCTGGCCGGCGTCCCGGGCGTGCTGATCCACGGCCGACGCGACGTCTCCGGCCCCGCCGTGACCGCCTGGGAGCTGCATCGTGCCTGGCCGGGCAGCGAACTGGTGATCATCGAGGACGAGGGCCACGGTGGGCCGCGGATGGTCGAGCAGTGGCGGGCCGCCGTCGCGCGGCTGGCGGCGACGGCGGGAACGCCGCAAGCTCCCGAGCAGTAATGTGGTGACCATGCCTGAACCCGTGATCCACCCAGCGGCGTCGGCTCCGGACCCGGAGACCGGCGCCGTGCTGCGACGCTCCGTCGTGCCCGACATCGACCCCCGCACGCTCTACCTGCTCGCGAAGCTCCGCCAGGACGTCTTCACCATGGAGCAGAAGGCCACCGACCCGGACCTCGACGGTCGCGACCTCGAGGCCACGACCACCCTGCTGTGGATCGAGGTGCCCGGGCCGGAGGCCGAGGCCGCCGGGCTGGAGCGCGAACCCGCCGCGCACATCCGCGTCCTCCACGAACCCGGCGGCGTGCTGCGCATCGGCCGGCTCGCCGTGCGGGCCGCGAACCGTCGCGACGGCTTCGGGCGCCGCATCATGCGCGCGGCGCTGGACGTGGCCCGCGAGCAGGCGCCGCAGGCCGAGGTGCACATCGACGCCCAGGCCTACCTCGAGACGTGGTACCAGTCGATGGGCTACGAGACCGTCGGCGGCCTGTTCATGGAGGCAGGCATCGAGCACGTGCCGATGGTCTACCGCCATCCGGCGGACTGATCAGTCCTCGCGTCGGGCCGCGTGCTCCTCGATCAGGGTGATTATCTCGCCGCGCTCGAAGAACCGGGCCGTCTCCAGCGCGTCCGGGGAGCCCAGGCCCGGGTCCGCCCCGGCCTCCAGTAGTGCCACGGCGACGTCCGTGTAGCCCTTGAACGCGGCCCCGGCCAGCGGGGACTGACGGCGGTCGTTCAGCAGGTCGACGTCGGCCCCGCGGGCGGCGAGCTCACGCACCAGCTCGGCGTGGCCGTGGTAGGCGGCGAGCATGAGGGCGCTGTTGCCGGAGGCGTCGCGCAGGTTGGCGGGGGCGCCCCGGTCGATCAGCGGCAGCAGGCCGTCACCGTCCCCGCGACGAGCGGCGTCGAGCATCGAGTTGGCCAGGGCGATCACCTCCTCGTCCTCGGAGGCGGGCACGTCGGGCCGGATGGAGGGCTGGGGCTGGATGTCGTCGTTCACGGTGCCAGGCTAGACCAGCAGCTCCGCGATCGCGGGCCAGATCAGCAGCGCCACCGCGATCGCCGCGCCGAGCACGTCGGCCGGTCCGAACCGGCTGGGTTCGGCCCAGGTGCGCCGCGTCGCGGTCGCGAAGCCGCGGGCATCCATCGCCAGCGCCTGCTGCTCGGCGCTGCGCAGGGTGTCGACCAGCAGGGCGAGCGTCGCCCCGGCCAGCAGCCGCGGCGAGGCGGCCGTGCCCAGCCCGCGCTGGATCCGGGTGCGCAGGATGATCTCCCACTGCCGCCCGAGGTGCCCGACTCGCACCAGCGCGACCACGGAGGCCGCGACCGGCCTGGCGGGCAGTCTCAGCCGGCCTCCGAGGGCGTCGCCGAGGGCGGTCACGTCCACGCTGCCCAGGGCCAGTACCCCCGGCGCGACGAACATCATGATCCGGGCCGCCTCCTTCAGCCCCAGCAGCCAGGCGTCCCCGGACAGCGCGGGCGCGTCCCCGAGCAGGGCGGTGGTCCAGGCCAGCCCGGCGGCCGAGAGCAGGATCGGGGTCAGCCGCAGCGCCGCGCCGCGCAGCGTGCGCACCGCCAGTGGGCCCAGCAGCACGAGCGGCAGCAGCGCGAGCAGTCCGCCCTGCCAGGTCTGGACCGCGAACGAGCCGATGGCGGCGAGGATGCCGATCAGGCAGAGGGTCAGCGGGTTCAGGGCGTCGGCCGGGATCCGGCGGCGCGGCGGGGGAGGATCCCCGTGCCCTGAATCCGGCAGCTCGATCCGGTGATCGGCCCGGGCGATGAGCTCGGGGTCGTGGGTCGCGGCCAGCACCGAGCAGCCGCGCGCGGCGGCCTCCTCGAGCAGGTCCAGCACGGCGCCGCGGCGGCGCGCGTCCAGCCCGACCGTCGGCTCGTCGAGGACCAGCAGGTCGGGCTGCTGGGCGAGGGCGGCCGCGAGTGCGGTGCGGCGCTGCTCCCCGCCGGAGAGCCGGTAGGGGTTGGCCCCGGCGAGATGGGCGAGGCCTGCGCGCTCGAGGAGCTCGTCCGCGAGGTGCTCGTCGTCGGCCCACGGAGAGGCCAGCAGCTCCTCGCGCACGGTGGCGGCGACGAACGAGTGCTCCGGATCCTGGGGGACGACGGCGATGCGCTCGCGATCCGGGCGCCGGACGGTGCCGGTCGCGGGGCGCATCGCCCCCAGCAGGGCGCGGACGACGGTCGTCTTGCCGGCGCCGCTGGGCCCGGTCAGCACCGTCAGCTGCCCGGCCCGCGCCTCGAGGCCGACGGGGATCGTGACGCCCCGGCGCGGCACGGTGACCTCCTCGAGGGAGGCGACCACCGTCCCGGGATCGCTCCCGCTCGGACGCCGCGGAGACGGGCCGGCATCCGGCGGCGCCTCCCGCCGCGCCAGCACTCCGGCCTCCTCGAGCAGATCGCTCTGGGCGGCCAGCACCGTCCGCGGGTCCCCGTCGGCGAGGACCCGGGCCTGCTCGCCGAGGACCACCAGGCGGTCCACGTGATCCAGCCAGGGCTCGATCCGGTGCTCCGCGACGACCAGGGTGCGGCCCTCGGCGCTGGCCAGGATCGCCGAGCGCACCTGCTGGGCGGTCTCGGCGTCGAGCATGCTCGTGGGTTCGTCCAGCAGCAGCATGTCCGGGCCGAGCGCGAGGGCGCCGGCCAGGGCGACGCGCTGCTGCTGCCCGCCGGAGGCCTCCAGCGGGCCGCGCGACGGCTCCAGGTCCACCTGCGCGGCATCCAGCGCCGCCGCGGCGCGCCGGTGGACCTCCGGCCGGGGCAGGGCCGCGTTCTCGGGCCCGAAGGCGGCATCGCGGCCCACGGTCGCGGCCACCAGCGCGTGCGCGGGATTCTGCAGCAGCAGGCCGCGCTCTCCGGGCCGGGACGAGACCGCCATGTGCCCCGAGAGCTCGCCGGCCTCCTCATCGAGAAGACCGGCGAGGGCGCGCAGCACCGTCGATTTCCCGCTGCCGCTCGCGCCGGCGAGCAGCACGCGCTGACCGGCGGGGATGCTCAGGTCGAGGTCGGCGACCGTCGGCTCCCGCCGCGAGTTCGGGCGCCAGCTGAGCCGGGACAGCGCAAGCGCGGCCCCGGCGGCGGATTCCCTGGTTCTCACGCCGCAGTCCTCACGCCGCGGCGGCGCGGGCGTGCTCCCGTCCCGCGGCGAGCGAATCCACCGCGCCGGTGGCCACCAGGGCACGGGTCGCGGCCCAGCCCAGGCCGCCGCCCAGCGCGGCGCCGGAGACGAGGAAGAACCCGAGCAGGATGAGGGCGAAGGGCCAGCTCATCTCGGGGTAGTAGGCGAAGCGCTCCCAGATCCATTCCAGGCCGCCGGCGAGGACTCCGCCGAGGACGGCCACCGGGAGCGTGAAGCGGCGGTACGCGGTCAGCGCGACGGCGAGCTCGACGCCGCCGCCCTGCAGCAGGCCGGAGACCACGGTGCCCCAGCCCCACTGGCCGCCCAGCAGCATCTCGAGGCATGCCGCGATCATCTCGGCCAGCAGCGCCGCGCCGGGCTTGCGGACGATCAGGGCGGCGAGGACGGCGGGCAGGAACCAGATGCCCACCAGCAGACCCTCGGCGGGGCGGAACGCCATCGTCAGCGGGCTGATCAGGGTGTAGAGCTGGCCGTACCCCAGGAACGCGACGCCGAAGGCTGCCCCGATCATGACGGTGACCAGCAGATCAATGGTGCGAAAGCGTGTCATCACTTCTCCTTCCTCTCACGGAAGGGGCGCACGGCATCATCGATGCCGCACGGATATCCCGACTCCCTACGCCGGTGTGAACCGGATCAGGTTCGAGGGTCTGCGCAGGTTCGCGCACTCTCAGCACCCCGTTGGTGCTCCCCTGTCAGTGGATGACCGGCACTCAGGATACTCCCTCGGCGGTGGCGTCAGCGCCGCGCCCGGATCGCCTGGTCGATGGCCGCGGCCGTCGCCTCGGGGTCCTCGGGCGTCAGCAGATACCCGGTGCCCTCGCGGCCGACGATCTCGACCATGGTCCCCGGCCGGGTGACGACCATGCGGTAGGACTGCCGCGTCTCACCGCCGGTCAGCAGCTTCCGGTCGCCGACGGGCCGCAGCTCCTCGGGCCGGGCGGGGATCACCATGCCGCGGCGCCATCCGTAGCCGCCGAGGCTTGCCCCGACGGCCGGCTGCGGCACGATGCGGTACTGGACGGTGCGGAAGCCGGCCAGCGGCCACGTCGGGCGCGGGAGGAAACCGCCGAGGCTCACCGTGAGGCCGCGGTCGTCGACGATGAAGCGCGTGTGCTGGCCCATCCAGGTCCACAGCGCCAGCAGTGCGAACACCCCGGCGGCCGGCGGCACGGCGGCCACGAGGCCGCGCTGGGCCAGCACCAGCGCCAGGACCGCACCGAACAGCAGGGTCAGGGCGATGCGGGTCCACCCGACCCAGGAGGGCCTGGTGGTGCCGACGTAGAACGGCGCCTCGGGCCTCACGGGATCCTCACCGTCGTGCTCACCAGATCGACACCCGCTCCTCGGGGGCGCGGTACATCCCGTCGCCCTCGCGCACGCCGAAGGCGCTGTGGAACTCGTCGAGATGGCCGGCGACCGTGTTGCAGCGGAACTCCATCGGCGCGTGCGGGTCCACCGCGAGCCGGCGGATCGCCTCCTGCGTGCGGTTCTTGCCCCGCCACACCGTCGCCCAGGACAGGAAGATGCGCTGCAGACCGGTGTACCCGTCCAGTTCGGCCGCGGCCCCCTCGGCGGACCTGCTGGCCAGGTATGCCTTCACGGCGATGGAGAGACCGCCGAGGTCGCCGATGTTCTCGCCGATGGTGAGGGCGCCGTTGACGCGGTGGGAGTCGTCGAGGTCGCGCGGGGAGAGCTCGGAGTACTGGGCGATGAGGGTGGCGGCGCGGTCGTCGAAGGCCTGACGGTCCTCGGCCGTCCACCAGGTGACCAGGTTGCCGTCCCCGTCGTACTTCGAGCCCTGGTCGTCGAAGCCGTGGCCGACCTCGTGGCCGATGACCGCGCCGATGCCGCCGAAGTTCACGGCGTCCTCCGCCTCGCCGTCGAAGAACGGCGGCTGCAGGATGGCGGCGGGGAAGACGATCTCGTTGCGCCCGGGGTTGTAGTAGGCGTTGACCGTCTGCGGCGTCATGTGCCACTCGGTCTCGTCGATGGGGCCGCCGACCTTGGCGTACTCGTAGTCGGCGTCGAAGCGGCGTGCGGCGCGCGCGGTGGCGACCAGGTCGCCGGGGACCACCTCGAGCCCGTCGTACTCGCGCCAGCGCTCGGGGTAGCCGATCTTGGGGGTGAACTTCTCGAGCTTGGCCAGCGCCTTCTCCCGGGTGGCCGGCGTCATCCACTCCAGGGTCCCGATCGAGCTGCGGTAGGCCTCCAGCAGAGCATCGACCAGGGCGGTCATGCGCTCCTTGTGGGCCGGCGGGAAGTGGCGGTCGACGTACTCGCGGCCGACGGCGAAGCCCACGGCGCCCTCGACGAAAGCGACGCCGCGCTTCCAGCGCTCGCGCAGCTCCTCGGCGCCGGAGAGCACCTTCCCGAAGAAGGCGAAGTCCTCCTCGACGATGGCCGCGGGCAGGTAGGGGGCGTACGAGGAGACGGCGTGGAGGGCCAGCCAGGTGCGCAGCACGGCGAGGTCCTCGCCGGCCAGCAGCTCGGCAGCGGCGGAGACGAACTCGGGCTGGCCGACCGAGACCACGTCGAAGACCGATTCCGGGGCGCCGGTGCCCTCGATGTAGGCGGTCCAGGGGAAGGCCGGGGCCAGCTCGCGGCGCTGCGCCTCGTCCATCGGGTTGTAGGACTTCTCGCGGTCGCGCAGGCGCACGACGTCGACGTGGCATCCGGCCAGGCGGGTCTCGAAGTCCATCACCGCGGTGGCCTGTGCGTCCGCATCGCCCTCGACCAGGCCCTCGCGGCCGGGCAGGCCGGTCAGGCGGGCGAGAGCGGCCAGGTGCTCGGTGTAGGCCTCGCGGATCTGCCCGTAGTGCTCCTCGCGGTAGTAGGACTCATCGGGCAGGCCGAGCCCGCCCTGATGCAGTTTGACCTGGTAGCTGGAGGAATCGTGGTCGTCGGTCCACACGTAGGCCAGCAGGGCGCTCGCGCCCGAATCCGGGGCGGCCATGGTGCGGGTGATGGCCTCGAGGTCGTCGGCCGCGGTGATGGCGCTCAGCATGTCCTCGAGGGGCGCGGTACCGGCCGCCTCGATCGCCTCGGTGTCCATGAACATGCGGTACAGCGCGCCGACGCGGCCGCGGTCGGTGACGGGTGCTCCCTCGGCGGCCCCGTCCCCGGTCCCCGCCGCCTGCTCGACCTCTGCCGCCGCCTGCTCGACGATCTCCCGCACCCGCTCCTCGGAGAGGTCGCGCAGCTGATGGAAGGCTCCGTCGCTGGAGCGGTCCGCCGGGATCCGGTGCTCGCGCAGCCATCGCCCGTTGACGTGGCCGAAGAGGTCGTCCTGGAGGCGGATGCCCGGATCGACCTGGTCGAGGACGAGGCCGGAGTTCACGGTGGTCTCGGACGAGGGGGCAGTGGTCATCATCGCTCCTGCGGGATCGGACGGAGGGGACAGGTGTGGGGGGGTGCGCCGTCAGGGGGTCGCCAGACCCAGCGAGGCGAGGGCGAGGGTCAGCAGGCCGATCACGAGCGGGGCGTACGCCCAGGGGGACCGGGAGCGCTGCGCCGGCGGCCGGCGCTGGATGACCAGGGTGGACAGGCCCGAGCCGACGGAGAGGACCGCGGTGCCGATGGCGAGGACCGGGGACATGATCACCAGGGCGGTCGCTCCCACCTGGAAGGCCACGGTGCCGATCACGTCCAGCAGCCGCATGATCACGGTGGAGCGGGCGCCGACGCGTCCTGCGAGCAGCGTCGAGACGGCGTCCTCGGACCATTGCGAGGGGCGCGCGATGCGGCGACGGGTCGCGACCGTCTGCACCGTGGCCAGGGCCAGCCACACGATGGCCGCGCCCGCGCCGACCCACACGCCGAGCTCGGCGCGGATGTCCGCCGGCCACAGCAGCATCGCCAGCAGCACCGCGGCCACGCGCAGCACCTCCTCGATCGTGCTGCGCACCGCGAGCAGCCCTGGGTTCACGGCCAGCTGCCGGCGGGTGCGCGCGACGAACAGGCTGGTCGCGACCAGGGCGAGCAGGTGCGAGGCGCCCAGGGCGACGCCCAGCAGGAGCACCACGGGGCTGGTGGGGGCCAGCGGCAGGATCGCCAGCAGCAGGACCACCCCGAGCACGGGGATGATCAGGGCGAGGATCGAGTAGCCCTGGACCAGGCCGCGCACCAGGTCGGCGCCTGTGGGCGGGTGGTCGTGGCCGGTGTGGTCGTGCGGGTCGGCGCAGGCCTGCTCCGCGGGCTGGCCCGTGGTGCCGGGGCGGCCGGAGGTGTCGGTCATGGAACTCCTTCGAAGTCCCTCTCAGGGTAGCGGGGCTCAGGAACCATTCCGGTCGGTGTGGAACGATGTGAGCGTGAGGACCGACGCTGCAGAGACCAGGGGACCAGGGCTGACCCCGGTGCAGCGCCAGCGCGCCATCGGTTCCGTGGTGGCGGCGGCCACGGGAGACGCTCTCGGCGCCCCGTACGAGTTCCACGCTCCGGTGGTGGCCTCCGAGGACATCGGCATGATCGGTGGCGGAGTGCTGGGCTGGCAACCGGGGGAGTGGACCGACGACACGTCCATGGCGATCGTGGTGCTGGAGGCCGCGATCTCCGCGCCGGACGGGCACGATCTGCGCATCGAATCCGCTCAAGATCACATCGCCCGCGAGTGGTACTCCTGGTCGCTGGGCACACCGGATATCGGCACGCTCACCTCGACGGTGGTGCGTCGCGCCGCGGACCTGGCGTGGGCGGACGGTCACTACGCGCCCAGGGCGGCGGACTTCCGCGCCGCGGCGGCCGGTGCGCACGAGGAGCTTCCGGCCAATGCCGGCAACGGGTCGCTGATGCGCACCCACGTCGCGGTCCTGCCCTACCTGCTCTCGTCCGACGACGACGTGGCCGACGCGATCGACGTGGTGTGCCGGCTCACACACGTCCATCCCGATGCCACCGAGGCCTGCATGCTGTGGGGCTTCGCGGTGCGCCACGCGATCCTCACCGGGGAGCTCGACGTGCGCCGCGGCCTGTCCCGGCTGGACGACGAGCGCCGGGCGCTGTGGATCGACCGCATCGAGGAGGCCGAGGCCGGGACCCCCGTCTCGTTCCGGCGCAACGGTTGGGTCGTCGGCGCGTTCCAGGCGGCGTGGTCCGCGATCACCGTGGTCAGCCCGATCCCGCAGGGCAAGTTCGACCAGCGCGACGCCATGGTCGCCGCCCTGGATGCGGCGGCCCGCGCCGGGTACGACACGGACACCGTCGCCTGCATCACCGGCGCCCTGCTCGGGGCCGCGCTGGGGCCGAAGTCGGCGCCGCCGGAATGGCGGCGCATGCTCTTCGGCTGGCCCGGCTACGAGGTCGACGAACTGATCGGCCTGGTCGACCAGGTGCTCGAGCCGATGCTCGCCCCTGCCGGCGAGGAGAACTGATCGTGTCGGAGCGAGGCTGGGATCTGCGCATCCTCAGCTGGAACCTGTGGGAGCTCCGGGGCGACCTGCGGGCCGCGATCGAGACGATCGTCGACCTCGAGCCCGACGTGCTGCTGATGCAGGAAGCGCCGCGGTTCGTGCTGCCGACGGCGCGGCTGGCCTGGTTCGCCGGGCAGACCGGACTGCGCGTCCTGGTCGGCGGCGCGGGCGGCCGGGGGCTGGCGATCCTGGCGAGCGACGAGATCGCCCGGCAGGTGATCCGGCGCGGCGCCCATCCCGTCGCCCAGCGGCTGAGCGACCTGAACTCGACCTACCCGCGTGGGGTGGCCGCCGTGCGGCTCTCGGTGCCCGGTGGCGGCGCGGTCGTCGTCTCCTCCACGCATCTCGCGCTGCAGGAGGAGAACCGCATCGCCCACGCCGAGCACCTCAGCGCGCTGGTGCGCGGGGCGGGCGCGCCGGTGATCGTCGGCGGGGATCTGAACGAGACGGCCGACGGTGCGGCCCGCCGCCTCCTCGCGCCGGTGCTGGAGGACCCTGCGGAGCCCTCGGAGCTCACCTTCCCGGCGGCCCGTCCTCTCCGACGGATCGACGCGGTGATGACCACGCCCGCGGTGCAGGTGCGCCGAGCCGGGGCGGTCACCTCGACGCAGCGGGTCCCCGCGGAGCGTCTGGCCGGCGCCTCTGACCATCTGCCGACGCTGCTGGACGTGACGGTCCGGGGCTGAGCGGCCGGGGGTCGCTGCGCCGATCCCGATCACCGCACCGGGTGCAGACCCGTCCGCAGCGCGATGAGGTCGTCCTGGCCGCCGACATGACGGATCGCCACGCCGTTCTCGTCCCGGCCGACCACGGTGAGCTGGGTGCGGTAGGCGTCGATCGCGCGATGCACGGCAGCGCCCGTCCCGGGATGCTCCCGCCAGGAGATCCCGGTCTTCTCACCATCGGTCTCCTCACCAGCGGACTCCTCACCGGCGGGCCGCTCACCGCTGGCGACCTCCACGAACGGGATCCCCGTGCGCCGGCAGGCCTCGAGCGTCACGTGGTGGGCGTGGACGTGGTCGGGGTGCCCGTACGAGCCGTCGTCGTCGTACCCGATCACCACATCGGGACGGACGTGCTCGAGGAGGGCCACCAGATCGGTCACCGCGTCCTCGAGGGGGCGATGCGTGAAGCTCGTCGGCCCCGCCGTGTCGGACGGGCCGGCGAGCCCGTCACGCACCCACTGCATCCCCGAGTCGCGATACCTGCGTGGTGCGGCACCGGCGGCGAGGGCCGGAGCCGTGCCGAGCATGTGCCGTTCGGCGACGCCGAGCGCGTTCGTGGCGGCGTCGATCTCCGTCTGACGGATCTCTTCGAGGGAACGGGGATCGTCCGCGGCGACGGAGCCCGGCACGATCTCGCCCTCCTCGCCGCGGGTCGCGGTCACCAGCACCACCCGGGTGCCGGCGGCGGCGAGGGAGGCGATCAGGGCGCCGCTCGAGAGGGACTCGTCGTCCGGGTGGGCGTGGACGGCGAGCACGGTCCCGGCCTCGTCGAGGAGCTGCCACGGATCCCGCGTCATGCCGACTCCCCGCCGGAGGGATGATGATCCGCGCCGTCGCGGCCGACGATGCGCGCGTACAGCGCCGCCAGGGCCTGGGCCCCGCTCTCCCAGGTCCGGGTGGCCGCGAAGTCGCGAGCGGACCGCACGGCGTTCGCATATCCGTCGGCGTCGCCGAGCAGTGACTGCACGGCCTCCGCCCAGACATCGGGATCCCGGCTGCTCAGCACCACGCCGCCGGGGCCGACGGCTTCCTGGACCCCGCCTGCACAGCGCCAGGCGACGACCGGGGTCCCGCTGGCCTGCGCCTCGAGGGCGACCAGCCCGAAGGTCTCGGACCAGCTCGTCAGCAGCAGCGCGCCGGCACAGCGCATCGCCTCGGCCAGCTCGTCGCGACCCATCGACCCGGCGAACTCCACGCGGTCGGTGACACCGAGCTCCTCCGCACGGTTCTCGAGCTCGCTGAGGTACTCCTCGAAGTCCTGGGAGGCACCCCCGGCGAGGACGAGGCGCGCATCGAGCGCGGGGTCGAGGTGCGCGAGCACCTCGAGGGCGTGATCGGGTGCCTTGAGCGGCTGCAGGCGTCCGGTGAACAGCAGCGTCGGACAGTGGCGCCGCTCCTCCAGCGAGGAGCACGGACGGAAACGATCCACGTCCACGCCCGGCCGGATCACGGCGAGCCGGTCCCCGGTGACGCCGTAGCGCTCGCCGATGGTGCGTGCTTCCGCTTCGGAGACGGAGACGACGAGGTCCGAGCCGTCGGCGACGAAGCGCTCACCCGGGATGCGGCCTGCGGATTCCGCGGGCTCCCCGGCGTCGAGGCTCTCGGCGTCCTCGGGGGCCGCCACGGAGTGGAAGGACTGCAGGTGCGGCACGCCCAGCTCGCGCGCGACGGGCAGGGCGGCGACCCCGCTGAACCAGTGATGGGAGTGGACGAGGTCCCAGGTCCCGGTGGCGAGGCTCCGGTGCAGGGCGTCCCGGAAGGGGGCGATCGCCTGCTCCATGTCGCTCTTGGCGAGGGGAGCGGCCGGGCCGGCGTCGAGATGGTGCAGCCGGACGCCGTCGGCGACCTCGATCACGGCCGGGGCCTCCGGGTCGCTGCGGCGGGTGAAGAGGTCGACCTGGTGGCCGAGGCGCGCGAGCGCCAGCGCCTGTTCGAGGACGACGACATTCATCCCCCCGGCATCGGCACCACCGGGATCCTCCAGAGGCGAGGTGTGCAGAGAGATCGCGGCGACGCGCAGCGGAGCGACAGGCATGCCAGCCATCCTAAGCGGCGGAAAGAATAGGCCGTTGTTCGCCCATGACGAAACAAAGGGCGTCCTGGGTCACGGGAAGTTGAAACGGCGATCAGCATCATAGAGCCATGAGGGCCATGGATACGGCGGAGAAGGTTGATTGGGCGGCACTCAATGCCCATGCGGCGGGCCGTCCTGCCCGCCGGCTCGTGGCGAAGGCGATCGCGGCGGCCGGCGGTGATCGGCAACGTGGGGTCGTCCTGGATCTCGGCGCAGGCGCCGGGGCCGACTCGCTGCAGTTCGCGCGCCGTGGGTGGACGGTGCACGCCTACGACACCGATGACACCCTGGCCGGTCGTCTCGTGGAGAACGAACGCATGCCCGGCTCGGTGCACTTCCACCACACCGACATCGCGGCGGTCGAGGAGTTCCCTCGCGCCCAGATCGTCTACTCGACCTACACGCTGGGCCTGCTGGGGCCGACGACCCTGCCGACGACCTGGGCGAAGCTCGTCGACGCCCTTCCGCGCGGGGGTGTGATGGCGGTCGACATGTTCGGCACCAATGACACGTGGGCCGAGCGCTCCGATATCGCGACTCTCCCGCTCGAGGAGATCGATGCGATGTTCCGCGGCTTCCAGATCATCGACCGCACGGTTCGCGACGAGGATGGCCGCTTCCTGGCCGACAAGAAGCACTGGCACGTCATCACGACGCTGGCTCGGAAACTGGGCTGATCTGGTTCCGGGGCGTCCCTAGGGCGCCCGGACCGTCCTGACTTCTGCAGCTGACCTCAGCAGGCGATCGCGCAGACCTGCTCGTTCGTCCAGCATCGCCAGCCGCATCATGGCCCCGGAAGCCAGCCGCCAGCAATGGCCGGCGAGAGCACGGCGCAGCGCGTAAGTGCGCAGGGCCTGCGAAAGCTCCCGCGGCGGCGGGGACGCTGTTGCACCGGATGCTGTCGAACTGAGCGTGGTCGGCCCGTCGCGAATCGACGCGGCAAGAGCCTCCGCGTCCTGCAGGGCGGTATGTGCGCCGTGGCCGAGGTTCGGCGCCATCGCGTGAGCCGCGTCGCCGATGAGCACCACGTTCTCCCGCACCGGATGGACGTGCGGCGCCGTGTGGATTCCGTGGACCAGGGTCTGGCCAGGGCAGGCGGCCCCCAGGACGGCGTCGATCGGGTCGCGATGCCCGCCGACGGTCGCGGCCAGGTGCTCCAGATCCTCGCTGACCGACGCGGTGCGATGCTCGGGAAGACAGGCGAACCAGTTCGTGCGGTGACCGGCGATCGGCGTGATGCCGAACAGCCACCCGCCGCCCCAGGTCTCGGAGATCTCCGGAGGAGAGATATTCGCGATGCCGCGCAGTACGGTCATGTGGTGGCTGCGGGCGGCGGTGCGGCCGCGCCACCCCGATCGCCGCACCAGCGAGTGGACGCCGTCGGCGCCGACGAGCAGATCGGCGCCTTCGCGCAGCGGACGCACGTCCTCGATCCGCCGCCGGACCAACCGGACCGTGTCCGGGACGGCGTGCTGGAGAGTCCGCACCAGGTGGGAGCGGGAGACCAGGAGTGCCTCGCCGGCAGGGAGCGAGGCCACTGCACGACCGTCGACGCCACGGATGGTGCCGGCGAGCGGCGCGGTGGAGTCGGCCTGGACGGCCTCGAGCACTCCGATGCGTGCCAGCACGCGCTGCGCCGAGCCGAACAGACCGAGCGCAGTGCCGATCGGCGGAGCGTCGAATCGTTCGTCGATGAGTTCGACGTGGTGTCCGTCCTCGGCGAGTGCGATCGACGCTGCCAGCCCGGCCACGCCGGCGCCGAGGATCCGCACCGTGAGCGGGGAGTGCATGTTTCGTCCTCCATCCACCTGATGGGCGCGACTCTATCGGCCGGGCCGGCGGCGAGGTGGGGGAACCGGGTCGTCCGGAGGCTCTGCACCGAGCGGGCGAGCCTGATGCGCGTCGGGGACCGCGGAGTCGAAGGGGAACGGCGCTGATTCGGAGGGGAACGGCTCGTCCCGGGCCGCGCCGGCCTCACGCGGGGCCCGCGGATCGAGCAGACGGGGTGTCCGGGAGGTGGCGTGGGCGCCATGAGGACTCTGCCAAGCCCAGCCACGCGGGTCCGTCGCAGCGGGCGCTGTCGGATCCGTCGGGTCGGGGGCCGTGGGAGCGCGGCCTGTCGCAGCGGGGTCGGTTGACGTCAGCGGGGTGAGCACCCACCGTCCGTGCTCCTTGAGCAGGTTGCAGCGCACGCAGAGCCCCTGACCATTGGCATAGCTGGTCGGCCCGCCCTGGTGATGCGGCCTCGCATGGTCGATCTGCCGGATGATCGCATTGCACCACGGGGTGCGGCAGGTGACATCACGCCATCGGATCATGCGCGCCAGGCCGGCGGGGAACACGCGGGCGCGAGACTCCATTCCCGTCAGCTCGCCGGTGGTGGGGTTGGTGTAGAGACGCCGGTAGAAGGCGGTGACGTCCTCGTCGGGGTGCTTGTCCTCGCTGCCCCGCAGGTAACCCGGGGGAGTGCCGCGGAGGGTGTCGGTGATGATGTGCGCGGGGATCGCGCCGTATCCCTCGAGCTGCGCGCATTGCGCCTCGTCGTCGCGGCCGAGCAGGGCCGTGTCGGTGATGATGACTCCGACATCGAGTCCCTGTGCGGGACGGCTGGGTTTGCGGAAGGGCGCGTCGTCCTCTTCGGTGACGCCCGGTTCGGCTCGGGCCGATCCTGGTCCGTCTTGGACGGCCGCTACCAGCAGGTCGGCTTCGAGCGCGGAGACGGACTCCCTGGCTCCGCCGGCCTTCAGGGACTGTGCACCGCGGTTCAGGGTCTGCATCATCCCGCTCGCGTCGATGCCGCGCAGGATGCCGGTCACCCGCGCCATGCCGTCGCTGAGCGGAGTCATCCGCACGTGCCGCGCTCGCGCCGCGCGCTCCGCCCGCGCACGGGAGTTGTGCGGCTCCATCCGCTGGATGATCTCCTGGACGCCGCGGCGTACCCGTCGCGGCCCCATGCCTTGGAGCGACTGCGGGTCCTCGCTCACGATCTCGTCGATCCGCGCGCACGTGGCAGGTTCGGCTCCGTCGAGCGCACCGGAGAGGGCGGCGACCTGCTGCTGCGTGACGTCTCCGTCCCGGAGCGCGGAGGCTACTCCCGGCAGCTGCTCGACCAGCCGACGGGACGAACCCAGGGAGAGGGAGGCGGACGAGGGGGAGACGCGACGCGCCAGGCCGATCTCGTGCGCCGCGCTCCGCCCTTGCTGGTCCTCGTCCACGTCAGCGTCCCTGTCCGCCGCGCGGATCCGGGCTTCGGCCTCGACCTGCCAGCGGGCATCGATCGCAGAGAGTGCGGAACGCAGTTGATCGAGGCCGGCGAGCACCGCCAGTGCCTCCTGCGGCGTGCCGGGCACCGTGGAGGGGAGCGGATCGCGCACCGACGTGGTCCGGGTGAAGGCCTGCAGCGCGGCGTCGACGACCTCGGCGACCAGAGAGCCGGCTTCGTCGTGTCCCTCGAACCGGGCGAGTCGGCGCGCGACGTCGCGGAGCTGTGCGCCCCCTTCCGGTCCGGCCTGCGCACGCCCGCCCGGCGGGGTCTCACCCGGCCGGGCGTCGTGCCCGCCGGCCTCCCCGCTGCTGCTCGAACTCGTGTGCTCCATACCTCGAGCGTACGCACATTCGAAACCCGCCAATAGGCCGCGGTCAAATATGTGGACAACTTTTCCTATGTGGACGAAATGGTGGAGAAGTGGTCGCTGGGGAGGAATGATCGGAGCCTCCGCGACGCGACGCCCTGCCCCTGAGCTCCGCTGCACCACGCGCCGGTGGCCAGGGGTTCCGCTGGCAGGCGGCGGGACGGAGAGGCCTGGGCGGTGCTACGCACCGCAGTCGCACCGCGGCTACGGCATCGCGACCACACGAAAGTCCATTCGTCCAGTCCGATATTTCTCTGGGGAAAAATGTGTACTGGGGAGGAATGGCCCCGGTGGGGCCGGCCGAACCGACGGGAACAGGTACCGCAACCGCATCGGGAACAGGTACCGCAACCGCACCGGGAACAGGTACCGCAACCGAATCGGGAACGAGAACTGCAGGGTGGGTTCAGCGGCCCAGCAGGGTCAGGACCGCCGTCACGCGGCGATGCACGCTCGAATCCTCGCTCAATCCCAGCTTGGCGAACAGTCGCTGGGTGTGCTTCTCGACCGCGCCGCCGCTGATGTAGAGCCGCTGCGAGATGCCCGCATTGGTCAGGCCCTCGCCCATCAGTTCGAGCACCTCCCGTTCCCGCTGGGTCAGATCGTCCAGCGGCGTCCGGCGACGCGAGGCGATCACCTGGCCCACCACGTCCGGATCGATGGCGACTCCGCCGTCGGCGACGCGCTCGACGGAGTCCAGGAAGGAGCGGATGTCGAACACGCGGTCCTTCAGCAGGTACCCCGTGGCCCGTTCGCCGCTCTCGATCAGCTCGGTCGCGTAGCCGATCACGACGTACTGGCTGAGCAGGATGATCGGCGCCTCCGGCCAGGCCCTGCGAATCTCCTGCGCGGCGCGCAGACCTTCGTCGGTGTGGCTGGGCGGCATGCGGATGTCGGAGATGATCAGGTCGGGCCGCAGCTCCAGGGCGCGCACCACCAGTTCGGTGCCGGTCGCCGCGGTGCCGGCCACGGTGTGCCCGGCGTCCTCGAGCAGGAGCCGCAGCCCCTCACGCAGCAGGGCCGAGTCGTCAGCGATCAGGACCCGCACGGGATCACCGCCTCGATCCGGGTGCCGGCTCCCTCGGGTGAATGCACGGTCAGTCGCCCCTCGAGGGACGCGACCCGGCCGGCCAGCCCGGCGAGTCCGCCGCCGGTGCGCATCTCGGCGCCTCCGCGCCCGTCGTCCTCGATCCTCACCCGTGCATCATCGCCGATCCGGGTTATCTCCACGTGCACGGAGTCGGCCTCGGAGTGCTTGGCTGCGTTCGTCAGTGCCTCGGAGACCACGTAGTAGATGCCGATGTCGACATGATCGGGCAGGTCCAGCTGTGGGCATTCGATGCTGGTGGGGATGGGGGAGATGGCCGCGAGCTCGGTGAGGGCGGCTGCCAGGCCCCGGTCCACCAGCACGGGCGGGGCGATGCCGCGGGAGAGGCGGCGCAGATCATCGAGCGTGAGGCCGAGCTGCTCGCGGGTCTCTCGCAGCACGACCTGCGCCCGCTCGGGGTCGTTGACCGACAGAGCTTCGACCCGTGCCAGGTCCATCGAGGCTCGCACCAGGCGCTGCTGCGGGCCATCGTGCAGGTCGCGCTCCAGGCGGCGCAGGGCGGTGGATTCCGCGGTGCGCCCGGCGGCGCGGGACTCCTGGGTGCGCAGCAGCTGCTGCTGCTCCTCGTAGCGCGAGCTGAGCAGCCCGCGGGCCACTGCCTGGTGGGCAGCGGTGAAGCCGCGTACGAGCGGGCCGACGGTGAGCAGGAAGAACAGCCCGCACAGCATCTGCAGCCCGATATCGACCGTCAGCGCGTTTCGTCCGGTGAAGCCCAGCAGCTCGGCGAGCCCGTTGCCGGTGGAGTCGGGGAGGACCTGCTCGAGGATCAGGGTCGAGATGGGGCCGCCGACGGTGGCGATCGCGCCGAGCGTCCACGCCAGCGCGAGCGGGAAGGTGACCAGCGCGAGCAGGAAGTTCACGAGGATCCACAGCGCATCCAGCCACGACTGCGGATCGGTGAGCGGGGTGAGGAGGCGTCGCATCCGGCCGGCCCCGGCCGGAGCCGGCTTCGCCGCCGGCGTGGGCAGCTCCGTGCCGAGAAGGCCGGATTGGATCGCACGCTCGGCCATGGTGAACCCGCGAGCGGCGACCACCCCGAGCACGAGGATCGCGAGGCCGATCCAGATGATGGCGGTGCCCGCGCCCGCCGCCAGCAAGGAGATCACCAGGGAGAACCCCACGGTGCCGAGAAGCAGGGCGATGAAGCTGTAGGCCAGGAAGCGGCCGATCCGTGAGGCCCAGCGGCCGAGGGACCAGCGTTGCGGGGCGTGGGTCTCGGTGCTGCGGGGCACGTCGGGGCCGGACGCGTCGGCGCCTGGGGCTTCGACGCTGCGGGGCATGGTCATCGTGTTCATGCCTCAACTCTGCCGCCGGATGTTCGCCGGCCCCATCCTGTCACCAGGCCGGTGGTTGTCGGGCATGCCCGACAGCGGCGGCTCCGCCCCACAGCAGGGGACGTCGCCTCAGCTGTTCTCGAGCACGCGTTTCAGCTCGGCCAGATCTGCCGAGACGGCCGAGGCGTCCTCCTCCAGCTCCTGATCCGACATGCTGCCGCGGCGCAGCGTGAACAGCACCTCGCTGCGCTGCTCGTCCAGCGGCAGGACCCGCATCGGATTCAGCGTCGACTCGCCGTCGGGCAGCGTCACCGTGTGGTCGAGCACTCCGTAGGCATTCTCCGGGACGAAGCTGACCAGCACGCGGCCCATCGGAGAGTTCATCGACCACTGCGAGACCTCGCGCTGGACATCGCCGCCGGCCAGTCCCGCCGCCCAGCGGGGGAGGTTGCGCGGATCGCTGACGTAGTCGTACACCTCGCGCCATGGCCGCTCGATGACGACGTCGAGGTGGACGGACGCGCTGGCGGAGCCCGCGGCGGTGGAGGGCTCCGTCCTCGTCGGCCGCTGCGCGTTCTCTGAGTTCTCTGGTTTCCCTGCGTTCTCCGGCGTGGCGCTCATGCCGCCGACGCTAGCAGCCGGCTCCTGCGTCTTCACGCGCCGACCGGATGCTCCGTATCAGGCGCGCCCTGCGACGCAGTGCTCTCCGAGACGGTGCTGCGCGGGTCCGTCGCCCCTGCCGTCCCCGCCGACCCCGCCAGCTGTGACGCCCGTGCCGCCTGCGCGGTGTCCCGCAGCGCGTCGGTCCACGACGTAGGCGCCAGGTCCTCCTGGCTGGTCAGGACACCGGGACGCAGGACCGCCGGCGCGTACCAGAGCCCGGAGATCCCGTGCAGCTCGCGCGCGAAGCTGTTCAGCGCTGCCAGCATCCGCAGCGCGACGCGCGGGATCGGCACGGGCCGACGCACCGGCTGATCGAGCAGCTCGGACGCGGCTGCGATCAGTTCGGACTGCGAACGGGCAGGGGCCGACGGAGCGTGCACGACGGCATCACCACCGGCGCCATCAGGCGCAGAGGCCCCGCCTGCCAGGCGCTCGGCGTTCCGGGCGGCGTGGAGCATCGCGACCGCGAGGTCAGGGATGTAGGTCAATGTATGCGGGGCGCTCGCGGACCCGAAGAGGATCGGCCGGGAGCCGGCGGCGATCCGTTCGATGAGCATCGTGGTGACCACGGCGGCTCCGGTGCCCAGTGCCGTCGGCCCGATGAGGTCCGAGGCGATGATGCTGACAGTGCGCGCCGGATGCTGCCGGCGCTGCTCGAGCAGCTGGATGCGCACCCGGCCCTTGGCGTCGCGGGGCGTCGGGGCGGCACCTTCGACGAGATCGCCGGCCTCTCCCACGAAGCCGTACATCGACTCCGGGAAGATGACGGGGATCCCTCGCGCGGCCGCCGCATCGAGCACGGCGCGCTCGCGCGGTGGGAGGTCGCGCTCCCAGACCCGTGCGTCGTAGACGGCGTGGAACGTGGCATGGACGGCGTCGGCCTCCGAGATGGCCTCGGCCAGCGCCGCCTCGTCGAGCACGTCGCCCGTGACCCGGCCGATGCCGGCGGACGGCGGGACGGGGGTGCGGCGCAGGACGGTGACCTCGTCCCCGTCGGCGAGGGCGCGCTCGATGATCGCGCGCCCGATCTGTCCTTCTCCGATAACCAGGTGATGCATGACGGCCTCCAAAGTGTGAGCGCTGCTCTCTGTTGTGGAATCAGTGAACACTGCTCTCGGGTTGAAGTCAAGAGCGGTGCTCTCTGTCTGTGGCAGGATGGCCGTATGCCCGCCAGCGAGACCGCGAATGCCCGGCCGCCCCGCACCGCGCGCGCCGAGGCGCGCGAACGCACCATGCGACGGATCGTCGAGCTCGGGAACGCGCAGCTCGCCGCATCCGGCCCGGCGGCGCTCAGCGTGCGCGAGATCGCGCGCGGCCTGGGCATGGTCTCCTCCGCCATCTACCGCTACGTGAGCAGCCGTGACGAGCTGCTGACCCTGCTGATCGTGGAGGCCTACAGCGATCTGGCCGACGCGGCCGACGAGGCGGTCGCCGGCGCCGGGGACGATCCGCGCGCGCGGTTCATCGCGCTGGGCGAGGCCATGGCCGCGTGGGCCATCGCCCAACCGGAGCGGTGGACGCTGCTCTACGGCACACCGGTGCGCGACTACGCCGCTCCGGCCGAGACCACCAATGCCGCTGGTACGCGCACCATCGGCACCGTGCTGGCGATCGCGGCCGACGCCTCGACGGCGGGCTCCTACGACGGCGCCGTACCTCCGGGTGCCCGGCCCGATATGCCGCCCGAGGTCGAGTCACTGCTGGCAGAGAGCCTCGAGGAGTTCGGCGTGGGAGCCGATGCCGCCACGGCGGCCCGAGCCGTCACCGCCTGGAGCGGGCTGATCGGCATCATCAGCGCCCACGTGTTCGCTCAGCTCGGACCCGATGCCGTCGCCGTCGGCGAGAAGATCCTGGACGTCCAGATCCCGATGCTGGCCGACCTCATCGCGCCTCGCTGACTCGATCCAGCGCTGCCAGCGCCGTGCGGGCGACCGCCCCGACGCTCGCGGGCTCCCGCAGGCGGGCGCGGTCGGCCTCCGGGGAGACCACCACCCAGCGTGCGGCGCCGCGCCGGCGCATCCGACCGATCTCGATGCTGCCGCCCGTCGGCAGCGGGATCACCAGCGCGCCGCTGGGGCCCACCTGCATCCGCTGCGCGAGATCGGGGCGTTCCCCGACCAGCAGGTCCCGGATCTGCTCCCGCTCGCGCAGCGCAGTGCTCGGCGGGTCTGCGATGTTCGCGATCCTTTGAGCCATGCCTGGACGCTACGGACGGGCTCCGACAGATGGGCGGCGGGCCGGGAGCACGGCTGCGCCGCGCGTCCGCCGTGCGGGCCGCCGGATCACGTCGCCATCACGGCTCCAGTGTTCCTGTACGGCTGGTCGGCGAGCAGGCTAGAGTGGCAATGGTTATGACGCACGTCACGTGATCGGTCCGCGTGGCGGCCGCGCGCACGGCGAGGCTCGGAGGTCGAGGTGCCGCTGTACGAATTCCGGTGCGAGAGCTCGCACGTGCACGAAGTGATGCTCCCGATCAACGCCGAGGCGCGCGAGGCGACGTGCCCTGCGTGCGGGGGCGCCTCGGTCCGGCTGATCAGCTCGGCCCGGCTCGGCCGGCTGGGGTCCGACCGCGCGCAGCTCATCGAACGCACCCAGGCCAGTGCGGATGCTCCGGGGGTCGTGGACCGGATCCCCGGCACGGGGTCCGGGAACTCCGCCCCCACGACGACGGACCCTCGCCACGCGCGCCTGCCTCGCCCCTGAACCGCATCACCCCAATCCGGTGGGACCGGGCATCGGCTCCGCCGCCGTGGAAGGAGAGATCATGCCCCAGAACGTCTTCCCGCTGGACTCGACGAAGGCCTTCACCGATCAGCAGAAGCGTGGCCACAACCGCTGGCATCCCGAGATCCCGCCGACGGTCAGTGTCAGGCCCGGCGACACCTTCCGCGTCGACTGCCGCGAGTGGTTCGACGGATACATCAAGAACGATGATTCCGCCGAGGACATCGCGTCGGCTCCGCTGAACACCGTCCATGCCCTGTCCGGGCCGATCCGGATCGAGGGTGCACGGCCCGGCGATCTCCTGATCGTGGACATCCTCGACGTCGGCCCGATCCCGCAGGAGGATGAGGGGCCCCTGGCCGGGCAGGGGTGGGGCTACACGGGCATCTTCGCCAAGCGCAACGGCGGCAGCTTCCTGACCGACGAGTTCCCCGATGCCTACAAGGCCGTCTGGGATTTCCAGGGCGATCGGGCCACGTCCCGGCACGTGCCGGGCGTCGAATTCACCGGCATGATCCACCCCGGACTCATGGGCACCGCGCCCTCGCCCGAGCTGCTGACGACATGGAACGACCGCGAGGCCGCACTGATCGCCACCGACCCCGACCGGGTTCCGCCGCTGGCGCTACCTCCGGAGCCCGACGGGGCGGTTCTCGGCGATGTGCCCGAGGGCGAGAGCAATCGTGTCGCGGGAGAGGCCGCCCGCACGGCACCACCGCGGGAGAACGGCGGCAACCAGGACATCAAGAACCTCACAAAGGGGACCCGCATCTTCTATCCCGTCTTCGTCGACGGCGCGAACTTCTCCGTGGGCGACCTGCACTTCTCGCAGGGAGATGGTGAGATCACCTTCTGCGGCGGCATCGAGATGGGAGGGTTCATCGACTTCCACGTCGATGTCATCGAGGGCGGTATGGACAAGTACGGCGTCACCGAGAACGCCATCTTCATGCCGGGCACCACGGCGCCCCAGCACAGTCAGTGGCTCTCCTTCTCCGGCACCTCCGTGACGCTGGACGGCGAGCAGCGATACCTCGATTCCCATCTCGCCTACCAGCGCGCGTGCCTGCATGCCATCGACTACCTCTCGACCTTCGGGTGGTCGAAGGAGCAGGCGTATCTACTGCTCGGTGCCGTCCCGATCGAAGGCCGCTTCTCCGGCGTCGTGGACATCCCCAATGCCTGTGCAACGGTGTACCTGCCGCTGGACATCTTCGACATCGACATCCGACCCGGTTCGGGGGAGGCGCCGAAGATCGATCCGGGTATCGGCGCGCCGCACGCAAGCATCGGGTGACGGGGCGGAGGCTCGATCCTTCGGGGCCGAGCCGCGGAGACTCGCGTGTCCGCGCGCTCCGGGCAGCGGCACGGAACGTAAGGTGCGCAGCATGAGCGCCGTCGATGCCTACTCCACGCGTGCCCAGGAGTACTCCGACCTCCTTGGCAGCATCGATGCCATGGCTCCGACAGACCGCCACCGTATCGAGACGTGGGCGGCCGAGGTGCACGGACCGATCCTCGATGCCGGGTGCGGGCCCGGGCACTGGACCGCGCACCTGGCCTCGCTCGGTCACGACGTCGAAGGCCTCGACCCGGTGCCCGAATTCCTGGACATCGCCCGCCGGGCCCACCCCGAAGTCGCCTATCGAGCCGGATCCTTCGGAGATCTCGTCCACGAGCCGGGCAGGTACGGCGGGGTCCTGGCCTGGTATTCGCTGATCCATCTCGATCCGGTCCAGGTGCCCGAGACCTTGTCGATCCTGCACGACGCGCTGCGCTCCGGCGGGACGCTCCTGCTCGGTTTCTTCGACGGGCCGTGCCAGGAGGAGTTCGACCACGCCGTGGCCACCGCTCAGTACTGGCCTGCCGCTCATATGGCCGAGCTGCTGGGATGCGCCGGATTCGACGTGCTCGAGGTGGAGCAGCGCCAAGATCCGGGCGTGCGGCCCCACGCCGCGATCACAGCTCGGCGCTCCGGGAGTCAGGCATGAAGGAACACATCTCCGCCACGCCCACGCTGATGCTCATCGGCGGTGCACCTGGCAGCGGGAAATCCACTCTCGCCTCGACACTCGCGGCCGAGCGCCCCCTGGCACTCGCGCTGGACATCGACACCATCAAGCACTCGCTCGGGGACTGGGAACGCGATCCCACGGCCGCAGGTCTGCAGGCCCGCCGACTCGCAGTGGCGATGATCGATCGGCACCTGACCGACGGCTACGACGTCGTCCTCGGGCAGTATCTGGCGCGCACGGCGTTCCTCGAGGAGCTCGAGAGTCTCGCCGCCGCGCGCGGGGCCCGGTTCATCGAGGCCGTGCTGGTTCTCGACGAATCGACCCTGGCACGGCGACTGGCAGGCCGGCGCGAACGGCCGGACCGGCCGGAGCACACCGTCAACGACCGTTTTGTCGGCCCGGCCGATGCGGGTGACCTGGTGCGTTCGATCGATCAGGTCCTCGCGCTGCGCCCGGGCGCCCACCGCGTCGACGCGTGCGGAAGCCCGGAGGAGACCGCGGCAGTTCTTCGACGCCTGCTCACGTGAGTCAGCTGAGCGAGGTCTCCAGGGCGTCGGCCAGCTCCCGGGGGTGGCTGAGGGCGACGCAGTGGCCCCCGGGAACCTCTTCCGCCTCGACTCCGAGTCGCGCGCGGGCGAGGCGGCGCAGGAAGTCCGCGGGGAAGAAGCGATCCTCGCGGCACAGCAGGAACCGCGTCGGGACGTGCGGATGCTCCTCGAGCGGCCACGGATCCTCGAAGGACCGTCCGGACTGACCGCGCGAGCGGCGCATCGCCTCCTGCGCCAGCTCGTCCGGGACTCCGTGGAAGAAGCTGACGAAGGGATCCTCGTGGCCGGTCACGCCGCCGTCACGCGCGGCCTGGCTCTCGACGGCCCGCGAGTAGCCGGTGTTCGACCACCAGTCGCCGGCGCGCTCGCCGGGAGCGGGAATCATGGCGGCGAGGTAGACGAGTCCTCGCACCCGCGCCGGCATCCGGCTCGCGACGAGCGGGGCCGTGAAACCCCCGAAGGAATGGCCGACGACCACGACGTCCTGCCGATCGCCGACGGCGCCGATGACCGCGTCTGCGGTCTCCCGGTGGCCGGCGGCCTCGTCCTCGCAGGGAAGGTCGGGCGCCACGACGTCGTGCCCGCGCGCCCTCAGCTCGGCCTCGACGAGGTGCCAGGACCACCCGACATCGCCGGCGCCGTGGAGGAGGACGAACGTGGCCATGACCGCTCAGTCCCCGAGGATCGCGCCCTTGGACGCGGATTTCACGAGCTTGACGTACTTGCCGAGCACGCCCTTGGTGAACTTCGGGGGCAGGGGAGTCCAGCCCTCCAGCCGGCGCGCCAGCTCGACCTCGTCGACCAGGAGGTCCAGGGTGCCGCTGGCGACGTCGAGCCGGATGCGGTCCCCGTCCTGGACGAACGCGATCGGGCCGCCGTCGACGGCTTCCGGCGCGATGTGGCCGACGCACAGTCCGGTGGTGCCGCCGGAGAAGCGCCCGTCGGTCATCAGTAGCACGTCCTTGCCGAGCCCGGCGCCCTTGATCGCGCCGGTGATCGAGAGCATCTCTCGCATGCCGGGGCCGCCCTTGGGGCCCTCGTAGCGGATCACGACCACGTCGCCGTGGGTGATGGTGCCGTCGTTCAGGGCATCCATCGCCTGCTGCTCGCGGTCGAAGACCCTGGCAGTGCCCTCGAAGACATCGGCCTCGAACCCGGCGGATTTCACCACGGCGCCCTCGGGGGCCAGCGAGCCGCGCAGGATCGTGATGCCGCCGGTCGGGGCGATCGGCGCCGAGGCGGGGCGCAGCACTGTTCCGTCGGCAGGGCGCGGTGCGAGGACCTCGAGGTTCTCGGCGATCGTGCGGCCGGTGACGGTGAGGCAGTCGCCATCGAGCAGCCCCTCGTCCAGCAAGGTCTTCATGACCACCTGGATGCCGCCGACGTGGTCGACGTCGTTCATGACGTAGCGGCCGTAGGGCTTGAGATCGGCGAGGTGGGGGACCTTCGCACCGATGCGGGCGAAGTCGTCCAGGGTGAGGTCGACCCCGGCCTCGTGGGCGATGGCCAGCAGGTGCAGGACGGCGTTGGTGGAGCCGCCGAACGCCTGGACCACCGCGATGGCGTTCTCGAACGCCGGCTTGGTCATGATGTGGCCCGACGTGATGCCCCGGCGCAGCATGCCGACGACGGCCTCGCCGGCCCGGCGGGCGTCGGCATCGCGGCGACGGTCGGCCGACGGGGGAGTGGCGGATCCCGGGATCGACATGCCGATCGCCTCGGCCACGGTCGACATCGTGTTGGCGGTGTAATAGCCGCCGCAGGCGCCCTCGCCGGGGCAGATGGAGCGTTCGATGCGGCCGACGTCCTCGCGGCTCATCAGCCCTCGCCGACAGGCCCCGACGGCCTCGAAGCCGTCGATGAGGGTGACGTCCTTCTCCGTGCCGTCGGTGAGGGTGACGCGGCCCGGCATGATCGTGCCGGCGTAGACGAACACGCTGGCCAGGTCCAAGCGGGCCGCGGCCATGAGCATGCCCGGCAGCGACTTGTCGCAGCCCGCCAGCAGCACGGAGCCGTCGAGGCGCTCGGCCTGCATGACGGTCTCGACCGAGTCGGCGATGAGGTCGCGGGAGACGAGGGAATAGTGCATCCCGTCGTGGCCCATCGAGATGCCGTCGGAGACGGAGATGGTGCCGAACTGCAGCGGGTATCCGCCCCCTGCGTGGACGCCTTCCTTCGCGGAGCGGGCGAGACGGTCCAGGGACAGGTTGCACGGCGTGATCTCGTTCCAGGAGCTCGCGATCCCGATCTGCGGCTTGTCCCAGTCGTCATCGCCCATTCCCACGGCGCGCAGCATGCCGCGGGACGCGGTGGCGGCGAGGCCGTCGGTGACCTGGCGGCTACGGGGCTTGATGTCCGGTGAGGCGTCGTCGTTGGCGGTCATGGTGGCGAGCCTATGACCCAGCTGACGGGATGTATACGCCGTCTCCAGCGTGTCGGGCGTACGGCCGGATGGTGCCTCAGATCGTGCGGTGCGTGGCGCTGGGGTCTTTGGGGCCTTCGGTGTCTGTCGTGCGCTCGGGTATCCAGGGGTCTTCCTCCTCGTCGACCGGGACGTTGCCGTCGACGAGCCTGGATTCCAAGGACTTGGAGTAGACGGGCACGGACTCCGATTCGATCTCGATCGAGCCCTCGATGTCCTGCCATTCCCCGCCGTTCACGGAGAACTGCCCGGTGAATGTCGTGGTGAGGGTGATGTCGTACCAGCCCTCCTGCGTGTACGTGCTGGAGACGGCCTCGGAGGGGTATGGCTCGCCGGGGTTGTCCGTGGTGATCGTGTTCCCGTCGCCGAGGTCCCAGTGGTACGAGACGGGCGTCGCTCGGACGGCGACGGGGGTATCGAGGAGCGTGACTTCGAGTTCCTGGGACTCGGCTTCGGCGTAGAGCACGTTGACCATGTTCACCGGGAGCCAGCCATCGACCGGTCCGGCATGAGGCTTGAGCGGATCGACGGGCATCTGCGCGAAATCGCTCTGGGTGACAGTGATGACGATCGGTTCGGCCTCGGCCATCTCAGGAGACCCGGGCATGGCGCACCGGAACCCCATGTCGGTTTCTTCTCCAGTCTCGTTGTCGATACGCGTGCCGCGCTGCGTGACTCCCTCACTGTCGGTGTCGCCTCCGCCGCCGCCACCGCTGGAGTTGTACATGACGTCGCCATTGCCGCGCATGGGCGCGCTGTCTGATTCGCAGGATGCAGCGTCCGGGTCGCACTGCCACGCGGCGTCGGCGGACATCTCGCAATCGTCGAATGCGGAAACGGCTTCCCAGACATAGCTGTATTTTGGTGCGTTTCCATCCGATGAATCGTTTGTCGTCGATGAGGAGTCGGTAGACTCGCCCGAGTCTGTCGTGGCATCTTCCAGAGACGCTGCAATTTCTTCTGGCGTTAATTTTCCTTCTACTGGCGGGTCGTCTGCTTCGGCACTGAGTGGGGCGGAAAATAGAATGATGGCGGCGAGAAAGATCGTGACTAGATTGTGTTTTCGGTGGATGTGTCGATTAGCTGTGAGCATCCTCGCTCCACTCAATGCTCATTTCGCTGACAGTCCACTCTCCAGACGTCCAGCTCATCCCGCCGATAGCTGTGTACTCGAGATGGGTGACATTCTGTCGACCAGAGAAGTCGGGGCTCGGGCGGGAGTGTGGGCCAAGCTCGAATTCGTATCCGATCTCGTGTTCAAAGTTGGGTGATTCATGGATTGCTGTGGCGATGTCAGTCACTTCGACCTCGCTCCAATAATGTCCGCCGTCTGCAATTTGCTTTAGGTCTTCGTTCAAGTATGCGCAGCCTTCGCACGCATCGGATTGCAGCGTCTTGAGTAGTTCGTCGCTCCCCGTCTGGTGCGCCCACATGGAGACGGCGATGTAATACCGGAACGCCTGCTCCGCGCCCTCCGGCGTGTGCTCGTCCATGCCTGCATACTCCGCAGGATCGGGAGGGGGGATATCGGGGGCGGCTGCGCTCGGGTCCGCTTCGCCGTTGCCGCCGCCATCGCTGGAGTTTCCGCCGTCGCTGGGCGCGCCCTCGCCATCGGAGCCTCCTCCGTCGCTGGCACCTCCGCCGTCGCTGCCACCGCCGGTGACGGTGACGTCAGGGGGCGGGCTGGTGACGGGGCCGTCACCACCGTCGCCGCATGCCGCGAGGCCGAGGGTCAGAGCGGCGGCGGCCGCGGCGGAGAACAGGCGACGGGGCATGGAGATGCCTTCCGGGAGTGCGTCAGGTCACCTGCACGCTATCTGGCCCGCGTCTCCCGCGTCCTCCAGTCGCAGAGATTGTGGATAACCGGCTCAGCCGAAGGCCTCGACCGTCTCGGCGGGGTCGAGCACCGCGGCCGGGTGCGGGCCTGCCTTCTTCCACGCCGCCCGCCACGTCTCGACCTCGGGTGACGACAGTGCCCCGCCGGCGAGAAGCACCATGTTCCCGTCGGCCGGATGCAACAACAGCGTTGCGTGAGTCAGCGTCCAGACCCCGGAGAGGCCGCGCGCGGCCGCCGCCTCCTCGAGCTCGCGCACCTGACGTGCGAGGAACCGCTGGCCGGCGTCGTCGCCGACGTTGACCAGCAGCACGCCGTCGTCCGTCAGATGCGCGAGCGCCTCCGCATAGAAATCCTGGGTGGCCAGATGTGCGGGAGAGGATTCGCCGGAGAACACATCGAGCACGATCGCCTCGAACTGTCGGTCTCCCATGGCGGCGAGCTCGGCGCGGGCATCCCCGATCACCACCTCCAGATCCGTCCCGGTGGGCAGGGGCAGCGCGGAGGTCACCAGCGTCGGCAGCTCGCGCTCTATCTCGACGACCACCTGCGCGGAACCCGGCCGGGTGGCCTGGACGTACCGCGCCAGGGTCAGGGCGCCCGCCCCCAGGTGTGCGATCCGGATCGGCTGGCGACGCGGCCATGCCTCGTCCAGCACGTTCGCCATCCGCCGCAGGTACTCGTGCACGAGGTGCGTCGGATCCTCGAGGTCGACATGGGACTGCTCCACCCCGCCGATCTGCAGGACCCAGCCGCCGTCGACCTCGTCCTTCACGATCCACGCTGGCTGGTCGGAGGTGCTCAGTTGCACGGTGCGGCGCGCGGAGGGAGGCAGGTCGGATGCAGACATGGCGACATTGTCGCGGACACGGGAGGAGGTCAGCGGATTGAGGGCGTCGCCTGCGACGCCGCTCGCGGTGGCTGCACGTATCCTGCGCGTAACTCCGAGACCGAAGGACGAGCACATGGCCGATCGCGAGCAGGATGCCGACGACCTGACCGCGGTGGCGGCCGAGGTGCTGGAGGAGCTGGCCTCGCTCGAGGACCCGCGAGTTCGGGCCGTCAACGAGAAGCGCGGCGACGACCATGGCGTGAATCTGTCCGCGCTTCGCGCCCTTGCCAAGCGACTCAAGACGCAGCCCGATCTTGCCCGTGAGCTGTGGTCGACCGGCGAGACCTCTGCCGAACTGCTCGCCGTGCTCATCTCGCGGCCCAAGGAGTTCGGCCGCGATGAACTCGACACCATGCTGCGTGAGGCTCGCGCTCCCAAGGTCCACGACTGGCTCGTGAACTACATCGTCAAGAAGAGCCCACACCGCGAGGAGCTCCGCCAGGCGTGGTCGGCGGGCCCGGATCCGGTCGTCGCCAGCGCCGGCTGGGCGCTGACTAGCGACCGGGTGGTGAATAACCCGCACGGAATCGACCAGTCCCGGCTCCTGGACATCATCGAGGCCGAGATGAAGGACGCCCCCGATCGTCTGCAATGGTCCATGAACCACTGCCTAGCGCAGATCGGCATCCACACGCCGGAGCTGCGTGAGCGGGCGCGGCGGATCGGGGAGCGGCTCGAGGTGCTCAAGGACTACCCCACGCCCCCGAACTGCACATCGCCCTATGCCCCGGCCTGGATCGACGAGATGATGCGACGCCGGGAGGCGATCTCCTGAGATCTACGTGAGCGGGCGCGAGAAGTCGAAGACGAGACCAGGAGCGTCGTCGACCGCGACGGAGGCCGAACGCTCGCCGTAGTCCATGTCCTGTGGCTGCCGGATGGCGCGGGCGCCGCGCGCGACGGCCTCGCGGAACGACTCGTCGACGTCGTCGGCTGTGAGGTGCAGTACGAGATTGCCGGTTGCGGGCTCGCCGTCCGCCGGGGCGTTGATCCACAGAGGGACGTCGCCCGGGAGCTGTAGCGCTGCGAACGTCCCGAAGTCGCTCTCCACGCTCCAGCCGAATACGGTGCTGAGCGACCGTGCTGCCCGGGAAGGGGCCGGCAGCAGCGCCGTGAGGGCTCGGATCGCGGGCATCTATGCCTCCTTCGGCTCCCGCCGGATCGTCCGACGGATCGGCTCCCGCCGGATCGTCCGACGGATCGTCTCGTACCGCGAACCTACGCCAAAGACGTGGTCTCCGTCACGCCGTTCCGGATCGGGAATGTGCGGCGCATCCCCGTAGTTGAGTCGGGTGTACTCAAGTTCGATGCGTCCCGGATTGACAACGATCGCGACGGGTCCTCTACTTGAGTGCGTACAGCTCAAGGCTTGCCGCCGGCCCACGGCGGCCGGCATCGCACGAACCCGTTTGCGGCGTTCCCGTCGCAGAAAGGCAGGCACTCATGTCCCGTGTCGTCGGAATCGACCTCGGTACCACCAACTCCGTCGTCTCCGTCCTCGAGGGCGGCCAGCCCACCGTGATCGCGAACGCCGAGGGCGCTCGCACCACCCCGTCGGTCGTCGCCTTCTCCAAGCAGGGCGAGGTCCTGGTCGGTGAGGTCGCCAAGCGCCAGGCCGTGACCAACGTCGACCGCACCATCTCCTCGGTCAAGCGCCACATGGGCACCGACTGGAGCACCGAGATCGACGACAAGAAGTACACCGCGCAGGAGATCTCCGCGCGCATCCTCGGCAAGCTCAAGCGCGACGCCGAGTCCTACCTGGGCGAGGACGTCACCGACGCGGTCGTCACGGTCCCCGCGTACTTCAGCGACGCCGAGCGCCAGGCCACGAAGGACGCCGGCACCATCGCCGGCCTCAACGTGCTGCGCATCGTCAACGAGCCCACCGCCGCGGCCCTGGCCTACGGCCTCGAGAAGGGTAACGACGACGAGCAGATCCTCGTCTTCGACCTCGGCGGCGGCACCTTCGACGTCTCCCTGCTCGGCGTGAGCAAGGACGAGGAGGGCTCGACCATCCAGGTCCAGGCCACCGCGGGCGACAACCGCCTCGGCGGCGACGACTGGGACCAGAAGATCGTCGACTGGCTGATCTCCCAGGTCAAGAACAAGGAGGGCGTGGACCTCTCCAAGGACCGCATCGCTCTGCAGCGCCTCAAGGAGGCCGCCGAGCAGGCGAAGAAGGAGCTGTCCTCCTCGACCTCCACGAACATCTCGCTGCAGTACCTCTCGATGACCGAGAACGGGCCGCTGCACCTCGACGAGAAGCTCACCCGGGCTCAGTTCGAGGACATGACCTCCGACCTGCTCGAGCGCACCAAGGCGCCGTTCCACCAGGTCATCAAGGACGCGGGCATCTCGGTCTCCGAGATCGACCACGTGATCCTGGTCGGCGGCTCCACCCGTATGCCGGCTGTGACCGACGTCGTGAAGTCCCTGACCGGTGGCAAGGAGCCCAACAAGGGCGTCAACCCCGATGAGGTCGTCGCCGTGGGCGCGGCCCTGCAGGCCGCGGTCATCAAGGGTGAGCGCAAGGACGTCCTGCTCATGGACGTCACCCCGCTCAGCCTCGGCATCGAGACCAAGGGCGGCGTGATGACCAAGCTCATCGAGCGCAACGCGGCCATCCCGACCAAGACGTCCGAGGTGTTCTCCACCGCGGAGGACAACCAGCCCTCCGTGGCGATCCAGGTGTTCCAGGGCGAGCGTCAGTTCACCCGGGACAACAAGATGCTGGGCACCTTCGAGCTGACCGGCATCGCCCCGGCTCCCCGCGGCATCCCGCAGATCGAGGTCACCTTCGACATCGACTCCAACGGCATCGTGCACGTGACCGCGAAGGACCGCGGCACCGGCAACGAGCAGTCCATCCAGATCACCGGCGGCTCCGCCCTGTCCGACGAGGACATCGACCGCATGGTGAAGGACGCCGAGGCCCACGCCGCCGAGGACGAGGAGCGCCGCAAGAACGCCGACGCCCGCAACACCCTCGAGCAGCTCGTCTACCAGGGCGACAAGGTCCTCAAGGACAACGAGGGCAAGGTGCCGGATGCGGATCGCACCAAGGCCGAGGATGCCATCAAGGCGGCCAAGGAGTCCCTCGCCAGCGAGGACACCTCCACCGAGGACCTCGAGTCCAAGCGCGACGCGCTGAACGAGGCCCTGCAGGCCGTGGGCACCGCGATCTACTCCCAGGCCGAGCAGGAGGGTGCCGAGGGCGCCGCCGGGGCCGAGGGTGCCGAGAGCGGTTCGACCTCGTCGGACGATGACGACGTGGTCGACGCCGAGGTCGTGGACGAGGACGAGGAGAAGAAGTGATGAGCGAGGACCAGAGCACTCCCGACGACGCGCAGCGCCCCGAGGGTGAGCCCCGGTTCTCCTTCAACGACAAGCGGAAGGTGAACCCGGAGGACGGCAGCGTCCGTGACTCCGGCGCCTCGGAGACCGCCTCCGCCGGGAACGAGCAGGACCCGGCGGAGGGCGCCGAGCCCGTCGACCCGATCGAGGCCGAGGCCGCGAAGCTCTACGAGCAGGCGGCCGAGGGCGATGACTCCGGCAGCGGGGTCCCGGCAGATGCCGGCCGGGTGGCCGAGCTCGAGGGCCAGGTCACCGAGCTGACCGAGCAGCTCAGGCGCGAGCAGGCGGAGTACGTCAACTCGCGCCGGCGCATCGAGGGCGCCGCCGAGGCGGGCAAGGAGGCGGCCGTGGGCCGTGTCCTGACCTCGCTGATCGGCGTCCTGGACGATGTGGAGCTGGGGCGTCAGCACGGCGACATCGCCGAGGGCACCCCCTTCCACTCGATCGCCCAGAAGCTCGAGGACACCCTCGGGTCGCACGGTCTGAGGCGCTACGGCGCCGTCGGGGAGGAGTTCGATCCGAACCTCCACGAGGCGCTGATGCACGAGCAGGCCGACGACGCCGAGACCACCACGATCGCGCAGGTCATGCAGCCCGGCTACGCCCTGGGCGAGCGCGTGCTGCGACCGGCGCGGGTGAGCACCCGCGGCCCGGCCTGACCGGTCGCACCTAGGGGCGGCGCGGGGCCCTGCCGGCCATCACCCGGCCGGCAGGGCCCCGCCCTCCCCGCCCCGGCGGGCGTGTCCCGTCGGCCCCATATCTCTCACCCACCGACTCACCGCCCACCGACCCCAGGAAGCCCCTGACGCTCCCGAAAGGAGACGCACATGTCCGGACAGGACTGGCTCGACAAGGACTTCTACGCGGTCCTCGGCGTCTCGAAGGACGCGAGCGCGCAGGAGATCAAGAAGGCCTATCGGGCCAAGGCCAAGAAGTTCCACCCCGACCGTCATCCCGACGACCCCACGGCCGAGGAGAAGTTCAAGGAGGTCGGTGAGGCCTACTCGGTGCTCAACGATCCCGAGCAGCGTCAGCAGTACGACGCGATCCATGCCATGGGTTCCGGCGGCGCGCGCTTCTCCGCGGGCCAGGGCGGCCCCGGCGGTGCAGGCTTCGAGGACGTCTTCTCCTCCATGTTCGGCGGCCAGGGCGGCGGCTTCTCCGGCGCCGGGGCACGCGGCGCCCGGGGCGGCGCGGCAGAGCCGGATCTCGAGGACATCCTGCGCATGTTCGGCGGGCAGGCCGGCGGTGGCTACAGCAGCGGTCCGGCCGGATTCGGCGCCACGGGCGGCTTCGGCGGCGCCGGTGGACCAGGCGGCGCCCCGCCGAAGGGGGCCGACATCTCCGCCCGCACCCGCATCGGCTTCCGCGACGCCGCGCTGGGCACCGAGATCCGCCTGAACGTCGAGGGACGCACCGTGACGGCGCGCATCCCGGCCGGCGTGCATGACGGCCAGAAGATCCGGCTGCGCGGCAAGGGACGCCCCGGTCCCGGCTCGGCCCCGGCGGGCGACCTGCTGCTGACCCTCGACGTCGAGGAGCATCCCGTCTGGAGCAGTGACGGCGCGAACCTGCGCCTGACCGTCCCGATCTCCTTCGACGAGGCGGTCCTGGGCACCACGCTGTCGGTGCCGCTGCTCGACGGCGGCTCCGTGAGCGTCAAGGTGCCACCGGGCACCCCGTCGGGCCGCACCCTGCGGGTGCGCGGCAAGGGCATCACCACGAAGAAGACCACGGGTGATCTGCTGGTCACCGTGCAGGTCGCGGTGCCCACCCACGTCGAGGGCAAGGCCAAGCGGGCCGTCGAGGATCTGCGCGAGGCGCTGGCCGACGAGGACCCGCGGGCAGGACTGGCGGAGGCCGCCGCCCGCTGACACCCGCTCCGGCGGGGCGGCCTCGCCGCTCCGCCGGCGCGGCCTCTCGCCACCGAGTCCTCGTGCGCCGGCTGCCGCCGGCGGCAGGCCCCGGCCTGGCAGAGTAGGACGGAGCAGAGAGCAGACCTCGCCCGACGTAGGTATCCCGCGTAGAACTGGCGCAGGAAGGAGCATCCCCGATGGCCGGCCCGCACCGCATCGACGAGCGCGCACCCGTGTTCGTGATCTCCGTGGCCGCGGAGCTGTCCGGGATGCACCCGCAGACGCTGCGCCAGTACGACCGGCTGGGCCTGGTCTCCCCGCAGCGCACCCGCGGGCGGGGCCGGCGCTACAGTGCGCGCGACGTCGCGAAGCTGCGCGAGATCCAGCGACTCTCCCAGGACCAGGGCATCAACCTCGCCGGGATCAAACGGATCATGGAGCTGCAGGACGAGGTCAACGACCTCGCCGACCAGCTCGAGAGCGTCCAGGAGACTCTCGACGCGATGACCCCCGCGCAGCGGCGGGTGTTCTCGGCCGACCGCGACGGGGAGATCAGCGCGCTGCGCCGGGGCGAGAGGCCCCAGCGGCGCGGCGGAGGCGCGCTCGTACTGTGGCGTCCCTCGCGTCGGCAGTGAGACCGCGCGAGCGGCGATGGGGCTGCACGCCCGTCAGCCGGTAGATCTCCTCGAGCCGGCGGGCCACCGAGCGCAGATCGACGTCCTCGGCGGCGAGCCGCCCGGCCTCGGTGAGGTCCTCGAGCCGCCCCTCCAGCAGATCGGTGAGCTTGCGCGCGACCTCGGCCGGGAACTCGGGGCCGTCGCCGGCGACCTGGTGGGTCAGCACCCCGTCGGGCATCCGGTCCCGGTACAGCGGGATGGCCCGCACCAGGGCGGGAACTCCGCAGGCCAGTGCCTCCCACAGCACGATCCCCTCGGTCTCCTCCTTGGTCAGGAAGCAGAACACGTCCGCGCCGCAGTAGGCCTCACGCAGCTTGTCGGGGCGGAGGTAGCCGGGGAACAGGGCGTTCGAGGGCGCAGTGGCCAGAGCGCGCTCGACGTCGGCCGTCAGCAGGCGCTCGTCCGTGCGGCCGTACCAGACGAAGGTGACCTCGGGCATCCGTCGGGCCACCTCGACCCAGTCGAGGATCCCCTTGCGCACCAGCTGCATGCCGACGCTGATGACCACCTTCGCATCCGGGGCGATGCCGAGGGACTCGCGCAGCCGCGGCCGCGCCTCGGGATCCGGACGGAAGAACGTGGTGTCCACGCCGTTGGAGAGCACATGGATGCTGCTGGTGATGCCGTACTTCGGGTCCGAGACCAGCTCCCGGGAGTACTCGCTGGGCGTGACCACGGCATCCCCGAGGCGGTACAGGTGCGAGATCCACCGCCGGAACAGCGGCGCGAGCTGGTTGGAGCCGGGGAAGGAATCGCGGAAGTCGTTCTCCGTCGAGTGCGCCCACACCAGCACGGGCCGGCGCCATAGACGGGCCCAGCGCGCGAGGAGCGGGGTGTCCGGGAACGGGGTGTTGAGGTGGACGACATCGAAGGGGAGCAGCGGATTGGTGACCACCTTGTGCCCGAGCGCGCGCACCACGGACTCCTGATGCCGGATCGCCGCTCCGATCCCGGATTCGCGGGCGAGCCCGGCCATGCCGTGCGGCATGAGCACGCGCAGCGGCTCGTGGGTGCGCACGTTGCGGCGCGGGTGCCGCCCGGGCAGGAGGGTGTGGACGACATGGTCCAGCCAGTGCACGGCCGGGTCCCAGGGCCGGCGGGGGCGCCTGACGGCGCGGGTCCTCATGAGCATGACTCTCCTCCGTTCACCAGGGCAGGACGCGGAGCAGGATGGCGCTGACGCCGAGCCCGTACGCGATCAGGGCCCACGGCTTGCACAGCAGGATGATCGCCGCGTAGGTGCGCCACCGCATCCGGGTGGTCCCGGCGATGTAGCACAGCAGATCGTCCGGCGCGATCGGCAGCGCGATCGCGAGGCCGAAGGCGCGGGTGAAGTGGGCGTTGCGCGTCCAACCCAGGAATTTCTCGACCGTCCGCGGGCGGAAGATCCGTTCGATGAGCGCGAGGCCGACGTGCCGGGCGATCAGGAAGTTCAGGAGAGACCCGGTGCACACGGCGAAGTAGTTCAGCAGGGTGCCTTCGACGGGACCGAACAGGACCGGGCCGGCGATGACCAGGAGGCCACCGGGCACGATCGGGAACACCACCGAGGCGGCGGAGACGATCAGGAAGGCCACCGGTCCCCAGGCTCCGAGGGAGTCGATGAAGCTCTGGAGGTTCGCCAGTGACTGCAGCACGCCCGTCTGCAGGCCCCACCAGATCAAGCCGATGCTGAGCCCGAGTCCCAGCAGCGGGGAGAGGCGGGCGGCGATCCGCACGGGGTCCCGACGGGCCGGGGTGGCGGGGCCGGTTCCGAACCCTCCGAGCGCTCCGAGCTCCCCGTGGTCACCGATGCGCGGTGGCGCGACGGTCCCGGGCTCCCCGGCGAGCTCCAGCGTCGAGCGCTCGGCGCGCGAGATCCCGCCGGGGACGGCCACGGCGGTCGGTGCGGACTGGATCGCGGTGCTCATGCCACGGCCGCCATCCGGGTGATGACGCGCGGGGAGTGACGCAGCAGGGTCTGCTGATACACCTCGAGCACGGAGCGGCCGAACCGGCGGGCCCCGAAGGTGGCCGCGGCGTGGTCGACCGCGGCGGCAGCCATCTCGCGGCGCGTGCGCGGGTCATCCAGCAGTGCCGAGAGGTGCTGAGTGAACTCCGCCGCGGTCTCGTACTGGTGGCCGGTGCGGCCGTCGAGGACCACGCTGGCCAGCGACGGGTCCCGGTGGCACAGGAGCGGCAGGCCGCTGGCGAGGGCTTCGATGAAGGTCAGGCCCTGGGTCTCGCTCAGGGAGGCGCTGACGAACACGTCGCCGACGCGGTACCAGCGCTGGACCTCGGCGGGCTCGACCACGCCCGTGAACACGACGCGATCGGCGATGCCCAGCTGCCGCGCGCGCTCCTCGAGCTCCTCGCGATAGGGGCCCTCGCCCACCAGCACCAGGACCACGTCGCTGCGATCGGCGGCCGCGACCATGTCCAGGACCTCGTCGAGGTTCTTCTCCTTGGCCAGGCGGCACACCGAGACCAGCACCTTCTGGTCCGCGCCGATGCCCAGCCGGGAGCGCAGGGCGGCGGTGTCGGCCCGCTCGGCCTCGGAGGCGGCCGGTCGGAAACGCTCCAGATCCAGCCCCGTGGGGACGACGTGGACCGGCCGGCGCACCCCGTACCCGCTCAGCAGCGCGGCGACCTTGGCGGTGGGGACGACGACGGCGTCGGTGCCCGAGAGCACGCGCCGCGAGAAGGTCGCGACCACTTTGCGGCCGACGGTGCGGCTGGGGGAGTAGTAGTGCGTGTAGTCCTCGTAGATGGTGTGGTACGTGTGGATCAGCGGCACCGAGAGGGTGCGGGCGATCCGGCGGGCCCACACATGGGTGGAGAACTCGCAGTGGGAATGGATCACATCCGGCCGCCAGCGCAGAATGTCCCGCAGGACTCGACGGCTGGCCGGCATGCCGATCCGCGCCCGGTCGTAGAACATGGCCGCGGAGACCGAGCCGATGCGGTAGACGCCGGGCTCGCTGCGGGTGCGGATCCCCTGGGAGAGGGTGAGGACGCGGACGTCGCAGCCCAGCGCGATCAGTTCCCGGCGCAGAGTGGCGACGGAGGCGACGACGCCGTTGACGACCGGCTCCCACCAGTCGGTGGTCAGCAGCACCCGCAGCGGTCGCTGCTCGCCGCCGGTGCGTTCACCGCCGGCACGCTCGCCGCCGCGGCGCTCGCCCCCGGTCCGCTCGGCGGCGGTCCGGGCGGTGGCCGCCCGGTCGGCGGGGCGCATCTGGATCACGTTCACCCCTCGACCTTCGCACTCGGAGGCGTCTCCGTCGTCCGTCGAGCGGATGAACGGGGTCAGACTCCGGTCTGATATCTGCCTCGTCCACTCACCGTGGGATGTCCTCGACCTCATGGTTCGAGCCTACGGGCGGCGATCTTCGACCACGACGGGGCACGCCCGAGCCGTCGCGGAGTGTTTCCCCCTGGTGCGTCAGTTCGTAACCTGGTAATGCGCGGTGAGCGAGGTGGAGGCCAGCTGCTGGCTGAAGATCGCGAACCGGGCCCTGATGTGCGGGCCGTCGGGGTCCACACCCAGCGTCTCGACCGGCAGGGCGTGGACCGTGAAGGTGTAGCGGTGCGGCGGTCCGGCGGGCGGCTCGGGACCGTCGTACCCGCGGTTGCCGAAGTCGTTGACGCCCTGCTGCAGGGAGGGCTCCTCGCGGGGGACGCCGAGGGGCAGCGAGGTCGTGGTGGCAGGGATGTCCCACGCGATCCAGTGCCAGAAGCCGGAACCGGTGGGGGCGTCCGGGTCGAACAGCGTCACCGCGAACGAGCGGGTCCCCTCGGGGGCGCCCGACCAGGTCAGGTCGGGAGAGAGGTTCTGCCCGCCGAGGTTCTCCACCAGCTGCTGGGGAGCCACCTCGGTGCCGTCCGGGGTCGCGTTCGAGGTCACGGTGAAGGTGTTCTCGCTCATGCCTGCCAGCGTAAGCAGGTGCGGCCGCGCTGTCGACCGGCCGGCGGCCCGGCCTACCGCTCGGCCGACCGCTCGGCCGACCGCTCTGCCCGCGCCGCCGTCGGTGGGGGCGTCCGGCTCAGAATCCGTCGGCCGACGGTCGCGGGTAGTGCTGGAGGAACTTCTTGACCTGGTTCGCCTGGGCGGCGAGGACGTAGGCGCGGCGCCGCGGGCCCTCCGGGCCGTAGGACAGCGGGTGGACGGTGCAGCGCCGACCGATCTCCCGCACCCGCGCGCGCAGGTCCGGATCGATGATGTACCGGCGCAGCAGCATCCAGGGCACGATCGAGTAGAGGATCTCCTGCTGCGGGACCATCCGCTCCGCCTCGCGGTCCTCGACCAGATCGGCGACGACGGGCACGGCGACATTCGCGCCGGCCGCGGTCATGTAGTAGTTGTTGCGACCGATGCGGGGATTGACCTCGAAGAACTTGGCGATGCCATCGCGCGGATCGATCTTGACATCGAAGTTCGCATAGCCGCGGTAGCCGGTGTGCTCGAGGAAGCGCACGGACTGCTCGAGCACGTCGGGCAGGTCGGTGGTGTACATCGCCGCCGGGTTCCCCTGGGCGATGGGTGTGTGCTCCTCCAGCAGCACCTGCGCCCCACCCAGCAGCGTCACCTTCCCGCGGGTGTCGACGTACGCGGTCACCGACAGCATGGACGTGTCATCGCCCGGGATCATCTCCTGGACCACGAAGCGGTCGGTGTACCCGGCGGCGCTGAGCCGGCCGACCAGGTCGAGGAGCTGGGCGCGGTCGTGGAGCTCGAAGACCTTGCGCTTGCCCGGGAAGGAGACCGCGTTGTACGCCGAGGAGCGGGAGGCCTTGGCGACCACGGGCCAGCCGAGATCGAGCTCGGGAACCTCCGGGGTGGAGCCGCCGGCGAAATCGAGCACGACGGTGCGCGGCGTGGGCACCCCGATCTGCTCGCAGACCTCGCTGAAGGCCGCCTTGTCGGCCACCGTGGCCAGCACGTCGTCAGCGAGCAGGGGGAGATGGAAGTACTGGCTCAGGCGGTCGCGGTGGGCGGCCAGCAACGAGACCAGGAAGTCGGCATTGGCCAGCAGGATCGGGCGGTGCCCGGCCGGCCCGGAGGCCTTGCCGGACCCGACCTCGAGCAGGGCCCGGATCAGCTCGTCCTCGCTCGCGGACATCCCGACCTCGACGGTCTCCAGGATGGAGGAATCCGCGACGGGGCCCACGACCTTGCGGGTCACCACGGTGGCCCGGATCCCGTACTCCTCGTGGAAGGCGCGGGCCAGCGCGTAGATGCCGATGTCACCGCCCAGCAGCACCAGGTCGATCCCGGGTGCGGGATCGACGGCGAAGGGGCGGGCGGGGGTGTCGGGCATCGGGGCGGGGTCCTTCCCAGGATCAGAATCCGGTGTCGGTGGGCCGCGGGTACACGGCGCGGAACTTGCGCACGAAGTTCAGGCCCGAGAGCACGGAGTAGGCGCGCATCCACAGACCTTCAGGACCGTACCGGAAGGGGTTGCGCAGGGAGGTGCGCGCCACGCGGCGGATCCGGTCCCGCAGTGCGGGATCGCGCAGGTAGCGCAGCACCAGGCGCACCGGCAGGATCGAGTACACAACGGTGTCGGTGACCACGACCTGCTCGAGGTCCCGGCCGTGGACGCGATCCTCGACGACGTGCCGGGCCACGGATTCCCCGGCTGCGGTGACGTAGTAGTTGTTGCGGCCGATGCGCGGGTTGATCTCGAAGAAGCACTCGCGGCCGGTGCGCGGGTCGACCTTCACATCGAAGTTCGCGAAGCCGACGTAGTCCACCGCGTCGAGGAACCTCTCCGCGGCGGCGGTCAGGGACGGGAAGTCGCCGGTGACCATGGCGGCGGGCCGGCCCAGGGCATCGGGCGTGTGCTCGCCCAGCAGCACCTGGGCGGCGCAGAGCAGGGTGACCTTGCCGCGGCTGGAGCGGTAGGCGGTGATCGAGCGCTGCGCGGTGTCGTCCCCCTCGATCAGCTCCTGGAACAGGAAGCGCCCGGTGAAGCCGGCCTCCCGCAGGGACCGCACGAGGGCCTGCTGCTCCTCCGCGGACTCGAGGAAGAACACCTTCTTCTTCCCGGGGAAGTCGACGTGGTGGTACTCGGCGGTGTTCGCGGCCTTGCCGACCACGGGATAGGACCAGGGCAGCTCCTCGTGCCCGTTCCAGTTCTGCTCCCCGGCCCGGGAGAAGTCGACGATGACGGTGGGGACCGTGTCGATGCCGAGCTCCTCGCAGATCTCCGCGAACTCGGCCTTGTCCGCCAGGCGCGACAGCAGCAGGGCGTCGACCTGCGCGAGCAGGTAGTGCGGCTCCAGATCGGCGCGGAAGCGATCGATCAGCTCGATGAGGGAGTCCGCGTTGGTCAGCAGCAGCGCCGGCCGGCCGGCGGGGCGCTGGGCGGCCAGGTCGATCAGCGCATCGCGCAGGTCCTCGTCGCTCGCGTCGGCGCCGAGGGTGACGAGGTCCGTCGTGACCGTGCGCTCGTTCATCGCCACCGGGGTGCGCACCACGGTGGTGCAGCGCATCCCGTACTGGGCGTGGAAGGCGATCGTGAGGTTCAGGGAGTTCAGGCCGGCCCCGAGCACGACGACGTCGAACCCGGGGTCGACCGGGGCGGAGGGCGAGCGCATGAGCGCGATCCTAGCGGGGAGGCGGGCTCCCGCCGCGCAGGGACGGGCCCTGCGCGGCCGGACGTGAGCACCGCGACTCACCAGCGACCAGCCGGCGGCGTCAGTGCTGCTCCTCCCCGGCGCAGCGGCGGCTCAGCGCCGACGCAGCCACACGGCGGCGTCGGCCGGGAGCCGGCCGGGCACGGGCTCGGCGGAGCCGACCAGCACCTCCGCGTCCGCGAGGTCGAGGCCGTCCGGTCCGTCGGGCAGGGGCAGCTCCTGCTCCGAGGTGTTCACCAGCACCACCACCTCGTCGCGGACCAGGCCCAGCAGGCCCTCGGGCAGGTCCTCGAGGAACTCCACCGGGGCGTCCGGGCGGCCCAGGCCGTGCTCCCTGCGCAGCGCGATCGCGGCGCGGTACATCTCCAGCGTCGACCCGGGCACGCCCTCCTGCGCATCCGCCGCCAGCGCCCCGAACTCCTCCGGCTGCGGCAGCCAGCTCTCGCCGGTGGGGGAGAAGCCGTGCGCCGGGGCGTCCGCCCGCCAGGGCAGCGGCACGCGGCAGCCGTCACGGCCGGGCACCCCGGCCCGAAGATGGGCGGGGTCCTCGCGCAGCGCGTCGGGGATCTCCGCGACCTCCGGCAGGCCCAGCTCCTCGCCCTGGTACAGGTAGGCGGCGCCTGGCAGGGACAGCATCAGCAGCGTCGCCGCGCGGGCGCGGGCCAGGCCCAGCGCCGCGTCCGGCGTCTCCTCGCGGCCCAGCCCCTCGCCGAAGCGGTAGCCGGGCGGGAAGCCGTAGCGGGTGGCGTGCCGGATCACGTCGTGGTTGGACAGCACCCAGGTGGTGGGCGCGCCCACGGCATCGGCCAGGGCCAGCGGCTTCTCGATCGCCGCCCGCATCGTCTCCACGCCCCAGGTGGCCTGGAGGAACCCGAAGTTGAAGGACTGGTGCGCCTCCTCGGGGCCGATGTACAGCGGCAGCCGGTGCTCGGGGATCCAGGCCTCCAGCACCATCATCCGCTCGCCCTCGTAGGAGTCCAGGATCGGCCGCCACTCGCGGTAGATCTCCAGCACCCCGTCGTTGTCGAAGTAGATCGGCACCTCGCCCTCGGGGATGTCCAGCAGCCCCTCGGCGTTGACGGCGGCGTCCGGCAGCCCCTCGGGCTTGACCATCCCGTGGGCGACGTCCACGCGGAACCCGTCGGCCCCGCGATCCAGCCAGAACCGCAGCACATCCCGGAACAGGGCGTGCACGTGCGGGTTCTGCCAGTTCCAGTCCGGCTGGGAGGTGTCGAAGATGTGCAGGTACCACTGCCCGGGCGTGCCGTCCGCCTCGGTGACGCGGGTCCAGGCCTCTCCGTGGAAGATCGAGGTCCAGTTGTTCGGCGGCAGCTCGCCGTGCTCACCCCGGCCGTCGGCGAACACGTACATGTCCCGCTCGGGGGAGCCGGGCCCGGCCGCCAGTGCCTGTTGGAACAGCTCGTGCTCGCTCGAGGAGTGGTTGGGGACGATGTCCACGATCACCTTCAGGCCCATCGCATGGGCGGAGGCGATGAGCTCGTCGGCATCGGCGAGGGAGCCGAAGCGCGGGTCCACGTCGCAGTAGTCGGCCACGTCGTAGCCGCCGTCGCGCTGCGGGGAGGTGTAGAAGGGCGAGAGCCAGAGGGCGTCCACGCCGAGCTCGCGCAGGTAGGGCAGGCGGGAGGTGACGCCGGGCAGGTCGCCCATGCCGTCGCCGTCCGCATCGGCGAAGGAGCGGGGATACACCTGGTAGACCACGGCGTCGCGCCACCATTCGGGGGCGCCGGCCTCCGGCTGCGCGGTCGCGGGGGCGGGCGAGGAGGTGGTGGTCATGGTGTCCTTCCGATGGGGGCGGTGCGGGGCGCCGGGCCGACGGGGAGTGCCGGCCCGGAGGATTCGTGGAGTCTCAGACAGAGGTCGGTTCCGTGGTCGTTTCAGCAGCCAGCACGGTGGCGCCGGCCGCGGTGGCCTGCAGGTGCAGCAGCGGTCCGTCCGCGGCGGCGGTGGCGCCGCCGACGGCCGCCAGGGGATGGGCACCGGTCACGCCGGGCAGGGACCGCAGGTCCAGAGCGACGGGATCGTGGGCGTCCCGGGCCAGGTGCACGATGATGTCGCCGTCCGGGTGGGTGCGCACGAGCACAAGGGCGTCGTCCCCGGTGTGCAGCCAGCGCAGGCCGCCGCGGCGCAGGGCCGGGTGCTCGCGGCGCAGGCCCAGCAGGGTGCGGGTGGCCTCCAGCACCTCGGCATCGACCGGAAGATCGGCGTCCCCGGGATCACCCGCCTGCTCGGCGAGGGCGTCGATGGCGGCCCAGGGCATCGGGGTGCGGGCGTGCTCCCCGGTGAGGCCCTCGGCGCCGAGCTCGTCCCCGGCGAAGACGGTGGGCACCCCGGGAAGGGCCGCCAGGGCGGCGACGGCGGTGAGCTGGCGGCCGCGCTCGCCGACCACGGTGCGGGTGCGGGGCGTGTCGTGGCTGGAGAGCTGGTTCTGGGAGTGGAGTCGGGAGGGCCAGGGCATCTGCGCGTTGTAGTCGCGCAGGCTGCGGGAGACGGCACCGCCGGGCAGCCGCGGCGTCGTCATGGGCAGTCCCAGCCAGTTCAGGGCGCTGCCGGGCTCGGCCAGCCAGGCCCACAGGGGCCGGGTGAAGCCGGTGTAGTTCATAGTGCCGTGCCAGCCGTCGCCGTCGAGGTCCCCGGTGGCGTCGTGGCCGTGCTCGGCGACCAGCCAGGTGTCCCGGCCGGTGCGGGCGCGGACTCGGCGCAGGGTGCCGCGCATCTCGCGGGCCACCTCGCGGGTGAGGTCCACAGCACCGTGGCGGCCGGTCATGTTGGCCACGTCGATGCGCCAGCCGTCGGCGAGCACGGGCTCGTCGAGGAATCGCGCGGTCACGGAGCCCTCGCCGCGTGTGAGGCGGGCGCGCAGGGCGGCGCTGCGCTGGTCGAGCTTGGGCAGGCTCGGCACGTCCAGCCAGCTCACGTAGCGGTCCGGGTGCTCGGTGAACAGGTAGTACCCGGCCTCTTCGCTCCCGGCATCGGCCTGGGCGGCGCGGAACCACTCGTGGGTGTCCCCGGTGTGGTTGGTGGTCAGGTCCAGCACCAGGCGCATACCGCGCGCGTGCAGCGCCTTCGAGAGCCGCACCAGGGCCTCCTCGCCGCCGAGCAGCGGATCGACCGCCTCGAAGGTGGAGGCGTCGTAGCGGTGCACGGAGCCGGCGGGGAAGATCGGGGTGAGGTAGACGGTGTCAGCGCCGAGGGAGGCGATGTGGTCCAGGCGCTCGATGATCCCGTCGAGGTCGCCGCCGTAGTACTGGGCGCCGGTGAGGTCGCCGCGCACCGCGGGCTCCTCGTCCCAGCGCATCGGCACCGCCCAGGCGGGCAGGTCCTCCGGGACGGGGCGGCCCTCGGCGTCCTCGGGGATGCGGGAGCTGCGGGCGAAGCGGTCGGGGAAGACCTGGTAGACGATCGCGTCGTCCACCCAGTCCGGGGCCGGCTCGTGCGCGACCAGGCGGAAGTCGGTGGCGTCGGAGACGTCCCAGGGCACCAGGCCGGCGGCGGTGAGCCAGGCGTAGGTGGGGACCGGGGCGCCGGAGGCGGTGCGGGCACCGGGCTCGGCGAGCACGGCGACGCGGTAGGGCACGACCGGGTTCGCGACGGTCAGGGTCGCTTCCCACCAGGTGCCGGTGCCGTCGGACGCGGGACGCGGGGTGAGGTCCCCGGTGAGGATCTCCCCGTCCACCACGGACCGCAGGGCCAGGGTGCGGGCCGGATAGGCGGCAGGCACCCAGACCCGCAGCGTGGCCTCCTGGCCGAGGCCCGCCCGCGGACCCGGCACGAAGGACGGGCCGGAGTCGTGGTGGGGCTGCTCGGTCAGGGGCACGCCGCTGGGCTCGATCGCGGGATCGACCGGCTGCGGGGCGGGGGAGGGGAAATCGCTCATCGGGAGGGTCCGTTCAGCCCTTCACGGCGCCGGCGGTGGAGCCGCCGACGATGTAGCGCTGCAGGAACTGGTACAGGATGATCACCGGCACCATGATCATCACCGAGCCGGCGGCGAAGACGCCCAGGTTGTTGGAGCGGTCGCCCTCGAGCATCCCGTACAGGCCCACGGCCAGGGTCTTGGTGTCGTTGCTGGTCAGGAAGATCGAGCCCAGCAGGAACTCGGAGAGCACACCCACCAGGGCCAGCAGGATGGTGGTGGCAAGGATCGGGGTGAGGGTGGGCAGCAGGATCTTGGTGAACACCTGCCAGTGGGAGCAGCCGTCGATGATGGCGGCCTCGTCCAGCTCCTTGGGCACGGTGTCGAAGAAGCCCTTGATCAGCCACACCTGGCCGAGCGAGCCGCCCAGCAGCACGATGATGTAGCCCGGCAGCGAGTCCAGACCCAGGAAGGGGATCGCCTTGCCCAGCCCGGAGACCATCGAGTAGACCGCGATCATCGCCAGGAACGCCGGGAACATCATCACCAGCAGCAGCGAGAGCAGGCCGATGCGGCGACCGGCGAATCGCAGGCGGCTGAAGGCGTAGGCGGCCAGGGTGGAGAGGAACACCTGCACCAGGGCGACGGTGCCGCACACGATGACCGTGTTCGCGTACCAGCGCAGGAAGGGCCCGCGATCGCCCGCGATCAGGGACTCGTAGTGCACCAGGGAGAAGGCCTTGGGGATCAGGCCGGAGCTGGAGACGGTGCCCAGCGGGTTCACCGAGGCGGAGACGATGAACAGGATGGGGAACACCGCGAAGGCGACGGCGAGGATGCCGACGACGTGGCGCCACCCGACCTCGGCCATCCAGCGGCCGAAGGGCATCCGCCGCTGCGCGGTGACGGAGGTCTGCTGCGAAGTCTGCGTGCTCATGATCGGGCCGCCTCTCAGTTGACGTCTTCGAGGACGCTGGTGAACCGGAACTGGATCGCCGCGAGCACGCCGGTCAGCGCGAACAGGGCGACGGAGACGGCGGAGGCGAAGCCGAAGTCGGCCCCCGAGCCGCCGAAGGCGATGCGGTAGATCATCGAGATCAGGATGTCGGTGCCGCCGCGGGTGTACTCGCCCGGCAGGAACGGACCGCCCTCGGTGAGCAGCTCGATCGCGTTGAAGTTGTTGAAGTTGAAGGCGAAGGAAGCCACCAGCAGCGGGGCCACGGCCACCAGCAGCAGCGGGGTCACCACCTTCACCGTGGTCTGGAAGCGGCTGGCGCCGTCGATGCGGGCCGCCTCCATCACGTCACCGGGGATCGCTTGTAGGGCGCCGGTGGAGACGATGAACATGTAGGGGAAGCCCATCCACAGGTTCGTCAGCAGCACCGCGATCTTGGCCATCGTCGGATCGCCCAGCCAGTTCACGTTGATGCCGAGGGTGGTGTTGATCAGGCCGAAGTCCTGGTTGTAGAAGTTCGACCACACCAGCAGGGCGATGAAGCCCGGCACCGCGTATGGCATCAGCAGGATCGAGCGGTACAGGCGGCGGCCCTTCAGCCGCTCGTCGTTGAGGATCAGCGCCAGGGCGAAGCCGACCACGAAGGTCAGCGCCACCGAGCCGAGGGCGAAGACCAGGGTCCAGGCGAAGGCGGCGAGGAACTGGCCGGCGATGTTGGAGTCGGTGAACAGGCGCTGATAGTTGGACCAGCCCACGTTCTGCAGCCAGGACTGGCTGAAGGCGCGCTCGCCGTTCTCGTTCACGAAGTACTCGGAGTCGCCCACGGTGCCGACCGTGTAGACCGCGCCCGTCTGGGTGTCGGTGATGGTGTCGGCGGCCTCGTCGTAGGTCAGCAGGGTGGTGCCCACGTAGGCCTGATTGGCGCCCTGCACCCGCACCGCGGAGTTCTCGTCGACGGGGACGGCGACCTCCTGCAGCGCGTTGTAGGCGTCGTTGACCTCGCGCGCCTCGAGGATCGTGTAGCCGGACGCCTCGGTGACGTAGTTGTTCTCGACGGTGACGTCGGCGGAGGGCACCGGGGCCAGCTCGGTCTCCTCGTCGCCGGAGTAGACGGTGCCGGTGGCGGGGTCCACCAGGAACAGGGTGAAGGGGCCCTCCACGGGGTCGCCCTGGGTGGCGACCGACATGTTGTACCAGGTGGAGTCGTCGGTCTGGACCACCGAGTTGGCGATGATCGAGTTCACCGCCTGCTCCTTGGTGCCGCGGGTGCCGTCGCCGTAGTTGGTGAAGGAGTAGCCCACCGTGAGGATGATCGGGGTGATCAGGAAGACCGCGAGGAAGAAGGTGCCGGGGAAGAGGTACTTCCCGGGGATGAAGCGCTTCGTGGAGTAGATGACGAAGATCGCGATCGCGGCCAGGACCATCACGGCCAGCCACATCCACTGCTGCTGCTGGATCATCAGCGGCACGGTGAAGGCGGTGACGGCGAGGACGGCGCCGAGGACGATGATGCGCACCAGGACCGCGGGGATCGAGGTGCTGCGCTCGCGGTGCACGGGCGGCAGGGGGCTGGTCATGGCGACGGTGCCTTTCACGGGGTGGCGGGGGTGACCGGGCAGGCCGGTCGGACGGGGTGCGACGCCGTGATGTCGCACCCCGTCCGGGGGAGCCGGGGGAGCGGGCGTGCTGCCCGCTCCGTGACGGAGGGAGGGTCAGCCGATCTGGCTGGAGATCTGCTCGCCGGCGGAGGTCATGGTCGACTCGGCGTCCGCGCCGCCGACCAGGTTGGCCTCGGCCTGACCGAGCGGTTCCCAGATGGCGGCCATCTCGGGGATGGCGGGCATCGGGGAGGCGTCCTCGGCGTACTCGGCCACGCGCACGACCTCGGGGTACTCGCCCGAGAGCTTCTCCTGCAGCTCGAGGTTCACCGGGGGCAGCTCGTTGCCGGGGAACATCGCCTCGGCGATGTCGGGGGAGGAGACCACGTCGGTGGCGAACTGCTGGGCGAAGGCCTGATTGGCGCCGCTGGAGGCGACGAAGAAGGCGTTGACACCGGCGAAGGGGACCGCCGGGTCCATGCCCTCGAAGCCGGGGACCTGGCTCATGGTGAAGTCGACCTCGGCGGTGCGGATGTCGGCCAGGGCCCAGGGGCCCGAGATCAGGTAGGCGGCGTTGCCGTCGGTGAACAGCGAGATCGCGTTGTCGTTGCTGATGGAGGTCTTCAGCACGCCCTGCTCGCCGAGCTCCACGATCTTCTCGGCCGCGGAGATCGAGCCCTCCTGGCCCACGCCCACGTCGGAGGGGTCGAGGTTGCCCTCGGAGTCCTCGCCGAAGAGGTAGCCGCCGCCGGAGGTGTAGAAGGGCTGCATGTGGTAGGCGTCGCCCTCCTCGCCGACCGGCAGGGACAGCACGTTCTCGGCGCCGCCGGCCTCGCCGGCCTCGACCAGCTCCTCCACGGTGGAGGGCTCGGGCACGTCGGTGAGCTCGTTGTTCGCGTAGAGCACCAGGGTCTCCACGGCGTAGGGGGCGCCGTAGGTCTGACCGTCGTAGGTCACGGCCTCCAGGCCGACCGGGGCGATCGCGTCGGAGGCGCCGGAGGGCAGCTGCACCGGGGAGATGGCGCTGTTCTGCACCAGGTTCCCGATCCAGTCGTGGGCGGCCACGATCATGTCGGGGCCGTTGCCGGCCTGGTTGGCGGTGATGAAGTTGCCCTGCAGGTCGTCGGCGACGATCTGCACCGCGACGGTGAGGTTGTTGGCCTCGGCCCAGTCCTGTGCCGGGCCCTCGAGGGCGCCGGCCTTGACCTCGTCGGTCCAGATCACGAGGTCGGCATCGGCGCGCTCGGGCGCCGCGCCCTCGGAGGAGCCGCCCGCGTCCGAGCCGCCGGAGGAGCTGTCGGAACCGGAGTCGCTGCTGCCGCCGCAGGCGGCGAGGACACCGGTGGTGGCGGCGATGCCGCTCAGGGCGAGGAAGTTCTTGCGACGGATCTGCACGTCTTCTCCTTCGAATCGTGGTGCACCTGGCCGTCGGTGGCCGTGCGGATTGGGAAAAAATATAGATCCTGCCGCTGTCTTGTGCAAGAATGGGCAAGAACTTGCAGGACACGATTTGGACACGGCGCGATGACGCCCGTGACCGGGGAGGATGAGTGTGATGGCGCGACTCATCGACATCGCCGAGGCCGCCGGTGTGAGCGAGGCCACGGTCTCCCGGGTGCTCAACGGGCGACCCGGGGTCAACGAGGCCACCAGGCGTTCCGTGATCGAGACGGCCCGCCGGCTGGGGCGGGAGGTCGGCACCGCCGCCACCCGCACCGGGCCGCTGGTCGGTGTGCTGGTGCCCGACCTCGACAACCAGGTCTTCACCTCATGGGCCGAGCGCATCGAGGCCGAGCTCTTCGCGCGCGGGGCCGACTGCCTGGTGGCCATGCGTGCCCGGACCGCTGAACGCGAGCGAGAGATCTTGCAGCGTTTCCTGTCGATCGGGGTGGACGGCATCATCGTCGTCTCCGGGCACCACGCCCAGGAGGGTGGCCCCATCGACCACTACCGCGAGGTGACCGATACCGGGAGGCCCCTGGTGCTGGTCAACGGCGTGCGCCCGGACCTGGACGCCGCCTACCTGTCCACCGACGACGAGCACGCCGTGCGCGCCACCCTGCAGCACCTCGAGGACCTCGGCCACCACCGCATCGGCCTCGCGGTGGGGGACGAGCGCACCTGGCCGGTGCGCGAGAAGGTGCGGGTCTTCGAGGAGGCCTCCGCCGACAGCGACCGCGAGGAGCGCCCCGTCTCCTACACCGACTTCTCCTACGCCGGGGGCTACGAGGCCGCCCGCGACCTGGTCGCCCGCGGCGCCACCGCGATCATGTGCGGGTCCGACGTGATGGCCGCCGGCGCCCTGGAGGCCGTGCGCGCGATGGGCCTGACGATCCCGGGGGACGTCTCCGTGGTCGGCTACGACGACGTGTTCTGGTCGGCCCTGACGAACCCGCCGCTGACCACCATGCGCCAGGCCGTGCCCGCCCTGGCTCGCGCGGCCGTGCGCGCCGCGCTCAGTGGCGGCGAGGAGTCCCGTCGCCCCTCCCGCACCTTGGTGGTGGTGCGGCCCCAACTCGTCGTCCGCGGCTCCACCGGCTCCGCCCCCGAAGCCTGACCCGGGGCCGCGGACCGGGGGCTTCCTCGCCCCGGTCGGACGCCGCGAGCGACCCCGGCAACGCCGCACGGCACGGTATTCATCACCTGACTTCCATCCCTGGAAGGGAGCCGAGGAAAACCGGCTCCTCCGTCCGGATGTGCGATCATTTCGGGTCGCACTGACCTCGGTGGACGTGCTCACTGAACATGTTCACCACGGTCGGGGAGGTCCGATGCCTGGAACACGGCACGCACAGCGCGCAGGGACGAGTCGGCGGGTGATCGCCGCACGACGCTGCCGTCCCGGAGGTCGCGGGGTACGAGCCGGAGACCACCGGGTATGGTGCGCTGGACGTCGCGGACGCCATGCTCGGGCTGGTCGATCCCTTCCTGGGATCCTGTTCGCGCACCCCGGGCTGTCGCGGTCCTATGTCGCGATCCTCGTGACGGGCCGCTATCCCTCCACCCTGTTCTCCGAGCTCACCAATCGGCTCACCGCTGACTTCCGGGCTGTGCTGCCGTCCTGTCCGGGTCGTCTACTTCCTCGCAGCCGCCGCCTCCCACCTGCGGGCGCGCTTCCTCGGTCCCGCCTTCTGGGTGAGCTGTCAGGGGATGCTGCTCCACTCCACCGCCGTGCTGGTGCTCTCCCTGGCCTGGTGAGGCACCCGACGATCCGGCCGTCGTCGGTCGCGTCGGAGGGGCGCGCGGGCGCCGATAGCATGGTGGGCATGACCGATACCGTCGCCGATGTGACCCCCGAAATCGCCCCCTCCAGCTACGACGCCGCCCAGCGGCGCAGCGACGCGATCTGGCGAAAGATCGAGAGCGACCCCAGCGGCCTGCGCATGCTCACCGGTGACCGGCCCACCGGCGCCCTGCACATCGGCCACTACTTCGGCTCCCTGCGCAACCGCGTCCGCCTGCAGCAGGCCGGCGTGGAGACCTGGGTGATCGTCGCCGACTACCAGGTGATCACCGACCGCGAGATCCTCGGCGACATCCGGGGCTCCGTGCGCGAGCTGCTCACCGACTACCTCGCCGTCGGCATCGACCCCGAGCGCGCCACGATCTTCACCCACTCGGCGGTGCCCGCCCTGAACCAGCTCATGCTGCCCTTCCTCTCGCTGGTCACCCAGCCGGAGCTGGAGCGCAATCCCACCGTCAAGGCCGAGCTCGCCGCGGCCGGGAAGTCCGCGATGGGCGGGCTGCTGCTGACCTACCCGGTCCATCAGGCCGCGGACATCCTCTTCTGCCACGGAAACGTGGTCCCGGTGGGCAAGGATCAGCTGCCCCACATCGAGCAGACCCGTGTCATCGCCCGGCGCTTCAACGAGCGCTACGCGGACGGAGAGCAGGTCTTCACCGAGCCCGACGCGCTGCTGTCGGACGCCCCCACCATCCTGGGCCTCGACGGTGCGGCCAAGATGAGCAAGTCGCTGGGCAACACCGTGATGCTGCGGATGAGCCCGGACGAGACCCTGAAGAAGATCAAGAAGGCCAAGACGGACTCCGAGCGACGGATCACCTATGACCCCGAGGGGCGCCCCGAGGTCGCCAACCTGCTCACGATCGCCTCGGAGGCCACCGGGCGCACGCCCGAGGAGATCGCCTCCGAGGTCGGCGACGCCGGCTCCGGCACCCTGAAGATGCTGACCGCCGAGGCGCTGAACGAGCACCTCGCCCCGATCCGCGCACGCCGGGCCGAGATCGAACAGGACCCGGAGTACCTGTTCGGGGTGCTGCGCGCCGGCAACGAACGCGCGAACGAGGTCGCCGAGCAGACCCTGGCGCGCGTGCGCGAGGTCATGGGCATGGTGTACTGACCGGTTCCTCGCCGGGCGCGCCGCCGCGTCTCAGCGCTCCGTGGCCGGCGACTCACTTCGCAGGATCGCGGCGATGCGCTCGAGGGTGGCGGGCATGCCGGCACGGGCAGCCTTCCGGCGGATCTCGATCTGCCTCGCGGCATCCTCGCCGTGCCGCTCGGCGAAGACCTTCTCGGCGCGCTCACCGAACCGGGTGTACTGGATCAGCTCGGTGCCGCCGTCCTGCGGCTGCATGCGGTAGCCCCAGATCACCTCCGCCGGGCCCACGGACCACGCGAACTCCCGGCCGGGCTCGTCGATGACGACCGTGGAGACGGTCTGCCATGTCCGCTCCGGCGTGCGGTTATGACCGGTGAACGTCGCGCCCACGCCCCGGGCCTCGGAGTTCCATTCGGCCTTCTCGGTCTGGACGCTCCATTCGCCGGTGCGCGTGATGTCGCTGAGCAGTGCGTAGACCTCCTCCGGGGTGGCGGGCACGTGGAGGGAAGCGTCGAGCTCGTACGTCATGGCGCGAGCCTATGCGCTCAGCCGCGGGAGCTGTGCAGCCTGTGGACCCGCTCGAGCGGGTGACCCGACCCCCGGGAGTGCGCGGGTGCTGCCGAAGGACGGATCCGGCCACGGCCGTTCCGAGTTCCCGTTATGCTCGGGGAAAGTGCCCCTTTGGGGCTCCGGGAGATCCAGTCCACAGGAGGAAGCATGCCCGTCTACGAGAACGTCTCCGAACTCGTCGGCCGTACCCCGCTGGTCAAGCTCAATCGCCTCGGCGACGACGTCAAGGCCACCGTGCTCGCCAAGCTCGAGTTCTACAACCCCGCCAACTCCGTCAAGGACCGCATCGGCGTCGCCATGATCGATGCCGCCGAGGAGTCCGGCCAGCTGCAGCCCGGCGGCACCATCGTCGAGGCCACCAGCGGCAACACGGGCATCGCCCTGGCCATGATCGGCAGCTCGCGCGGCTACAAGGTCATCCTCACGATGCCGGAGTCAATGTCCAACGAGCGCCGTATGCTGCTGCGTGCCTACGGCGCCGAGCTGATCCTCACCGAGGCCGCCAAGGGCATGAAGGGCGCGGTCGAGAAGGCCGAGCAGGTCGCCGAGGAGACCGGTGCCGTCCAGGTCAAGCAGTTCGACAACCCGGCCAACGTCGAGATCCACCGCCGCACCACGGCCGAGGAGATCTGGGACGACACCGAGGGCTCGGTGGACGCGGTCGTCGCCGGCATCGGCACCGGCGGCACGATCAGCGGCGTCGGTCAGGTGCTCAAGGAGCGCAAGAGCGAGGTCACGATGATCGCGGTCGAGCCCGAGGAGTCCGCGATCCTCAACGGCGGCCAGCCCGGCCCGCACAAGATCCAGGGCATCGGCGCGAACTTCGTGCCCAGCATCCTGGACCGCGAGGTCTACGACGAGGTGCTCGACATCGACGCGGAGACCGCGATGGAGCGCGCCCGCGCCACCGCCCGTTCGGAAGGCCTGCTGGTCGGGATCTCCTCCGGCGCCGCGATCGAGGCGGCCGTGCGCGTCGGCTCCCGCGACGAGTACGCCGGCAAGACCATCGTCGTGATCGTGCCCTCCTTCGGCGAGCGGTACCTCTCCACGCCGCTGTTCTCCCAGTACGCGGACTGATCCCTTGGCTCTCGTCCGCGGCCTGCTGGGTCGCGCCATGGGTGCCGTCGCGACGGTCCGCGAGGACCTCGCGGCGGCACGCCGGCGCGATCCCGCCGCCACCGATGACCTCTCCCTGCTGCTGACGTCGCCGGGACTGCATGCGATCTGGACCTACCGCCTCGCCCATCAGATGTGGGAGCGCGGGGCGACGCTGCCGGCGCGGGTCATCGCCCAGGGCGCCCGGTCGATCACCGGCGTGGAGATCCACCCGGGTGCCACCATCGGCCGACGCTTCTTCATCGATCACGGCATGGGTGTCGTGATCGGCGAGACCGCCGAGGTCGGGGACGACGTCATGCTGTACCACGGCGTCACCCTCGGCGGCCGTTCCATGGAGCCCGTCAAACGCCATCCCACCGTCGAGGACGGAGTCACCATCGGCGCCGGGGCGCGGGTGATCGGCCCCGTCGTGCTCGGACAGGGATCCCAGATCGGTGCCAACGCCGTGGTGGTCAAGGACGTGCCGGCTCTGGCCACCGCGGTGGGTGTGCCCGCGCAGGTGCGCACCGGTGCCGCCCACCCCCAGGAGCAGGTCGACCCGGCGATCTGGATCTGAGTCGACCCGACGAGACACCGACACGCTCCCGGCGCTCGGCCGTTCATCGCCCGGCGGGCCCGCCTCAGAAGGGGCGGAGGAACGAGGTCCCGCCGACGCCGTTGACCTCGCGCTCCCACTCGGGCAGCACCTCGTGGGCGTCCTCGGCGATGACATGATCGAAGGCGGCCCTCAGCGCAGGGTCCTGCGGCGGATCGACGTCGATCAGCACCGTCGTGGCCCCGTGCGACCGGGCGGTGGGTGCCAGCTGCGCCGCCGGGAACACGACACCGCTGGTGCCGACGGCGACGAAGAGGTCCGCCCGCTGGGCAAGCCGCGTCGCGAGGTCGAGGGGGCCCTGCGGCAGCATCTCGTCGAACAGCACCACGTCCGGCCGCGTCGGCGACCCGCACAGGGGGCAGCGGGCGGGGACCCCGTGGTCCTCGGGGCGCTCGCCGTCGCCAGGTTCGACCCGGCCGCGCCACGGGCATCCCGACCCCATGCACGTGGCGTGCAGCGCGCTGCCGTGCAGCTCGGCGACGACCTCGCTGCCGGCGGCCTGGTGCAGCCCGTCGATGTTCTGCGTGATCACGGGAGCACCGAGACGTGCGATCGCGCGGTGCCCGGGCGTGGGCCCGTGCTCGAGCGCGATCCGGCCCATCCTGCCCCAGACCTTCCACAGCAGCGGCAGCGACCGGGGCAGCTGGTCGGCGTGCATCGCCTGCTCCGTCTCCGGCTCCAGCGCCCACAGGCCGTCCGGTCCGCGGAACGTGCCCAGGCCGGTGCGGGCGCTGAGGCCCGACCCGGTCAGGAAGACGATCTCGCGGTGCTCACCGCCGGGTGAGAACCGGTCCTCCCGGCTCACCACTCCTCGTGCTCGCGGGAGTCCCAGGCTTCCTTCTCGCCCAGGTCCAACGTCGCCAGGAGCTCGCGATCCTCGTCGTCGAGGGTGATCTGGTCGAGGGTGGCGTTGGTGAGCTGGCGCTGCGGGTCGCTGGACTTCGGGATCACCACGATGTCCTGGTCCACGGCCCAGCGCAGCGAGACCTGGGAGGTGGTCACGCCGTGCTTGTCGGCCACCTTGCGCAGGGCGAACTGCGCGCCCAGCCCGTCGCGGCCGCCCAGCGGTCCCCAGGCCTCGGTGACGATGCCGTGCTCGCGATGGAAGGCGACCGCCTCGCGGCGCTGGAGCGCGGGGGAGAGCTGGATCTGGTTGACCTCGGGCCATACGCCGGTGGCGTCGACCAGCTCCTGCAGCTGCTCGGGGCGGAAGTTCGAGACGCCGATGTGCAGCGCCCTGCCCTCCTCCTTGAGATCGATCAGCGTGCGCCAGGTCTCCAGGGCGAGCCCGCGGGAGGGGTTCGGCCAGTGGATCAGCACCAGGGCGGCGCGCTCGAGCCCCAGGCGCCGCAGCGACTCCAGATACCCGGTGCGGGCCGCCTCGCGCCCCTGGTCGCCGCCGGCGATCTTCGTCGTCACCAGCACCTCGTCGGCATCGACGCCGCTGCGCCGCACGGCCTCGCCCACCGCGGCCTCGTTGCCGTACTGGGCGGCGGTGTCCAGCAGCCGGTACCCGGCGCGGATCGCCGCGGCGATGGACTCGCAGCCGTCGGCGCCCCGCAGGCCGGCGGTCCCGAAGCCGACCAGCGGGAAGGGCGAGCCGTCGGCGAGGGTCGTGGTCGGGATGGACAGCGTGGTCATGGGGGCCTCCTGCGGGAACGACGTGCGGACACCGCCAGCGTATCGATCCGCGCCCGGCGCGTCTCGGGGTGTTTACTGGCGGCTCGTCCCCGTCCCTGCCCTCGCCCTCAGGAGAACCCATGGACGCTGCGTCCCCACAGACCGGAGAGCACGACCAGGCCGGAGTGCATGACGAGATCTCGCCGCTGCGGCGGGTGATCCTGCACGAGCCCGGCGCCGAGCTCGAACGGCTGACCCCGGACACTCGCGAGCGGTTCCTGTTCGACGAGGTGCTGTGGCGCGATCGCGCCCGCAGCCAGCACCGTGAGTTCTCCGCCCTGCTGCGCCGCGAGGGCGTCGAGGTCCTCGAGCTGAGCGATCTGCTGACGGACCTGCTCGAGGTGCCTGAGGTCCGCAGCGACCTGCTGCACCGGGCGCTGGATCCGACGGTGCTGGGAGACATCGCCGTCCAGGACCTGACCGAGGCGCTCGGCGAGATGCCGTCGGCCGCTCTGGGGGAGGTGCTGATCGCCGGGATCACCGTCGCCGAGCTGCGCGGACTCGGTGTCACTCCCCGGTCCATCGCCCTGCAACGGATGGGGGAGGAGCACCTGGTGCTCGATCCGCTGCCCAACCATCTGTTCACGCGCGACTCCTCGGCGTGGATCGGGGACGTGGCCGCGGTCAGCCCGATGCGGAGGTCGGCACGGCGCCGCGAGAGCCTGCACCTGGAGGCGATCTATCGGCACCATCCGCGCTTCGCCGGGGCATCCGGCCCGCGACGCGTCGTCGGCAGCGGCGGCGCGGGCGCAGCCACCGTCGAGGGCGGGGACGTGATGATGCTGTCCCCGCGGGTGGTCGCGCTCGGACTCTCGGAGCGCACCAGCGCCGTCGGCGTCGAACGGCTCGCGGGCGACCTGCTCGAGGACGGCACCGTGGACCGCGTGATCGCCATCGCCCTGCCGCACCGGCGCTCGATGATGCACCTGGACACGGTCACCACCGTTGTCGACCACGACTCGATGCTGCGCCACGGGCCGCTGGGGCCGCTGGAGACGTTCGAGATCGAGCGGCCCGGTGACCGTCTGATCTCGCGGTCGCGTGCCGCCGACGAGATGGATTCCGTGCTCGCCCGCGGGCTCGGCGTGGACGCACTGCGAGTGCTCAGCGCGCCGCTGGACCCGTACACCGCTGCACGCGAGCAGTGGGACGACGGGTGCAACGTGCTCGCCCTCGCCCCGGGGCGCGTGGTGGCCTACGAGAGAGCGGCGGCGACCAACGACTACCTCCGCGCCCAGGGCATCGAAGTGCTCGAGTTCGCCGGCGACGAGCTGGGTCGCGGTCGCGGCGGTCCGCGGTGCATGAGCTGCCCGGTCGCCCGCGGTTGACCTCCCCCGGGCGCCACCGAGAACCGCTCAGCGCCGTGTGGGCGGCGGAGGATCGGACTCCGACTGGATCATCAGCGTCTGCTCCGGCAGCGGATCCTCCAGCGAGCGTTCGAGCAGCAGCTGCTGGGTGCCGAACTCCTCGAGCCCCTTGCGGACGGTGAAGCCGAGCTTGCGCAGCAGGGCCACGCTGCGCTTGTTGCGGGTCTGGCTGACGGCGATGACGTGGTCGTCCTCGAGCTCGTCGCGGGCCCAGGCCAGCAGCGCCACGCAGGATTCCGCGGCATAGCCCCGTCCCGTCCACTCGGGCAGCAGCGCGTAGGAGAGCTCCAGCTCGCCCCGGTCGTAGTCCAGCGTGATGGACCCGATCATGGTGTCGTCCTCCGCCCGGGCCAGCACCCAGCGTCCCCAGGTCAGCCCCAGCGGGGAGAGCTCGAGCGCCTGCCGGGAGGCGTAGTCCAGGGCTCCGCCCAGGTATTCCCGGGTGACGGGATCGGTCATCAGGCGGATCATGGCGTCGCGGTCGCCATCACCGGGCGGCCGGATCACCAGACGCTGGCTGCGGATCCGTATCGGCCACTCGGTCGTGCCTTCCTTTGTCACGGCCTCCACGGTACAAGCTGGTCCCCGGGCGCTCGGCACCTTCGGGTCGCTCGGCCTCGCGGTGACCGGCCAACGGTGCGGACTGCGTGGTCACAGCCGCATGACGCCGGACCGAGCGGCCGCGTCGCGCCCTGCCGGGCGGTAGGGTGAGGCCTGCGGCGGCCGGATCATCGCACCGGGGCAGGCCGCCGGCGCGCCCGGTCCGTGCCGCGAGATGGACGGGCGGCGCTCGCTCCGTGGCGAGCAAAGAACGAGAAGGAGCACCATGGTTGAGCAGGCCCTGCGCAGCACCGCGCTGGAGGCGATCCACGAGTCCCTCGGCGCGACCTTCACGGACTTCGCCGGCTGGCGGATGCCCGTGCGCTACGGCTCCGACCTGGCCGAGCACGCCGCAGTCCGCGAGCGTGCCGGACTGTTCGACCTCAGCCACATGGGCGAGATCCACGTCCAGGGCCCCCAGGCCGGGCAGGCCCTCGATAACGCCCTGGCAGGCAAGCTGTCCGCCATCTCCGTGGGACGAGCGAAGTACTCGCTGCTGCTGACCGAGGAGGGCGGCGTCATCGACGACGTCATCACCTATCGCCTCGCCGAGGAGCACTACCTCGTCGTCGCCAACGCGGCCAACGCGGAGATCGACGCCCAGGAGATCACCGCCCGCGCCGAGGGATTCGACGCCCGCGTCGAGGACGCCTCGGACCGCACCGCCCTGATCGCGGTCCAGGGCCCCCGCAGCCAGGAGATCCTGCTGCGCGTCCTCGCCGGCGCCGAGACGGGCATCGAGGGCATCGCCGCCGAAGATCTCACGGAGATGAAGTACTACCGCGTCGCCCAGGGCACCTACCGCGGCCGGCAGCTGCTGGTGGCCCGCACGGGATACACCGGGGAGGACGGCTTCGAGCTGTACGTCCCGGCCGATCTCGCCGCCCCACTGTGGGAGCAGCTCACCGTCGCCGGAGGCGAGGATCTCACGCCGTGCGGACTCGCCTGCCGCGACACCCTGCGTCTCGAGGCCGGGATGCCGCTGTACGGCCACGAGCTGGGCCGCGACCTGCATCCCGCCCAGTCCGGCATGGGCCGCGTGGTCGCGCTGTCGACCAAGGACGACTTCGTCGGCCGGGCGGGCGTGGAGAACACCGACGTCTCGTCCCGTCCTGTCCTGGTGGGGCTGGTCGCCGAGGGTCGCCGCGCCGCCCGCGCCGGCTCCAGCGTCCGCACCGCCGACGGAGTCGAGGTCGGTTCCGTGACCTCCGGAGCCCTCTCGCCGACTCTCGGCCACCCGATCGCCATGGCGCTCGTACGGCCGGACCTCACCGAGGCCGGCACCGAGCTCGTCGTCGACGTCCGCGGCAAGCCCCTCCCGGTCCGCGTCGTCGAGCTGCCCTTCTACTCCCGCCGCTGATCCGCCCCACCGCTGACCCCAGCACCCCCATCCGCCCGAGCCCCGCCCCAGGAAGGACCATCGCCATGACCGAGGAGATCCGCTACAGCAAGGACCACGAATGGGTCCGCGTCGAGTCCGACGGCATCGCCGTCATCGGCGTGACGGACTACGCCGCCGAGCAGCTGGGCGACGTCGTCTACGTCGACCTGCCCGAAGCGGGCACCGAACTCTCCGCCGGATCCGAGATGGGCGAGATCGAGTCCACGAAGTCCGTCTCGGACCTGCTCTCCCCGCTCGACGGCACCGTCACCGAGATCAACCAGGACGTCGTCGACTCCCCGGAGCTGGTCAACTCCTCTCCGTTCGACCAGGGATGGCTGCTGCGCGCGCGCTTCGAGTCGCTGCCGGAGGATCTGCTCAGCGCGGAGGACTACAAGGCCTTCACACAGTCCTGATAAGTCGCGGCGGCCCCGCTCCGAGCCCGGCCGGTCCCGCGCACATCGCCTGACGACGCACCACTCCCACGACGCAACACCCCAGGGGCACCCACCTCATGACCGCTTCGCCCGTCCACGACCACGAGTCCTTCGTCCGCCGTCACGTCGGCACCGACCCCGCGGCCCAGCGCCACATGCTCGAGACCCTGGGCTACGAGAGCCTGGACGAGATGCTCACCGCTGCGGTGCCCGGGACCATCCTTCTGGCCGGAGACGGTGCGGAGACCGGATCGGCGGTGCCCGAGGGCATCAGCGAGACGGCGGCGCTGGCCGAGCTGCGCGCACTCGCCGATCGCAACACCGTGCGCCGCTCGTTGATCGGCCTTGGGTACCACGGCACCCACACCCCGGCCGTCATCCAGCGCAACGTGCTGGAGAACCCGGCCTGGTACACCGCCTACACGCCGTACCAGCCGGAGATCTCGCAGGGACGGCTCGAGGCGCTGCTGACGTTCCAGACCATGATCTGCGATCTCACCGGGATGGAGGTCTCCAACGCCTCCACGCTGGACGAAGCCACCTCCGCCGCCGAGGCGCTGATGCTGGCCCGCCGCACCGCCAAGCGCAACGGCAACGTGTTCCTCGTCGACGCCGACACCCTTCCCGCCACGAAGGAGGTGCTGCGCGGGCGCGCCGACGGGCTCGGCATCGAGCTGCGCGAGGTCGACTTCGCCGCCGGCGACATGCCCGACGGCGAGCCGGCCGACGGCGAGTACTTCGGGGCGCTCATCCAGTACCCGGGCGCCTCCGGCCGGGTGTGGGATCCGCGCGAGACGATCGCCGCGATCAAGGAGACCAAGGCCGTCGCCGTCGTCGCGGCCGATCTGCTGGCGCTGACCCAGCTGGCCTCCCCGGGCACCCTGGGCGCGGACGTCACCATCGGCACCACCCAGCGCTTCGGCATCCCGCTCGGCTTCGGCGGGCCCCACGCCGGGTTCGTCGCCGTGCGCAAGGGACTCGAGCGCCAGCTGCCCGGCCGGCTGGTGGGCGTCTCCGTCGACGCCGAGGGCAACCCCGCCTATCGGCTCTCCCTGCAGACCCGTGAACAGCACATCCGGCGCGAGAAGGCGACCAGCTCGATCACCACCGCCCAGGTGCTGCTGGCCGTGATGGCCGCTATGTACGCCGTGTACCACGGGCCCGACGGCCTCGCCCGCATCGGTCGCCGCGTCGCGGCGCGCACCGCAGCGCTGGCCGACCACCTCGTGCGCAGCGGTTTCGAGCTCGAGAACGACTCGTTCTTCGACACCCTCGAGGTGCGCGCCACGGGCCTCGCCCACGACATCGCCGCCTCGATGGCCGAGGCCGGGTTCCTGCTCCGCCCCCTCGGCGACGACGTCGTCCACCTGTCCCTGGACGAGACCGTCACGCCGGCCGACCTGGAGGCGATCGCCGCCGCCTTCGCGCCCTATGCCCCGACCCCGGGGCAGGAGCTGCGCGACGTCACGGCGCTCGGGAGGGACGACGATGAGCTCGACGCCGACGCCGACGCCGACGCCGACGCGGACGCCGACGCCGACGCCGACGCGGGCAGCGAGGCTGCGACCGGTGCCGGCCCCGGCGCACGGCAGCGGTGGGGCGCCCTGGCCCGCCAGGACCGATTCCTGCAGCACCCCGTCTTCTCCTCGTTCCACTCCGAGACCGCGATGATGCGCTACCTCCGCCGCCTCGCGGACAAGGACTTCGCGCTGGACCGGGGCATGATCCCGCTGGGCTCGTGCACCATGAAGCTCAACGCCGCCACCGAGATGGCCGGGGTCACCTGGGCCGGGTTCAACGCCCTCCACCCCTTCGCGCCCCGCGAGGACGTCGGGGGCTACCTCGACCTGATCGAGCAGCTGGAGACCTGGCTGGCGGATCTGACCGGGTACGACACCGTCTCCCTCCAGCCCAACGCCGGGTCCCAGGGCGAGTTCGCCGGACTCCTGGCCATCCGCGCGTACCACGCCTCCCGGGGGGAGAGCGGCCGCGAGGTGTGCCTGGTCCCCAGCTCCGCGCACGGCACCAACGCGGCCTCCGCGGTCAATGCCGGACTGCGGGTGGTCGTGGTCGGCTCCGACGATCGCGGCAACATCGACCTCGAGGACCTGAAGCAGAAGCTCAAGGACCACGGGGACGAACTCGCGGCCATCATGATCACCTACCCCTCCACGCACGGCGTGTACGAGGAGGAGGTGCGCACCGTCTGCCAGCTCGTCCACGACGCCGGGGGACAGGTCTACGTCGACGGTGCCAACCTCAATGCCCTGCTGCAGGTCGCCAGGCCCGGGGAGTTCGGCGGCGACGTCTCCCATCTGAACCTGCACAAGACGTTCTGCATCCCCCATGGCGGCGGCGGCCCGGGAGTGGGCCCGCTGGCGGCGAAGTCGCACCTGGCTCCGTTCCTGCCCGGCCACCCCGCCATCCAGGAGGAGAAGCACCCGGTCGCCGGGCGGGACGCGCAGGTCCACGCGGGGCCCCCGGTCTCCCAGGCGCCCTACGGCTCCCCCTCGATCCTGCCGATCTCATGGACCTACATCCGTCTCATGGGTCCCGAGGGGCTGCGCCACGCGACTGCCGCGGCCGTGCTGGCGGCCAACTACATGGCCCGTCGCCTCTCGGAGGCCTACGAGATCCTCTACACCGGGGAGAACGGCCTGGTCGCCCACGAGTGCATCGTCGACCTGCGGCCCCTGACCGCGCGCACCGGGATCACCGTCGACGACGTCGCCAAGCGGCTCATCGACTACGGGTTCCATGCCCCGACCATGTCGTTCCCCGTCGCCGGCACGTTCATGATCGAGCCCACCGAATCCGAGGATCTCGCGGAGATCGATCGCTTCGTCGACGCGATGCTGATGATCGCCGAGGAGGCCGACGAGGTCGCCTCCGGCAGCTGGCCGGCGGATGACAACCCGCTGGTGGGCGCCCCGCACACGGCGGCCTCCATCGCGACGGGGGAGTGGAGCCACCCGTACTCGCGGGAGGTGGCCGTCTACCCCGGCAGCCGGTCCGCTCCGGAGGATCTCTCGGTCCACGACAGCGCCCAGATGCGGATCCAGTCGAAGTACTGGCCGCCGGTGCGACGCATCGACCAGGCCCACGGGGATCGCAACCTGGTCCCGACCTGGCCCCGCGACTGACCTGGCCGCGCGACGGACCGTCGGCCTCGGAGCGCGTCGATATGAACCGCTGTGACGGCCCGGTTTCCTGCCGCGATCGAGGGCCCATAACCTCGATGCCATGACAGAGATCCTCACCACCACCGCCGGTTCACTGCCACGCACTCCGGAACTGCTCGCGGCCAACGCCGCCCGACGCTTCGACGCCGACGGTCTGACGCCCCTGCCCTCGGCGGAGTTCGATGCCGCGCTCGCGGCCGCCGTCGACTCCGTCGTCACCCGCCAGCAGGAGATCGGGATCACCCTTCCCGGTGACGGCGAGTACGGCAAGGCGATGACCACGACCTTCAACTACGGCGCGTGGTGGAGCTACATCTTCCACCGCACCGCCGGCCTGGAGATCGTCGAGGAGGACACGTTCGTCTCCCAGCCGCCGACCGCGGAGAACGCCGACGGTCTCACGCTGACCTCGTTCGGCAACCGCCGGGACCGCCAGCGCTTCCCGGACGTGTACGCGAGCGACGCCGAGGTGAACAAGGCGACCCCCAAGGAGGGCGCGCTGACCTTCCCCGTCGCCTCCGGCGAGCTGGCCTACACCGGCCACGAGCAGATCGCCTCCGACGTCTCCAACTTCTCCCGCGCGCTGAAGGCCCAGGGCATCGAGCGGGGCTTTCTGACCTCGCTCTCCCCGGGCTCCGGCGCCCGCATCCAGGATCGCCACTACGGATCCGAGGACGCCTTCCTCGAGGCATGGGCCGGCGCCCTGCACGAGGAGTACAAGGCCATCACCGACGCCGGGCTGATCGTGCAGGTGGACGACCCCTCCATCGCCGAGAACTTCGATCAGATCGACCCCGAGCCGAGCATCGAGGACTACCTGCGCTTCACCGGCAAGCGCGTCGAGGCGCTCAACCACGCCCTCGAGGGGCTGCCCACGGAGCAGCTGCGCTTCCATCTGTGCTGGGGCTCCTGGCACGGCCCCCACACCACGGACATCGAGTTCAAGCATCTGGTCAAGCTCATGCTGGACATCGACGTGACCTACTACTCGTTCGAGGGCGCCAACGCCCGCCACGAGCACGAGTACGTGGTCTGGGACGACGTGACGCTGCCGGAGGACAAGATCATCGTGCCCGGAGTGGTCACCCACTCCACCAACGTGGTCGAGCATCCCGAGCTGGTCGCCCAGCGCATCCAGCGCTACGCGAAGCGCGTCGGCCCCGAGCGCGTCATCGCCTCGACCGACTGCGGCCTGGGCGGGCGCATCCACCCCGACATCGCGTGGGCAAAGCTCGAGTCGCTGGCCGAGGGAGCACGGATCGCCTCGCAGCGCGCCTGATCGCTCCCGGCGACGAAAAAGTTCACCTGGGCGTCGACGACACGTCACGCGGGCGTGAGCCCGAATCCGGCGGCGAAGAGGATCATCTCCGGTGTGAGGATCCTCTTCGTCGCCGAGTCCTTCCTGCCGCACATGAACGGGGTCACCAATTCGGTGCTCCGCGTCGTCGACCACTTCGCCGCCGCCGGTGATGATCTCTCCATCATCGCTCCCCAGTGGCCCCGTGCCGACAAGTTCCTGCGCACCGCCTGCGGGCGCAAGATCCGGGTGCGACGCATCGCGTCGGCCCCGCTGCCGGGGTACGCCGACGTGCGCGTGGCCACCACCAGCGCCGCCACGATCCGACGCCGCATCGATGATTTCCAGCCCGACGTCATCCACCTCGCCTCGCCGACCATCCTGGGCGGCCGCGCCGTGATCGCCGCCCACAAGGCGGGGGTGCCGACCGTCGCGGTCTACCAGACCGACATCCCCGGCTACACGGCCCGCTACGGGATGCCGTTCCTCGAGAACGCGACCTGGCAGCTGCTCAAGGACGTGCACAACCGCGCCACGCTGAACCTCGCGCCCTCGACGGCGACCCGCGATCAGCTCGTCGAGCACGGCATCAAGCGCGTCCAGCTGTGGGGGCGGGGCGTGGACACCTCGCTGTTCTCGCCCTCGCTGCGCAGCGAGAAGCTGCGCGCGAAGTACGCGGATCCGGGCGAGAAGCTCGTGGTCTACGTCGGCCGGCTCGCCCCGGAGAAGCAGGTCGGTGACCTCAAGGTCATCCATGACATGCCCGGGGTGCGACTGCTGATCGTGGGCGACGGCCCGGACAAGGACGCGCTGCGCCGTGCCATGCCGCGCGCGCGCTTCGCCGGGTTCCGCTCCGGCACGGACCTCGCCACCCACCTGGCCAGCGCCGATCTGTTCATCCACCCCGGCGAACTGGAGACCTTCGGGCAGACCATCCAGGAGGCCATGGCCTCGGGCCTGCCCGTGATCGCCCCGCGGCGCGGCGGCCCGGTCGATCTGGTCGCTCCCAGCCGCACCGGCTGGCTGTACACGCCGGGCATGCACGACGAGATGCGCCAGCATGCCGGCGACCTGCTGTTCGACGACACGAAACGGCTCGCCTTCGGGCAGGCGGCGCTGGAGGCGGTGCACAAGCGCACCTGGCCGGTGCTGTCCGAGCAGCTGCGCGGCTTCTACCGCACCGCGATCGAGCAGCACGAGAGAGTGCACTCCTCCCACTGAGTCGTCCCCCTGAGGTCGTCCCACTGAGTGAACGCCCCGGGACAGCCGTGTCATCGCCCCGGGGCGACAGCCTGCTCGATCCCGGTGCGTCATATTCCGCCACACAGCTCGCCCCGCACGTCGCGCGGGGAGTGAACTGTGGACGTCGCCGATACGGGCGGCTCGGATCTCCGCGGAAGGACAACTCATGGCGCAGCGCACCTCCACCCGTCGCCCGCTCATCGGCGTGACCGCAGGGACCCGCGCCATGATGACCGGCGCCTGGGCGGGCCATGACGCCGTGGTGATCACCGAGCACTACGTGCGCGCCCTCCGCGAGGCCGGAGCCCGTCCCGTCATCATCGCCCCGCAGGACCAGTGGAGCGACGAGGAGGTCGGCGAGCTCGACGGTCTCGTCCTCACCGGCGGCACCGATCTCGATCCCGCCGCCTGGGGCGAGGACGCACTGCCCACGGACATGACCCCGGACCCGGAGCGCGACGCCTTCGAGACGGCTCTGTACCGCGCCGCCCGCCGGGCCGACGTCCCCGTGCTCGGCATCTGCCGCGGACTGCAGATCATCGTCGTCGCCGAGGGCGGCACCCTGCACCGTCACCTGCCCGAGGACGTCCCGGCACACCCGGCGACGGGCGTGAGACCCACCCGCGTCGAGGTCGCCCTCGAGGCGGCCAGCGACCTCGCCCTCGCGCTGGGCACCCGTGCCGGTGTCACCGCGTACCACCATCAGGGCGTCCGGGACGTCCGCGGTGACCTCCGGGTCGTCGCTCGACATGCCAGCGCTCTGCCGGTGGCCGTCGAGGCCGCCTCCGGGTCGACCGTGCTCGCGGTGCAGTGGCATCCCGAGATCGACGGGGCCGACGGCAGTGCCGTGTTCGAGAGCCTGCTCACCGCCATCGAGCACCGGGAGGCGGCAGCACCGCAGCGCTCGCTGGTCTAGGATGGACCCTGACCGTGCGGGCCTTCGGGCCGCCGGAGGACCCAGGCGAAAGCGGAGGAAGAGGCACCATGAGCAACCAACGGGTCGCGATCGGCACCGACCCCGCCGATCAGCAGGAGGGGAAGGTCGCCTCGAGCGGCAACAGCCTCGTCCTCAGCGTGGTCCTGTTCCTGGTCCTGTTCGGCCTCTTCGCCGCCGGTCTCTACGTCATGAGCCTGTTCACGATGTGGACGTTCCTCGGCGGGCTCGGAATGTGCCTGGTCGCGCTGTTCGCCTCCCTCGAACTGGTTCCCCGCTTCCTGACCTGAGCGGGCTCCTGCGCTCGCCGCAGCAACCGGCCAGTCCCCACATTCCTCGTGCCCGGCGCCTCACGGCGACCGGGCACGACTGCATCCGCGAGGGCGTGCAGCTGCATCCGCGACGAAGCCCGGGCCACCGGGAGTGTCCGCCGGCCGTGTCCGCAGAGAGCACTCGCATGGATTTCGTGCGTCGGTTCCCGGACAATGAGTCCTCGTGAACGTTCCCTCCCCGGCCCGTATCGCGGCCGCCGACGCCCCGCCGGACGCCGTGCGTCGTGCCCGCTGGGCCGTCTCCCTGCTCTTCTTCCTCAACGGCGCGTCCTTCTGCGCGATCCTGCCGCGCTACCCCGAGCTGGTCGAGAGCATCGGCCTCTCCCACACCGCCTTCGGGCTCGCCGTCGGCATCGGGCCCGTCGGCGGCCTGATCGCGGGGCTGACGGTGGCCGGCCTGATGTCCCGCTACGGCTCCGCGCGGGTCAGCGTCGTCGCCCAGGTCATCGCCTCGACCACCCATCTGGCGGTATACGTGTCCGGCTCGTGGCTCTGGCTGGCGGCGTCGCTGGGCCTGGCGATGGCGGCCGACGCCGTCACCGACATCTCCATGAACGCCCACGGCATGCGCGTCGAGCGCCGCTACCGCCGCTCGATCATGAACAGCTACCACGGCTGGTGGTCCCTGGGCGCCGTCACGGGCGGACTCCTCGGCGCGGGCAGCGCCCAGATCGGTCTCGCGCTGTGGCTCCAGGGAGTGCTCGGGCTCGTCGTGTTCGGGGCCCTGGGCGCCGCGTCGCTGCGCTTCATGCTGCCCGGGCACGACGCCACCGAGCGCACCCCGAGCGGGGGTCCGGCGGCCGGGCCGTCGGCCGGCTCCGCCGCGGAGGTGCCCGCCGAACCGGTCCCGGCCGGCTTCCGCCTGGCGGGGATGAGCCTGCGCGCACTGGGTCTGGTCGCGGCGCTGGGCATGATCCTGGTCTTCGCGGGGTCGACCGAGGACGCCGGCAACACGTGGGGCGCGCTGTTCATGACCTCCACCTTCGAGGCGACCCCGTTCGTGGCCGGACTGGCCTTCGTCGCCCTGCAGGGAGCCCAGACCGTGGGCCGCTTCACCGGCGACTTCGTCGTCGACCGGCTGGGGGACCGGCTCGCCGCCCGGATGGGTGCCCTGGTCTCGATCTGCGGCATGAGCGTCGCTCTGCTGATGTCCACCCCGGCCACCGCGGTGGTCGGTTTCGCCGCCGCCGGGTGGGGCGTCGCCACCTTGTTCCCCGCCGCCTACCGGGCCGCCGACGACATGCCGGGCGTGCCCCACGGGGTGGGCATCACCGTGGTGGGGTGGTTCGCGCGGTTGGGCTTCTTCGTCACGCCGCCGCTGGTCGGGGCGCTCGCCGACGCCCTCACCCTGCGCTACGCCCTGTGGATGATGCCGGTGTACGCGCTGGGCATCCTGCTCTTCTCGGGGGTCCTCAGCAACCGTCCGTCGGCCGATGCGACCGCCGGTCGTGGCTGATACCGGTCCTGGCACCCGAGGGCATCCGCGGGTGCATCCACCGGCCCAGGTCAGAAGCGGCTGATGTCCCCGGCGCCCTCCCGAGCGATCTCGACGTCGCCGCCGGAGAGGTCGACGACCGTGGTGGGCTCGGTGCCCACCTCCCCGGAATCGATGATCACGTCGAGCTGATCGCCCAGGAGGTCCTGCACGACCCAGCCCTCCGAGGGGGATTGCTCGTGACCAGGCAGCAGCAGCGTCGAGGAGACGATCGGCTCGCCGAGCGCACGGACCAGCGCATGGGCGACGCGGTGATCGGGGATGCGCACCCCCACGGTGAGCTTCTTGGGGTGCGCCATCCGCCGCGGCACCTCCTTGGTGGCCGGCAGGATGAACGTGTACGGGCCCGGGGTCGCGTTCTTGACCAGCCGGAACGTCGGGTTCGAGACGATGACGAACTGGCCCAGCTGGGCGAAGTCCGCGCACACCAGCGTGAAGTGGTGATTCTTGCCGACCTGGCGGATGCGGCGGATCCGCTCGAGCCCCTCGTGCGCTCCCAGCGAGCAGCCCAGGGCGTAGGAGGAATCCGTCGGATAGGCGATCAGCCCACCGGCCTTCAGCACGTCGACGGCCTGGTCGATGAGCCGTGGCTGCGGGTCGACGGGGTGGATGTCGAGATAGCGGGCAGAGCGTGATGATCTGGCCATGCTCGATGCTACGACGGCGGCGCCGCAGGCCGCCATGGGGCTGCGGAGGTGTGCCTCGCGCAGCTCAGGCGACGACGACGAACTCCCGGCCGATCCACTTCGTGCGACGCAGACGGAGCACGGCCCCGACCGGCAGCGGCCCCTTGATGTGCGGATAGCCGCGGCCGCCCCCGTCGTCGTCGGCCTCGATGTCCACCGCGACGCCGGCCGCCTCCACGCGCGCCACGTCGATCTCGAGGATCACGAGATCCGAGGGGCGATCGGGGTAGACGCGCTTGGCGACCATGGAGACCTGCTCGGGCCAGGACGCGTGGATATAGCCGACCTCGGAGAGGTCGCGGCCCCGGGTGGCTTGGGTGTACGAGCCCTGCCGGGCTGCCGCCTCCCAGGCGGGCAGCTCGGTGATGTGCCAGATCAGGGGCGCGGGCATGCCCGGCAGTGTACCGTGACCGGCATGGATGAGACCTCCGCCGGACCGGGCGCGGTGCGCCTGGTCCATGACGACGACAGAGACCGCTACGAAGCGCTGGACGGTTCCGAGCTGCTCGCCGTCCTGTACTACGGCGATGAGCCCGCCGCCGACGCGAGCGAGAGCGCCGGGACGGCCGAGGGCCAGAGCGCGGGGGCCGCCGCCGGCCCCGGGCCGGCCACGGTGCGCGATCTGCGCTCGACCGTGGTCGCCCCCGAGCACAACGGCCGGGGAGTGGGCTCCGCGCTGGTCCGCTTCGCCCTCGACGACGCTCGCGAGCACAGCCTGCGGGTGCGCGCCACGTGCTGGTTCGTGCGCGGCTGGATCGAGCGGCACCCCGAGTACGCCGATCTGCTCGAGGAGCCCAGCGCCGGCAGCGGAACGGAGGGTCGATGAGCTACCGCATCCTCACCGTGTGCACCGGCAACATCTGCCGCTCCCCGATGGCCGAGTACGCGCTCCGCGAGGCGCTCGAGCAGGCCGGTCTCGATGACCACGTCGAGGTCGCCTCCGTCGGCACCTCCGGCTGGGAGGTCGGCAACCCCGTCGACGCACGGGCCGGAGCGCTGCTCCAGCGCCACGGCCTGGACGCCTCCGCCCACCGGGCCCGGCAGATGACCGCGGCGCTGCTGCGGGAGGCGGACCTCGTGCTCGCCCTGGACCACGACCACGTCGAACCGATCCGTCGCGCCATGGGCGACCGGGCCCGCGGCCGCCTCTACATGCTGCGCGACTTCGCGTCGGAGCCCGTGCAGGACACCGGCATCCGCGACCCCTGGTACGGGGACGAGAGCGGCTTCGAGATCGCATGGGAGCAGATCATGGACGCCGCTGACGGGATCATCGATCACGTCCGCTCCGAGCTTGCCTCGCAGGACGCCTCCCGCTCCAGCGACAGCCGTCGATGACCGCAGCGAACGGGGAGGAGGTGCTCGGAGCGCTCGAGACGGCCGCCGCGATCCGGGCGGGCGAGATCGACATGCGCGAGCAGACCGAGCGCGCCCTCGACGCCGCTCGTGGCACGGTCGCCCGGGTGGGTGCGTTCGCCCACGTCCTCGAGGACCTCTCGCGCCGGCAGGCCCGGGCCGCCGCCGAGCGCCTCGCGGACGCGCGACGCACCGGAGATCTCGCGGGACTCGCACGTGACCTCCCGCTGCTCGGAGTCCCGATGCCCATCAAGGACCTCACCCAGATCGCCGGAGAGCCCTTCGAAGCAGGCAGCACCGCGCTGCGCGGCACCATCGCCCCGGTCACCGACGGCGTCGCGCAGCGAGTCATGGACGCCGGTACCGTGACGATCGGCAAGACCACCACTCCCGAGTTCGGGATGCCTGCCTACACCGAGCCCGCCACCGGAGCGCCGGCGCGCACCCCGTGGGATCTGCGCCGCACCGCCGGCGGCTCCAGCGGCGGGGCCGCCGCCGCGGTGGCCGCGGGAGTGGTGCCGCTGGCGCACGGCTCGGACGGAGGCGGGTCCGTCCGGATCCCTGCGGCCTGCTGCGGCATCGTGGGCATCAAGCCCTCGCGCGGGCTCGTCTCGCCCGGTCCGTACGGCGCCGAGGGCGTGGGCCTGGTCACCGACGGCGTGCTGGCCCGCACCGTGCGGGACCTCGCGGCGGGCCTGGACACGATCGCCGGCGACCGCCCCGGGGACTCCACCCCGCTGGCCCGCCGCGAGCGCCCCTACCTCGACGCGGTCGGCGAGCAGGCGGGCCCGCTGCGCATCGCGGTCCTCACCGAGCCCCTCGCCGCCGAGACCGACGTGCACCCGGCCGCCCTGCGCGGCCTCGAACGCGCCACCGAGCTGCTGCGCGGGCTCGGCCACGAGACGACGAGCATCCCGGCGCCGTTCACGGCCTCCGAATGGGCTGCCTTCATGCCGCTGTGGACCGTCGGCGCCGCCGCCATCGAGCTCGACGCGGTGCAGGAGGGCAAGCTGCTGGAGCTGACCCGGTGGCTACGGGAGCGGGGCCGCACCTACAGCGGCATCGACGTGGTCAGAGCCATCAGCGCCATGCAGACTCTCTCCCGGCGCACGGGGGAGACCTTCGCGTCGTACGACGTCGTCCTCACACCGACCCTGGCGGGACCGCCCGCCTTCCCGGACGAGCTGCAGCTGCCCGATGGCGCCGCGGATTTCCAGGCGCAGTGCGAGTTCACGCCGTGGACGAGCACCTGGAACATGCTCGGCCGCGCCGCGATGTCGGTGCCGCTGCACCGGGAGCACGTCGACGGCGTGGAGCTGCCCTTCGGCGTCCACCTCGGGGCGACCCGGCCCGGGGATGACGCCCTGCTCCTCTCGCTGGCCGCGCAGCTGGAGGCGCACGATCCGTGGCCCCTGGTGCGGGAACCGGTCAGCCCGTGAGCACGCCCGGAACCGGCACCGGTCCGCAGTCGGTGCGGCTGGACGTATGGCTGTGGAGCGCTCGGCTGATGCCGACCCGCTCGGCCGCCACCACCGCGTGCCGGGCAGGGCACGTGCGCCGCAACGGGGAGCCGGCGAAGGCCTCGCAGCGCATCACCGTGGGGGACGAGCTGCGTGTCCGCTCACCCGGGCGCGAACGCATCGTGGTCGTCACGACGATCCTCACCAAGCGCGTCGGCGCCCCGGTCGCGCGGGAGGCCTATGAGGACCACAGCCCCGAGCCACGGCCGCAGCTGGCCGCCGCGCCGCCGCGACGCGAGCGCGGGACCGGCCGTCCGACCAAGCGTGAGCGTCGCCAGTTCGAGCGCCTGCGCGGCCGCGACGAGGACTCGCGCCGCTGAGCACAGCAGCCGCGGTCGAGTCGGGGACCCCGGTCGGCTAGGAGCCGGTGTGCCCGGCCCTCGCGAGCAGGGCCTGGCGATTGGTGGTGAGCCTGCGCAGCAGGTCGGACTCGAGGGCGACCACCTTCGGGTTCGCGCCGTCGGCCAGCAGACGCTGGCGCACCGAGGCCAGGTCCGCGCTCTCCCGGATGAACTTCTTCATCAGCGGCTTCGCGCCCAACTGGTTCGCCCACCGCTTGCCCTCGCGGCGGCCTTTCCACGTGCCGAGCATGTCCACCTCCTCATGCGTGAGCCATCCGTGATTGGCGTAGTCCCCCAGGCGCACCCGCGTCAATCGTGATTCGTCCCAGACGAGAATCGCGATGAGGATCAGCCATGCCAGGGAGATGAGCGCCTCCAGGGCGTACATCACCAGCAGGGCGATGATGCCGGAGAAGAGGGTGGCCCCGAGGTTCCACAGAGCGTGCAGGAGCATGCCGGGGATGAGGGCGGGGATGAACGCCAGCAGGCCCATCACCGTCCCCCACTTCCTCACCACGAAGCCCACGGTGATGCCGGTGAGCGAGGTGTAGATGGCATGCCCGAAGATGTTCAGCACGCCGCGCATGACCACGTTGATCAGCAGGCCCACCTCGCCCGCGCCTTCGAGAGCCCGGGTGTAGTAGAGGATGTTCTCGGTGAAGGCGAAGCCGCCGCCGATGAGCGTGCCGTAGATGAGCCCGTCCAGGGGGCCGTTGAAGTACCGCCGGCCCAGGAGCATCAGCAGCAGGAGGCCGAGCCCCTTGGTGGTCTCCTCCACCAGAGGGGCGCTGATGACTGGGCCCACGAAGTTCGCCGCGGCCTCGCTGCCGGTGACCCAGAAGGTCAGTATCGAGTTGGCGGTGTTGAGCAGATAGCTGAGGCCGGCCCCGACCGCCGCGCCCCAGAGCACGGCGACGATCAGCAGAGGGATCGGCTGCGGATCCCAGCGGTCGGCCAGGATCATGATCCCGATGATCACGATCAGCGAGATCAGCGCGAGGAACGCCGTCACCGGCCACCAGATCGGACTCGAACTCGAGCTGATGACGAATCCGAGGAAGAACAGACCCAGGATGACGATCAGCAGGATGCCCAGCATCGCCGCGACGATCCAGGACACGACCGTCGTCACCGGCACCTTGTTCGCGCTCTGGGAGACCTCCTGGGCACGTCGGGCCTGGGTGGTCGTCCACGCCGAGGGCGGCTGTTCCTGATCCGGCTGCCGGATCCGGGCCGGGGCGTACCGCGCGGCTGTCAGCCCGGACGCCGGTCGCACCGAGGTGTCGTAGGCGCGAGGATTGCCGTAGTCGACGTAGCGGGGCTGGGACGGGCCCGACGGGGAGCCGCCTGCGGACCCCGCGCCGGGGCGCGGGCGCCCGTTGGGCATGTACTGGCCACTGGGCGGCTGCTGCGGCGGGTGGGACATGATGGCCTCGGTTTCGTCGGCAGAGGGACGGGAGCGCAGGGACGGTCGAGCGCCCCGGGACGTCGTCGGTGTCTGGTCCCCCACACGACAGGGCGATCGGCTGCCTGCGATGCTACAGGTGCCGATCCCCATCCTCGCCGATGACGAGACCCGAGCGGAGCCGATTGTGGACAGAACCCAACCTTGAGCGGAATAGACTCAACCTTGGCGTCGTTGCACTGGTCGCAGGACCGCCCGCGGGGCCACTGACAGACCGCCGCGGGCCGCGCGCAGCGATCGCGGAACCACAGCGATCCTGCGGGCACGCCGCACAGAGATCGAGCAACCACACGGACCGGCCGATAACACCGACCGCACGGTCCAGGCAGGAGAGGAAGCGCCGTGGAGTTCCAGTTCACCACTCGTTCGCAGGAGGCCGTCACCGCGGCCGCGGAGAAGGCAGTCGAGCTCGGCAACCCCCAGATCAGCTCTCTGCACCTCTTGTGGGCGCTGGCACTCCAGAGCGATGGCATCGGCGCGGCGGCCCTCACGGAAGCCGGCGCGGATCCCCGCGACGTGGCTCGGCGTGCCGAGGAGGCCATCGGTGCGCTGCCACGGGTCAGCGGCAGCGGCGCGCATCCGACCTTCGTCGGCGACGGCTTCGACGCCCTGGAGGCGGCGCGGCACGAGGCCGATGCCCAGCAGCGGACCTATCTGTCCACCGAGCACCTGATGATCGGCATCGCGCTCGGCTCGGACGAGGCCGCTCGCCTGCTGGCCGCCGCCGGCGCGACGCCGGCGGCCCTTCGCGATGCCGTGACCCGACTCTCACCAGGAGATGAGCGCATGACACAGATGGACACCCAGAACCCCGAGGGCACCTTCCAGAGTCTCGAGAAGTTCGGCATCGACCTCACCGAGCAGGCCCGCGAGGGCCGGCTGGACCCGGTGATCGGCCGTGACGCCGAGATCCGCCGCGTGGTCCAGGTGCTCTCGCGACGCACCAAGAACAACCCCGTGCTGATCGGCGAACCGGGCGTCGGCAAGACGGCCGTGGTCGAGGGACTCGCTCAGCGCATCGTCGCCGGTGACGTCCCGGATTCGCTGCGGGACAAGAAGCTCGTCGCCCTGGACCTGTCCTCGATGGTCGCCGGGTCGAAGTACCGCGGCGAGTTCGAGGAGCGCATGAAGGCCGTGCTCGATGAGATCCGCACCAGCAACGGCCAGATCATCACCTTCATCGACGAGCTGCACACCGTGGTGGGTGCGGGCGGCACGGGCGACGGCTCGATGGACGCCGGCAACATGCTCAAGCCCATGCTGGCCCGCGGTGAACTGCGCATGGTCGGCGCCACCACCCTGGACGAGTATCGCGAGAACATCGAGAAGGACCCGGCCCTCGAGCGGCGCTTCCAGCAGGTCATCGTCGGCGAGCCCAGCGTCGAGGACACCATCACCATCCTGCGCGGGCTCAAGGACAAGTACGAGGCCCACCACAAGGTCTCGATCACCGATGCGGCCCTGGTGGCCGCGGCGACGCTCTCGGACCGCTACATCTCGGGCCGGCAGCTGCCGGACAAGGCGATCGATCTGGTCGACGAAGCCGCGTCCCGCCAGCGCATGGAACTGGACTCCTCGCCGGAGGAGCTGGACATCCTGCGCCGGCAGGTGGACCGGTTGAAGATGGAGGAGCTCGCGCTGGATGGCAGCGACGATCCCGGCAGCATCGCCCAGCTCGAATCGGTCCGCGCGCAGCTGGCCGACCGCACCGAGCAGATGACGGCGCTGTCGGCGCGCTGGGACCGGGAGAAGGCCGGGCTGAACCTGGTCGGTGACCTCAAGGCGCGACTGGAGCAGCTGCGGATGCAGGCCGATCGTGCCCAGCGCGAGGGCGACCTGACCGCCGCCTCCAAGATCCTCTACGGCGACATCCCGGAGGTGAAGTCGCAGCTGGTCGAGGCCGAGGAGAAGGAGGCCGAGGGCGTCGGTGAGGACGATCGCCCCCTGGTCGCCGACCACGTCGGTCCCGATGACATCGCCGATGTCGTGGGCAGCTGGACCGGGATCCCCGCGGGGCGCTTGCTGGAGGCGGAGAGCCAGAAGCTGCTGGAGATGGAGGAGCTGATCGGTCAGCGCCTGATCGGCCAGCACCGCGCCGTCGCCGAGGTCTCCGACGCCGTGCGCCGGGCCCGTGCCGGGATCGCTGATCCGAACCGTCCCACCGGCTCTTTCCTGTTCCTGGGGCCGACGGGCGTGGGCAAGACCGAGCTGGCCAAGTCCCTGGCCGACTTCCTCTTCGACGACGAGCGGGCGATGATCCGCCTGGACATGTCGGAGTACGGGGAGAAGCACACGGTCTCGCGCCTGGTCGGTGCCCCTCCCGGGTACGTCGGCTACGACGAGGGCGGTCAGCTCACCGAGGCCGTGCGGCGCCGCCCCTACTCGGTGGTGCTGCTCGATGAGATCGAGAAGGCGCACCCCGACGTGTTCGACATCCTGCTGCAGGTGCTCGATGACGGTCGTCTGACCGACGGGCAGGGCAGGACCGTGGACTTCCGCTCCACGATCCTGATCCTCACCTCGAACCTGGGCGCCCACTTCCTGCAGGATCCCGTGCTGAGCGAGCGCGAGAAGCACGAACAGGTGATGCAGGTGGTCAGGGGATCGTTCAAGCCCGAGTTCCTCAACCGCCTCGACGACGTCGTGATCTTCGATGCGCTCTCCCGCGAGCAGCTCTCGCGGATCGTGGACCTCCAGGTCCGGGAGGTCGCGGCACGGCTCGAGGATCGCCGGATCGGCCTGGAGGTGGACGAACCGGCCACGCAGTGGCTGGCCGAGACGGGCTTCGACCCGATGTACGGGGCGCGCCCGCTGAAGCGGCTGGTCCAGAAGGAGATCGGTGACGCCCTGGCGCGTCTCATCCTCAGGGGCGAGGTCCGCGACGGCGACCACGTCGGCGTCGGCGTCAGCGAGGAGGGGCACTCCCTGGAGCTGACCGTCATCGCCCCGGACGAGGCCGACGGCAGCGAGCGGGACGAGGCCGCGGCCGCGGTGAGCTGATCGCTGGAGCGGGGCGCATTCCGAGGTGCCGGGATGCGCCCCTCGCGCGCGGCCGGCCGGTCGAGAGACGCGCGGCTCACGCCTCAGCCCGCCGGCTGGGGCTGCGGATCCCACGGCAGGGGCGCTACCGCGCGGCGGAGGTCGTACCAGGTCTCGGCATCGGTGGCCTCGTCCCATGCCTGCGAAGCGGGCTCCAGGGTCTCCCGCCCGGCGTCCTGGCCCTCCCGAATTCGCGAGGCCGCCTCCGGGCTGACCGGCTCGATGATGTCCGCAGCGTGACCGATGCTGCTGTCCACCGCATCGGTCAGCGCCGGCACCGGGGTGGCCGTGACGATGCCGGCCACGCCCGCGAAGTGGCGATACATACCGCGCTCGCCGGCTCGGGCCGCGGCGGCGGGATCACCGTCGCCGATGGCGTCGGCGACTTCGCGAGTGGTCTGGTCCGCATTCGCCACGAGGTGCTCCACGCCGCCGGTCACCTGGCCCATCACGGAGTTCTCGCCCACGGCGACGCCTGAGATCTCGTGCGGGATCCGGGCGAGGGAGACAGCCGGAGTGAAGGCACCGAGCCCGTTGTCCTCGAGCGTGCTCTCGGCGAGATCGAGCCCGTCCCCGACGGTGCTGTGGAGGTCCATGAGAGCCTGGGCCCCGGCGCTCCACTTGGTCATCTTGAAGGCTCCGCGGCGCACCTCCTCGGCCCGCTCGAGCCGTTCCGGAGCCAGATCGAACTCCTCACCCTCGGGCAAGGAGTCGCGGCTCGTGCGGAGCTGTTCCGGCTCCCGAGCCATGGGCCCTCCGATCGGGGACCAGCTGCCCGGACCTCCGGTGACGACGGGCGGGAGGGGCGCGCCGAGCACCGGAACGAGCTCGAACGGGTCCTCCGCCTGGAACGGACCGCCGATGGTCGGCCCGAGGCCCTCGTACCACGGTGGTGGCGACAGACGCGGGAACAGCTCGGGGAAGGGCAGTCCGCGACCGCTGCCCCCGTTGCCACCGCTGCCCCCGCTGCCTCCTCCGGGGCCGGCGGGCATCTCCGCGCGCGCCCAGCGCAGCGGGTCGCTGCGATCGGACCGGGCCTCCGACGCGCTCACCTGCTGCGCCGACTCCTCCCGCAGCATCTCGGCCCGGTCGCGGATCGCTGCGCAGACGTCGCCGGCAGTGACGGCGACCGCATCGACCTGGCCCCGATGGGAGTCGGCGTCCGGCCCGGCCCACGCGACCGTGACGGAGGTCGTGCGCAGGAGTTCGATGAGCTCGATGATTCTCTTGGCGCTCTCGACGAGCTTCTCGGCCAGCTCGTCCAAGGTCTCGGGGTCGCATCCGCAGAAGATGTTCATGGACCGACCGTAGGCAGCCGAACGACTCGTCGACCGCCGCGCGGTCTCCATTGTGGACGCAGCCGCGTTGGGGAGGAACGATCCCGGCCGAGTGATCAGCCCGGCCGGGACGACCTTCTCAGACCACGATGTTCACGATCTTCGGCGCCCGCACGATGACCTTGCGGATCGGCCGGCCGGCGATGACCTCCTGGACCCGGTCCTCGGCCATGACCAGCGCCTCGAGGTCGGACTCGGAGATCTCCGGGTCCACCTCGAGCTTGTGGCGCACCTTGCCGCCGACCTGGACCACGCACGTGATCGCGTCGGCCTTGACCAGCTCCGGGTCCGCCACCGGGTACGGTGCCCGCGAGATGGTGCCCTCGTGGCCGAGGCGAGCCCACAGCTCCTCGGCCAGGTGGGGGGCCAAGGGGGCGACCATCAGTACCAGCGGTTCGACGGCCTCTCGGGGTGTGGCCCCCGTACCGGTCAGGCCCTTCGTGAGGTGGTTGACCAGCTCGATCAGCTTCGCGACCGCGGTATTGAAGTGCATCTGGGCCATGTCGCGGCTGACCCCGTCGATGGTGCGGTGGACGGCCTTGCGGGTGGGCAGGTCGGCCGGCTCCTCGGAGACGGTCAGTGCTCCGGTCTCCTCGTCGACCATGAGCCGCCACAGGCGCTGCAGGAATCGGTGCGAGCCGACCACCGCGCGCGTCTCCCACGGCCGAGAGAGGTCCAGCGGGCCCATCGACATCTCGTACACCCGCAGCGTGTCGGCGCCGTAGTCGCGATACATGTCGTCCGGCGCCACCGCGTTCTTCAGCGACTTGCCCATCTTCCCGTACTCCTGGGTGACGGGCTCGCCCTGATAGGTGAAGGTGCCGTCCTCCTCGGCGACGACCTCCTCGGCCGGGACGTACACGCCTCGGGAATCGGTGTAGGCGTAGGCCTGGATGTAGCCCTGGTTGAACAGCCGGTGGTAGGGCTCCTGGCTGGAGACGACGCCGCGGTCGAACAGCACCTTGTGCCAGAAGCGCGCGTACAGCAGGTGGAGCACCGCGTGCTCCTGCCCGCCGACGTAGAGGTCCACGCCGCCGACCTCGCCCTCCGCGCGGGGGCCCAGCCAGTACTCCTCGTTCTCGCGGCGCACCAGGGACTCGTCCTCGGTGGGGTCGATGTAGCGCAGGTGATACCAGGACGAGCCGGCCCACTGCGGCATCGTGTTGGTCTCGCGCAGGTAGCGCTTGGGGCCCTCGCCGAGGTCCAGCTCGACCTCGGCCCAGTCCCTGGCGCGGGACAGCGGGGTCTGCGGCTCGGTGTCGCCGTCGTGGGGATCGAAGGTCTTGGGGGAGAAGTCCGCGACCTCGGGCAGGTCCACGGGCAGCATGGAGTCCGGCAGCGGGATCGGCACGTCCGGATGGTCCGGGTCGTAGACCACCGGGAACGGCTCGCCCCAGTAGCGCTGGCGCGAGAACAGCCAGTCCCGCAGACGGTAGGTGGTACGCGCGGTGCCGAAGCCCTTCTCGGCGGCGAACGCGGTGGCGCGTTCGGCGGCCTCGGCGGGGGAGAGGCCGTTGAGGTCCAGCTCCGCACTGGCGGAGTTGATCTTCTCGCCGTCCCCGGTCCAGGCCCCGCCCTCGAAATCGGCGGGCGGCCGCACGGTACGGATGACGGGCAGCTCGAACGTGGCCGCGAAGTCGAAGTCGCGCTCGTCCTCGGCGGGAACGGCCATGATGGCACCGGTCCCGTATCCGGTCAGCACGTAGTCGGCAGTGAACACCGGCAGTTCGCGCCCGTCCAGCGGGTTGGTGGCGGTCAGGCCCGTGAACACGCCCGTCTTCTCGCGGTTCTCGGCGGTGCGCTCCTCCTCGCCGAGGGCAGCGGCTCGTGCGCGGTACGACTCGACGGCCTCGCGCGGCGTCGCGGCCTCGCCCTTCCAGGCCTCGGGGATGCCCTCGGGCCACTGCGCCGGGAGGGCCGAGGAATCCTCCAGCAGCGAATGCTCGGGGGAGAGGACGCAGAAGGTGGCGCCGAAGAGGGTGTCGGCCCGCGTGGTGAAGACGTCGAACGTCGGGTCCTCGTGGCCTGTCAGCCCTGCCACCGGGAACGTGATCTGCGCGCCCTGGCTGCGACCGATCCAGTTGCGCTGCATGGTACGGATCGACTCGGGCCAGTCGACCCGCTCCAGGTCGTCCAGCAGACGGTCGGCGTAGGCGGTGATGCGCATGTTCCACTGGCGCAGGCGGCGACGGAACACCGGGAAGTTGCCCCGCTCGGAGCGGCCCTCGGCGGTGACCTCCTCATTGGCCAGCACGGTGCCCAGGCCGGGGCACCAGTTCACCGGCGTCTCGGAGATGTAGGCCAGCCGGAAGGCGTGGGCCAGCTCGTCGATCTCCGCGTCGCTCGCGGCGGTGACGTCGGCAGTGCTGCGACCGATCCAGGCGGCGGGCAGTTCGATGTCCTGACGCTCGGCGAGGGCGAACGGGTCCACGGTGCCGGCTCGCAGCTCGTCGCGCAGCTCCGCGATCGGGCGCGCCTTCCCGGTGATGCCGTCCACGTTCGGGGACTCGGGGTCGTACCAGGAGTCGAAGATGCGCAGGAAGATCCACTGCGTCCACTTCACGAACTCGGGGTCGGTGGTGGCCAGCGAGCGCCGCGGGTCGTGGGACAGCCCCAGCCGGTGCAGCTGACGACGCATGTTCGCCACGTTCGCCTCGGTGGTGGTGCGCGGGTGCGTGCCGGTCTGGACCGCGTACTGCTCGGCGGGCAGGCCGAACGCGTCGTACCCCATCGTGTACAGCACGTTCTTGCCGAGCATTCGCTGATGCCGCGCGGTCACGTCGGTCGCGATGTACCCCAGCGGGTGCCCCACGTGCAGCCCCGACCCCGAGGGGTAGGGGAACATGTCCATGATGTAGAGCTTCTCCGCCGACCCCGCGGAGGCGGCCTGGTCGAGCGAGGCGGCCTCGCCGCGCAGCGCGCCGACGGGATTGTCGGCATGGAACGTGCCGTCCTCGTCCCAGCGCTGCTGCCAGCGCTCCTCGATCTCGTCCGCCACCGCGGCGGTGTAACGGTACGGGGCCTCGCTCATGGGGAACTTCCTTCGGAATCGAAGCGGCCGATGCCGCCGGGCGTCTCGTGACATGAAAAAACCCCCGCGCAGGCGAGGGTTGCCGCGTCGGTGCCCGCGCCGCGGGACCGATCCGCCGCGCGGGCGGTGGCCTGGGCAGGCGTTCTCCGACGCGGCTATCTAAGCAGCAGACGTTGAGCCACGTGGACAGTCTACGACCTCCGCACCTCGGCTGCATCGCCGATGCCGCCGCACCGCCGGGTCGGCCTCGGACGTCGGCCTCGGACCGCAGAAGCCGAGAGGCTCAGCCGAGCAGCTCGAGCTGTGCCAGGGCGAGTGCGCGCCGCTGCGGGGGTCCGGCGAAGGTCCAGCGGTAGTGGCGATACGCGCCTGCTTCACTCAGCGAGAACGGTCGCGTCTGCCGGTCCCACCGGAACTCCTCGTGCTCCCTGCTGTCCAGCAGCGTCCAGTGATGCCCGTCGGTGGATCCGTGCAGCTGCCAGCTCGTCGGGGACTCCTGGACGGCGGACGAGGTGAGGGTGTACATCTGCGCGGCGGCTTCCCGCCCCTCGGGGAAGCTCCACGTGACGACGGGGTGCTGGCCAGGAAGGTTCGCGGTGGTCTCCGAGGTGTCGTCGAACAGCGCCTCCGCGGCTCCATCGGTACGGGCCTCGTCGGCGCCGGCCTCGTCGGAAACGGCCCGGTCGAGCGCGGCGTGGCCTCCGAGATCGCCGGTCAGGTCCCGCAGCGGGTGCGGGAGCTCATCATCCTCGGTCAGTGACGGTGGAGCGGAGGCCGGATCCGTGCCCCACCCGGAGGGCTCCGGACCCATGTCGAACTCGATCTCCGCGCCGCCCGCGAGCAGCTCGCGGGTGATCCAGGTCCTCTCGTACGGCTGCCCGTTGACCCTGACTCCTTGGACGTAGCAGTTGCGCAGGCTGGTGCGCGGAGCCCGGACCGTGATCGGCCGCCCACCGTGCGGGCGGATCGTCACGGAACGGAACAACGGGGAGCCGAGGACGAAGGTGGCGGTCCCCACCTGCAACGGGTACAGGCCCAGCGCGCTGAGCACGAACCAGGCGGAGGTCGAGCCGGTGTCCTCGTCACCCGGGTAGCCCTGTCCGATGTCGCTGCCGGCGAACTGACGTGCCAGGGCGGTGCGCACGATCCGATGAGCGGCCCAGGGCCTGCCCGCGAAGTAATACATGTACGGGATGTGGAACCCCGGCTGATTGCTCAGTCCCCACTGCCCGGCCTGGATCCCGGCGGCCTCGCGCACCTCATGGATCACCGCACCGTAGGAGCCGGGATGGCTCGCGCGTTCCGGGATGGCGAAGAAGTCGTCCAGCTTGGCGGCGAGGCCCTCGGCGCCCCCGTACAGGTTCGCCAGGCCCCGGCCGTCGTGCGGCACGCTGAAGGCCATGCCCCAGCCGTTGGTCTCGGTGTAGTCGAAGCCCCACTCCCGCGGCTCGTAGTCCTGGGGCCGGACCCGGCGGCCGCCGTCGGCGTGGCGGCCCTGGAAGAAGCCGGTCGCCGGATCGAACAGATGCACGTAGTTGCGGGCACGGCTGAGCAGATACCGGTGCTCCTCGGCATAGCGCGGCAACCCCGTGGCCTCGTGCAGGGATCGTGCCATGGCAGCGATCGCGAAATCGCCCAGGTAGTTCTCGAGGGCGTCGGCCAGGCTCTCGTCGGGTGTGCCCCCGGGACGGGCGGGCCCGGCCGACAGCGGGGTGTACCCCAGGAAGATGCCGCGCTCGAGCCCGGGGCGTCCGGCCCCGCGCCGGTCCGAGACCACGGTGGCGTGCTTGATCAGGACGTCGTAGGCGGCCTCGACATCGAAGTTCCGCACGCCCTGGGCGTGGATCTCGGCGAAGGAGGCGTCGCTGCAGCTGCCCACCATCCCGGTGGGGAACCAGCCGGCCTCCGCGAACTGGGCCAGGACGCCTTGAACCAGCTCTCCGGTCCGCTGCGGGGAGAACAGCGCGAGGGCGGGCCACGTCGTGCGGTAGGTATCCCAGAAGCCGCTGCTGCGGTACAGCGTGCCGTCGACGACCTGGGCTCCGGTCACGGAGTCGGTGCCCTCGCCCGCAGCGGGAAGGAACGGGCTGGCGTGCCGCAGCCGTGGTCGCTCAGAGGTGGCGACGTTCTCGTGGGCGGAGTTCTGGTAGAGGCTCATCCGGTACAGGCTCGAGTACAGCGTGACCAGCTGGTCCGTGCTTGCTCCCTCGACATCCGAGATCACCCCGAGCACCTCGTCCCAGGCACGGCGGGCGCGGTCGCGGATCTCGTCGAACGTGGCGGACTCGGGGATCTCGAGGTCGAGGGTGTGCTCGGCCTGATCGATGCTGATGCGGGAGGTCGCGATGCGCATCGAGACCTCCCGGTGCGCGGACGTCTCGAACCTCACGTATCCGGTGCGTCGACCTGTCTGGAGAGTGCCGGCCCGGACGACGGGACGATCGAACCGGGCGAGGAGGAACATCCGGTCACGGTCCTGGCCCATCGCGCCGACCAGCGCATTGCGGTCCGGATCCCAGTGCGCACCGCCGGAGCTGCCGGTGATGTTGTCGAAGATCAGCTGTCCGGTCCCGGAGGGGAAGGTGAAGCGCAGCATCGCGGCATGGTCGGCGGGCGTGATCTCCGCTCGCACTCCGCTGCGGAAGGAGACGGAGTAGTGGTGGGGCCGCGCGATCTCGTCCTCGTGGTCGAAGGCGAGAGCACGCTCACGGCGGTCGGGATTCGGGAGTCCCGGATCGGTCGTGGGCATGACCTGGAACGTGTGGCGGTCGCCGCCCCATGGGTAGGACTGATGGCTCAGGGCGAGAGCCTCGAGCGCGGGGAGGTTGTCGGCGTCGTTCTGCTGCTGGTAGTGGTACAGCCACCTCGAGGAGCTCGCATCGGTCACCGGGGCCCAGAAGTTGAAGCCGTGGGGGAGGGCCACGGCGGGCAGGGTGTTTCCCCGGGAGTAGGCAGGGCTCGAATTCGTCCCGCGACGGATGTCCACCAGGTCGGCGGGATGCTCGAGGTCGACCGATCGGGTCTCGGTCACCACGGCGATGTCATCGACCCAGCCGGCGAAGGTGCCCTCCTCGCCGTCGCGCTCGTAGTCCAGGCCGATCGCCGTGATGGTCCTGCCCTCGGCGACCGCTCCGATGTCCGCGCCGACCGAATTCCAGTGCCCGGCGAACAGCACCCCGCTCTCGCCGTGCCCGCGTGCACTGAGCTCGAAGCCGTGGTCGTCCACGGCACCGAGGTCCCGTAGGTGGGATCCGTCGGAGAACTCGAGATCGAGCGCCACGTGCGCCCCGGGCGCGGGCAGGGCGGTGCCGTCGGAGACGTCGCGGGGGAAGATCTTGTAGGAGAGCCGGGTGTGCCGGGTGACGGGGATGCGCACGGGCAGCACGATGTTGTACGAGTGCGCCCTGCCGGGGCGGGCGTGGTACCCGCGGTAGGCGAGGCATTCCCTCCCGGTGATACCGACGTGGCGCTTGACGCTGTATCCACTGTCGGGCCCGCCCTCGACCCACGTCGCCATGCCCGTCGGCGGGCCGTTCGCGCTGCGGAGCACGCCCGCGCACTCCGGGGCGGAATCCTGCTCCGGCTGAGGCTCACCGGGGGCGAAAGCGGTGCGGAAATCCTGGTCGGCCGGTGACCTCACGAAGTCTCCTGGATCGGGGTCGGCATGTGCCATGGGTGATGGGGAGGTCCCGGTGGGGCAGGGCCGGCTGCGACGCGTAGCCGGCCCTGCCCCGGTGCCCGGACCCGGGGCGCTCAGGCGTCGAAGCTCTGCGCGTCGTCCGCGGTGAAGTTCGGGTCCGGCTCGCCGTAGCCTTCGGGCAGGCGCACCGGGCAGAACTGCTGCATCGTCGGATTCACGTAGTCCTGGGCGATGCGGACGGCCTCTTCGGGGGTCTTCGACTGCTGATTGAGGCTGTCCTGCATGGTGAACATCGCGTCCCACACCTTGGTGCCCACCGGCAGCGGGAGCCGCGAGGTGGCGTAGGGCATCTGGTCGACGAAGAACTGGATCTCAGGATCGAACGCCTCCGGGTCCTTCGCCGCCTTGATGTTCGTCGGGATCTTCTTGATGCCGGGCATGTAGATCTTCTGACCCTCGTAGCCGGTGTAGAAGGTCATGAGCTTCCACGCGGCCTCCGACATGCTCGAGCCCTTCGGCATCACGAAGGCGAAGCCGCCGGCCCAGTTGAACGGTTCCCCGCCTTCTCGCGCCGTCGGGAGATGAGTGAGCCCGTAGCGCATGTCCGGCTTGTACTTCAGCAGGCTGCCGACGGAGTCCGGGACGCTGATCTGGAACAGCTGCCGCCCGGAGAAGAAGGACGTCTGGCTGGGCGGCGCGTTCGGCGGCTGATAGGTGGCCTTGAACGCGTCCACCCGCGGGAAGTCGAGCCGCTTGACCCACTCCGAGTACGTCCGGGCCACGCCGAGCATGTCCTCGGAATTCAGCATCATGTTGCAGGAGTCGTCGTCGAACATCTGCACGTCGTACGCGTAGGCCCACATCAGCAGCGACCCCTGATCGTCCCAGGGGATCCAGGTGAGCTTCTCGTAGGTGCCGCGCTCGTCCTGGATGTTGAACGAGTCGTTGATATCCCACATCTGATCGATGGTCATGGGCCCGTTGGCCGGGTCCAGCAGCGCCGGGTCGATCCCGGCCTCGTCGGCGAGGTCCTTGTTGTAGAACAGCGCCCGGGTGTCCGTGTCCAGGGGCAACCCGTACCACTGGCCGTCGTAGTACAGCTCGTCGGTGGCGAACTTGACCCAGCCCGACATGTACTCTTCCGGGCTGACTCCTTCGTACTCCTCGATGAGATCGTTGATCGGCTCCAGCAGCCCCAGGGACGCGAACTGGGCACCGTTGAAGCGGTCCATCCAGTACAGGTCCGGTCCGGTGCGGCCGCGGACTGCGGTGATCACCGGCGAGTTGTCCCCCGATCCGTTGCTCGGGGCGGGCGAGATCGTGACCTTGATGTCGGGGTTCTGCTCTGTGAAGGCCTCGATCACATTGGTCTCGTACTCCTCGAACGCAGCGATCGCGCCCCAGACGCGCACATGGTTCGGATCGCGGTCCTCGCCGACGGGGCGGCTGGCGCAGCCGACGATCGATCCGCCCGCGATGGTCACGCTCGCCCCTGCGCCGAGGGCGCGCAGCAGAGTTCTGCGATTGATCACTTGAAACCTCCGAGGGTGATTCCGCTGATGAAGTAGCGCTGGAAGATGAAGAACAGGATCACCAGCGGCAGCAGCACCAGGAAGGATGCCGCCATCAGCAGGTTGAACTGGATGTCCTGGGCGTTGACGGTGCGGAAGACCTGCATACCGATGGAGAGCGTCTGCTTGTCCTCGTCCTGCAGGTAGATCAGCGGGCCCATGAAGTCGTTCCACGTGCCGACGGCCGAGAAGATCGCGATCACGGTGACCGCCGGGCGCGCGGTGGGGAACACGATCCGCCAGGCGATCGACCATTCGCTGGCCCCGTCCACCCGCGCGGCGTCCATCATGTCGCGCGGGGTCTGGAGCATGAACTGCCGCAGCAGGAAGGTGAAGAACCCACCGGCGAACATCGCCGGAAGGATCAGCGGCACCCACGTGTTCACGAACCCCAGCGCGGCCCACATGTCGAACATGGGGATCAGGGTCACCGGCAGCGGGAGGAACAGCGTCGCCAGCACGACGAAGAACACGCGATTGCGGCCGGGCCAGTCGATGCAGGCGAAGCCGTAGGCGACGATGAAGTTCGAGACCACGCTGAGCACCACGACGCTGATCGTGATGATCGCGGAGTTGCGGAAGAACAGCCAGAACGGCATCACGGTGACGGCGTCGGCGAAATTCTCCCAGCGGATGTCCTGGGGGAAGAGGGTGGGTGGGAACTGGGCGAGTTCCTCGGGCGACTTCAGTGCCGAGATGATCATCCAGTACAGCGGCAGCGAGAAGAGCGCCAGGACCAGCAGCATCACAAGTCGGGAGATCCATGCGCTGGCCGGGCTCTGGCGCGAGCCATCAGGGTTTCGTCCGTACTCCGACCGGGGCTTGAGCTTGGGAGCATTGCCGAGATTGCGGGTGCTCGTATTCACGGTGTCGATAGCCATGTGCTTCTCCTCTTCCTCAGCCGGCCGAGACGTCGTAGTTCACGAACCGGCGGGAGAGCCAGTAGATGAGTCCCGCCAGGAGCATCCCGAACAGGAACAGCAGCACCGCCAGCGCCGAGGCGAAACCGAGCTGCCCGTACGAGAAGGCGTTGCGGTAGAGGTACAGCATGTAGAACAGCGTCGAGTTGTCGGGACCGCCATTGGTCATGATGTATGCCTCGGTGAAGACCATCATCGCGCCGGAGACCCCCGTGATCAGATTGAAGAGGATCGTCGGGGTCAGCAGCGGAATCGTGATCGACAGGAACTGGCGGAAACGGCTGGCGCCGTCGATGCGCGCCGCCTCGTAGAGGGTCTCGGGAATGTTTCGCAGACCTGCGAGATAGATCAGCGCGGCGTTGCCGGCCCCCAGCTGCGCCATGAGGATGATGACCAGCTTGGCGAGGCTGGGTTCCCCCAGGAGATTCGTGTCCGGCATCCCGAAGAGCCCCAGGAAGCGGTTGACGATGCCGTACTGGGGATTGACGAAGACGATGAAGATGAACGACATCGCGAACATCGGGATCAGCGAGGGCAGATACAGAAGGGTGCGGTAGACCGCGACCTCCCGCACGTTGCGGTTCATCGCCAGGGCCAGCAGCAGTGCGACCACCATGCCCAGCGGCACTGCGATGAACATGTAGTAGGCGGTGTTGCCCACGGCGGTGTGGACCATCGGATCCAGCGCAGCGGCGATGTAGTTCTGCAGCCCGATGAACGTCGGGGACTTCATGCCGGAGTACTGGGTGAGGCTGATCGCGAAGGAGTAGACCAACGGGTAGATCACGAACACGCTGACCCCGATGATCCAGGGGGAGATGAACAGCAATCCTGTGCGCAGGTTGCGTTTCTCCCGTTGTGTCAGCTTCCGCTTGGACGGTGTCTCGCCCGTTGCGCCGGCCCGGACCGGTGGCCCGCTGTGCGCCGTGAGGTCAGCAGAGGGGCCCGCCCCTGCGGCACCGGTGCCGGGGGCCCCTGCTGCGACGGCATTGCTCGCGCTCATCGCTCTCCCTTCGGATATTCGCCGCACCTCCATCGGTGCGGTGATACGCACCGCACCTGCAGCGATGCGGCGATATTCGCCGCGCCGTCGTCGGCGCGGCGACCGGGGAACGGCAGGCATCGGTGCCTTCGCGGTCACACTGGGAGGAGGGACCACGTCGTTCCTGTGAGGTAGGTTACTCACACCGATGGACTAATGCAACGGCATCCGCGTGGGAGCGTGAGAGATGCCGGGGAGGAGCATCATGCGCGGGTCGTCGATGTCCGATATCGGAGAGTTCAACGAGAGGCTGGTGCTGCAGACCATCCGCAGCGCTCCGGACGGGGTGGGGCAGGCGGAGGTGGTGCGGCGCAGCCGGCTCTCCCGCCAGGCCGTCTCGCTGATCACCCGCCGCCTGGTGGCCGAGGGGATGATCGAACAGGCAGGTCGTCGGATCTCCGGGCCCGGCAAGCCGCATACCCTGCTGCGCGTGGTCGCCGACGCTCGCCTGGCCGTCGGGGTGCACCTCGACCCCGCTCACATCAGCGTCGTCGTCTGCGACCTCGCCGCCCGGCCGGTGGCCCGGGCCACCCTCGCCCCGCCGACCGAGGAGCCGGAGGCCGATATCGATCGCATCGCGGCCGCGATCGCCGAGCTGTGCCGTGAGCTCGGTGCGTCCTTGCCGCAGCTGGGCGAGGAGTTGCCGGACCAGCCGATCCGCCGCCGTCTGCTGGGCATCGGGATCGCCGCCCCCGCCGGACTCGACGCCGCCGCCGGGATCCTGCGCAACCCGCCCTGGATGCCGGGTTGGCGCGACGTCCCCGTGGTCGACGCCCTCAGCGCCGTGACCGGCCTGCCGGCGCTCCTGGACAAGGACACCAATGCCGCCCTGACGGGGGAGATCTGGTCGCGTCACCTCGGCGGCTCCGAGACGGTGGTCTACGTGTACGTCGGCCACGGCGTGGGCTCCGCGGTCAGTGCGAACGGCCAGGTCCACCGCGGCGGAAGCACCCAGGCCGGCGAGATCGGGCATCTGCCCACCGGTCGCGCCGACGAGGTGTGCTCCTGTGGACGCCACGGCTGCCTGAGCGTGTACACCGACGCCGACCGGCTGCTCAGCCGTGCCCGGGACGCCGGGATCGAGCTGCCCGACGGGGCGGGCACCACTGCCATGATCGATGCCCTCGCCGCCGCCGCGGACGAGGGGCGGAGCGCAGCGAGGGAGATCATCTCCCTCCATGGCACGGCTCTCGGGGAGGCGCTGACCGTTCTCGCGGGGATCCACGACCCGCAGCGGATCATCATCGGCGGGCCCACCTGGCCCGCGCTGCGGTCCGTCGCCGAGCCGTCCCTCCGCGAGGCCCTCGGGGAATGGGTGGCCGACGGCCGAGCCGTGCTCGAGTGCTCGCACCTCAGCGACGACGTCGGCGCCATCGGTGCGGCGAGCCTGTTCCTGGAGCGGGAGCTCGCGCCCGGGACCGGAGCCTCGGCCTCGGGGCAGGTCGGAGGCGGGTCCGGGCTCGCCGTCGCGGCGGCGCGGTGAGGCAGTGACGCCCCTCGAGGGCGGGCCAGGCCACGGAGTGCGGCCGGCCCGGGCTCAGACCCCGAGCAGTCCGGAGATCAGCAGCAGCACCAGCACGGTGCCGATGGTGGTGATCAGCACCGTGTCCCGGGCGAGGTTCTCCGCCGCCCGGTAGCGCGCGGCGGCGACGAACACGTTCTGCGCCGTCGGCAGAGCGGCCATGACCACGACCTCGTACAGCGAATGCCCGCTGAGCCCGAACAGCAGGCCCACCCCGAGCGCGATCACGGGCATCACCAGCAGCTTGGCGCTCGAGGCGACGGCGATCAGCCCGCGGTAGCCGTCGTCCTTGGCCAGCGGCGTCGAGCCGTGCAGGGACAGGCCGTAGGCCAGCAGCATCGCGGGGATCGCCATATCGGCCAGCGACTGGACGGGCTCGAGCACCACCGCGGGGACGTCCACCCCGGCCAGGGCGAGCACCATACCGAGGGCGCCGGCGACGATGACGGGATTGGCGCCGATGGTGCGCGCCACGCCGGCGGGTCCGAGCGACGTCTTCTGCGTGACCTGGTGGAGGACAAAGAGGTACAGCGGGTTGTAGACCGCCTGCTGGAAGAGGATCACCGGCAGCGCGTGGGAGATGTCCCCGAGCACGTAGGCGGCGATCGGGAAGCCCATGTTCGCGCCGTTGACCACGGACCCGCTGATCGCGGTGACCACGAGCTCCGCCCCGCGCCGCTTCGTCAGCAGCCGCACCGCCAGCAGCAGCAGCGCGCCGGTGCTGAGGCCCGCTATCCCGGCGACTGCCATGGGGATCGAGAGGATGTCGCGCACGTCGGACTCCAGGAGGCCGACGAGGACCAGGGCGGGGGAGGCGAGGAAGAACGTGGCGCGGTTGAGCACATAGCGACCGTGCGGGCCCAGCACACCGGTCCGCCCGGTCACCCAGCCCACGCCGATGAGGGACCAGACGATGAAGAATCCGGCCAGGACCCCGCTCACGGCTCGGTGCGGGGCAGTGGCGTCGTCATCTGGCCGATCCTAGAGCGCCGGGACGGCCGGGGCTCGCCGCGTCCGCAGGGCGGGCGGGACGGATGTCGGCGCAGCGGGTCGCTGACAGCCGCTCGCCAGCAGCCGGAGACTGCCACCGGCCGGACGGGCAGCCGGTGACGGCAGGCGGACGGCCCGGCAGGGTCAGCGGATGCCGCTGGATTCGCGGCCGGAGATCTGGTCGGGCATCCCCGGGACGGGCTGGGCGGCGTCGTCCCCGGTGGCGACGATGCGGTTGCTCTCGTCCACGTGCACCACGTGCGGATGGTGGGCGGAGACCTCGGCCGCCTCGAACTGCCCGTAGGCCATGATGATCACCAGGTCGCCGGGAGAGACCAGATGGGCCGCGGCGCCGTTGATGCCGATCACGCCGCTGCCGCGCTCGCCCTCGATGACATAGGTGGTCAGGCGCTGACCATTGGTGATGTCTGCGATGGTGACCTGTTCGTGCTCGACGAGACCGGCGGCCTCGACGAGATCGGGGTCGATTGTCACCGAGCCCACGTAGTGCAGGTCTGCCTGCGTGACGGTGGCCCGGTGGATCTTCGAGGTCAACAGAGTGCGGTACATCGCCTATAAGTCTTCCACGGACCGCCCGTGCGCGATGATGGTGGGGTCCGTTTCGTCAGGAGGATCACCATGCCCAAGGCCCGTCGCCGCTCCACCCATAGCTCGGAGCGTTTCGAGGACATGGCCCTGCCCGAGGAGCTGATCGGTGTGCTCGCCGATCAGGGCCTTCAGCGCGCCTTCGAGATCCAGTCCGCCATCCTGCCCGATGCGCTCGCCGGGCGGGACGTGCTGGCCCGCGCGGAGACCGGATCGGGCAAGACGCTGGCCTTCACCCTCGCCATGACCTCCCGGTTCCGCGGCCGCAAGGTGCACCGCAAGCGTCCCCTCGGGGTCGTGCTGGTGCCCACGCGCGAGCTCGCCGTCCAGGTCGTCGACACCATCCATCCCTACGCCCGTGCGGTCGGGATCAAGGCGCAGCTGGTCGCGGGCGGCATGAACATCGAGAAGCAGGCCGACGCGGTGGCCCGCGGCGTGGAGATCATCGTCGCCACCCCGGGCCGGCTGATCGATCTCGCCGAGCGCGGGGCCCTGCAGCTGGACCTGGTGGAGTCCACTGTCATCGACGAGGCCGACCACATGGCCGATCTGGGCTTCCTGCCCGATGTCGCCGACATCCTCGCGGCCATCCCCATGGGGACCCAGAAGATGCTCTTCTCCGCCACCCTGGACGGGCAGGTGGAGGATCTCGTCGATACGTTCCTGGTCGATCCCGTCAGCCACGAGACCGTCCCGGTCGCCGCGGCCGTGACCACCATGGACCACCACGTGCTGGCCATCGAACCCTCCGCCAAGCGTGCGGTCACCGCATGGCTCGGCGCCCGCGAAGGCCGCACGCTGATGTTCACCCGCACCCAGCTCGGCGCGGAGCGCGTGGCACAGGAGCTGGTCGAGGTCGGCGTCCGCGCCGCGGCTCTGCACGGCAACAAGCAGCAGGGGCTGCGCACCAACGTCCTGGCCGGGTTCCGTCAGGGTGCCTATCCCGTGCTGGTGGCGACAGATGTCGCCGCCCGGGGTCTGCACATCGATGACGTGAGCATGGTCGTCCACGTCGATCCCTCCGCCGACGTCAAGGAGTACGTGCACCGTTCGGGCCGCACCGCCCGTGCCGGCGCCGCGGGAACCGTCGTCACCCTCGCCCTGCCGCACCAGACCCGCTCGACCCGGCGGATCGTCGAGGAGGCGGAGGTCGAGGCCACCTGGGCCGAGGTCGCCGAGGCCGAGGATCCGGCCCTGGAGCAGCTCGGGGCGCGCGCTCCCAGCGGTGAGCCCGCCGAGGACCCCGCGCAGGTGAAGTACAAGGGCGCGCCGCGCAAGCTCGACATCAAGCGCACCAGAGGGGCCGACGCCCGCCGCGCCGAGGAGCGCCGGGCCAATGAGGAACGGCGTGCCTCCTGGGAGGAGGACGAGGAGCCTCCTCGCGGTGGCAAGGGCCGCGGCCGCCAGGGCCAGGGTGCCCGGGGCCAGGGTTCCCGGAGCCAGGGTGCTCGAGGCCGGAGCGGCGGCAAGAGTGCCGGCGGCCGGGCCAGCACCGGTAAGGGCGGCGCTCGCGGCCGTTCCGGTGCGCCGTCCCGCAGTCCCCGCAAGCGCGGCAAGCCATGAGCATCAGCACGTTCGACCTGTTCAAGATCGGGATCGGGCCTTCGAGCTCCCACACCGTCGGCCCGATGCGCGCGGCGGCGCAGTTCGCCCGCGAGACCCTCCAGGATCCGGTGATCGCGCCGCACGTCGCGGACGTCGCGGTCCACCTCTACGGCTCCCTCGCCGCGACCGGCGTCGGCCACGGCACGCTGGACGCCGTGGTGATGGGCCTCGAGGGCGCAGATCCCGAGACGGTGGACCCGATCGCCGGGCGCGAACGGGTGGCCCACATCGAGGCGGGCGGCGGCTTACTGCTGGATGGGACGCTGCCGGTCAGCCTGCGCCCCTCCTCGATCCAGCTGCATCCGCTCACTGTGCTTCCGCAGCACTCCAACGGCATGGTCTTCATCGCCCTGGACGCGCTCGGCGAGGAGCTGGTGCGCCGGCCGATGTTCTCTGTCGGCGGCGGGTTCGTCGTCGAGGAGGCCGACATGGAGCAGTCCATCGCCGAGGTCGCCGCCGAGGGCGAGGGCACGGCGGTCTTCACCACCGGCGACGAGCTGCTGCGCGTGTGCGAGGACCGCGGCATCTCCGTGTCCGAGGCGATGCTGCTGCGGGAGCGGCAGTGGCGCGGCGACGAGGAGATCCGCGCCGGCATCCTGGCGATCTGGCACGCCATGGAGGAGAGCATCCAGCGCGGCACACGCACCGGCGGCACCCTGCCCGGCGGGCTGGACGTCAAGCGCCGCGCGGCCTCCTGGTACGACTCCCTCAGCGCCGAGGACCCCACGCGGCTGCCGATGAATGCCTTCGAGTGGGTCTCCCTGGCCGCGCTCGCCGTGAACGAGGAGAACGCCGCGGGCGGCCGTGTGGTCACCGCCCCGACCAACGGGGCCGCCGGCATCATCCCGGCCGTGCTGTTCTTCGCCACCACCTACATCGAGGGCGTCGATCCCGACGAGGTCGCGGTGCGGTTCCTGCTGACCGCGGGCGCGATCGGCTCGCTGTACAAGGAGCACGCCTCGATCTCCGGCGCCGAGGTCGGCTGCCAGGGCGAGGTCGGCTCGGCCTGCTCGATGGCAGCGGCCGCCCTGTGCGAGGCGATGGGCGGCAAGCCCGCCCAGGTCGAGAACGCCGCCGAGATCGCCATGGAGCACAATCTCGGCCTCACCTGCGACCCCGTCGGCGGACTGGTGCAGGTCCCCTGCATCGAGCGCAATGCGATGGCCGCGGTCAAGGCGATCACCGCAGCGCGATTCGCGCTGCGCGGGACCGGGGAGCACTTCGTCTCGCTGGACACCGTCATCGAGACCATGCGCCGCACGGGCAAGGACATGAGCGAGCGCTACAAGGAGACCGCGATGGGCGGGCTCGCGGTCACCGCGGTCCCGGTCAGCGTCCCGGACTGCTGAGGCGCCCCGGGCCCGCCTCTCCGGGTCCCGGACGGTGCGCGTGACGTGGGTCTCCTGCGATACGGTGGGGGCGTCCATTCCGCCCCGGAACCGGGGCCCGTGTAGCAGGAGCGCTGATGTCTGACGACGCCGTCACCGGGATCGAGAATCTCTCGCAGGAGACCCGCACGTTCTCCCCGTCCTCCGAGTTCGTCCAGAACGCCGTGGCCCGTCCCTCGCTCTACCAGGAGGCCGAGCGCGACCGGCTCGCCTTCTGGCGCACCCGGGCCGGCCTGCTGAGCTGGAAGACGCCCTTCACCGAGACCCTCGACTGGTCCAACCCCCCGTTCGCTCGGTGGTTCGCCGACGGCACCCTGAACGCCGCCTACAACTGCGTGGACCGCCACGTCGAGTCCGGCCACGGCGATCAGGCCGCGATCCTGGCCGAGTACGAGGACGGATCGGACGCCACCTTCACCTACGCCCAGGTCAAGGACGAGATCTCCCGGATGGCGAACGTCCTGACCGATCTCGGTGTCAAGACCGGCGACCGCGTCGCCATCTACCTCCCGATGGTCCCGGAGGCGGCGTTCGCCATGCTCGCCTGCGCCCGCATCGGGGCCCCGCACTCGGTCGTGTTCGGCGGCTTCAGCGCCGACGCCCTGCGCTCGCGCATCGAGGACGCCGAGGCCCGGGTCGTCATCACCGCCGACGGGCAGAACCGTCGCGGCAAGCAGCTGCCCCTGAAGCCCGCCGTGGACGAGGCGCTCGCCGGTGGCGCCGAGTCCGTCGAGAAGGTCCTGGTGGTCCGCCGCACCGGCGGCGACGTCGAGTGGACCGAGGGGCGCGACGTGTGGTGGCACGAGGCGCGGGAGAACGCCTCCACCGAGCACGAGCCCGTCTGGGTCGAGGCCGAGCACCCGCTGTTCATCCTCTACACGTCCGGCACCACCGGGAAGCCCAAGGGCATCGTCCACAGCACCGGCGGCTACCTCACCCAGGCCGCCTACACCCACCGCAACGTCTTCGACCTCAAGCCGTCCTCGGACGTCTACTGGTGCACGGCCGACGTCGGCTGGGTCACCGGGCACACCTACGTGGTCTACGGCCCGATGGCCAACCGCGCCACCCAGGTGATCTACGAGGGCGCCCCCGACACCCCGCACCAGGGCCGCTGGTGGGAGATCGTCGAGAAGCACAAGGTCTCCCTGTTCTATTCCTCGCCCACCGCGATCCGCACCGCCATGAAGTGGGGCGAGGAGATCCCCGGCAGGTTCGACCTCTCCTCGCTGCGCGTGCTCGGCAGCGTCGGCGAGGCCATCAACCCCGAGGCCTGGATGTGGTACCGCCGCGTCATCGGCGGGGACCGCTGCCCGATCGTGGACACCTGGTGGCAGACGGAGACCGGCGGCATCATGATCTCCCCGCTGCCGGGCATCACGGCCACCAAGCCGGGATCCGCGCAGACCCCGCTGCCCGGCATCAGCGCCGACGTGGTCAACGACGCCGGCGAGTCCGTCGAGAACGGCAAGGGCGGATATCTGGTCCTGGATCAGCCGTGGCCGGGGATGCTCCGCGGCATCTGGGGCGACCCGGAGCGCTTCAAGGAGACCTACTGGTCCCGCTTCGAGGGGCTCTACTTCGCCGGTGACGGCGCCAAGCGGGACGAGGACGGCGACATCTGGCTGCTGGGCCGCGTGGACGATGTCATGAACATCTCCGGGCACCGTCTGTCCACCATGGAGATCGAGTCCGCGCTGGTCAGCCACGACTGGGTCGCCGAGGCGGCGGTGGTCGGGGCCGACGACGAGACCACTGGACAGGCCGTGGTCGCCTTCGTGATCCTGCGCTCCGGCCATGACGACGCGGTCGCCGAGGAGGGCGGCAAGGATCAGGTCATCGAGACCCTGCGCGCCCACGTGGGCAAGGAGATCGGTCCGATCGCCAAGCCCAAGAAGATCCTCCTGGTCACCGAGCTGCCCAAGACCCGGTCCGGCAAGATCATGCGCCGCCTGCTGCGCGATGTGGCCGAGAACCGCACCGTGGGGGATACCCAGACCCTCGCCGACGCCTCCGTCATGGACCTCATCCAGCAGGGGATGAGCGGCAAGAGCTGACCCCGGCCCCGCGTCGCAGCGTCCCTCGGCGGGTCACGGCGGGGCGCCGCGCACCTCGAAGCGGGTCACGGCGACGTCGCTGTCCCTCAGCGCGTCACGGTGACGTCGCCGAGGTCCGAGACGACGGTGAGCGTGCCGACCAGCGGACCGTCGGCGCGGGTCAGGCTCGGGTCCACCCGGGCGTCGCCGGTATCCGCCCGGGCGTCGACGGCCCAGCGCCCGGTGCCGGGAGCCGCGACGTCTGCGGAGCCGACATCGGTGTGGACGTCCACGTCGCTCTCGGCGCCGGAGGGCAGCCGCAGATCGATGTCGCCCACGGAGCTGGAGAGGCCGATCGTCTCGGGGGCGGTGCCCTCCAGCTCGATGTCGATCCCGCCGACGTCGGAGCTGACGTCGAGCCCGCCCGGTGCGCTGACGGGGGAGAGGCGGACCTCTCCGACCTGCGACGAGATGGTCATGGCGGAGTAGTCGCCGTCGGCGCGGATGTCACCCACCGACGAGGTGATGTCCACAGCGAGCCGATGCGCCTCGGGCACGATGACGAGCACGTCGCGCACGTCGTGCTTCCACGGCACCGAGCTGAACTGTTCGGGCTGGCGCACGTCGAGGACGGGGGCGTCGGCCGGTCCCTGCTGGTCGACCCGGGCACGGACCAGCGAATCGGCCGGCGGGAGCTCGGTGGCTCCGTTCTCGACCAGCGCCACCGAGACCTGATCGGCATCCGCCGACTGCAGGACGCGGACGTCGGCGATGCGTGAGCTCAGCGAGAGCGAGCTCGGTTCTCCGAGGTGCGTGGTGGCGGGCACGTCGTCGTAGCCGCGAGCGATGGTCCACTGGGTGATCGACATGGCGGCCAGGCCCAGCACCATCAGTGCCACGAATGCCGCGCCGAGCAGTGTGATCAGCAGACGCCACGGACGGTCGTCCTCGGGGGCGGGGGAGAGGCGGCGCGCCGGTTCGACGGACGTGGTCGGCCTGGGTGCGTCGGGGCCGGAGCCGTGCGGTGACCCGCCGGCGAGGCCGGGGCCGGTCTGTGGAGTCTGCGGGGGCGGTGGGGTCTGAGTGCTGGTCATCATCTGTCCTCTGATTCGAGATAGCGCAGAACGGCCATGACCCGGCGGTTCTCCCCGTCGACCGGGGGCAGGTCGAGCTTGGTCAGCAGCGAGGAGATGTGCTTCTCGACGCTGCCGGCGGAGACGAACAGGGTGTCGGCGATCGCCTGGTTCGAGCGTCCCTGCGCCATCAGCGAGAGCACCTCACGCTCGCGGGGGCTGAGGGCCTCGAGCGTGCGGCGTCGCCGGGAGCGGACGAAGATCTGCTGGACGACCTCGGGGTCCAGCCAGGTGCCGCCCTCCCCGACATCGGAGACGACGGCCAGGAAGTCCTCGACATCGGCGACGCGGTCCTTGAGCACGTAGCCGAGCCCGTGAGGCGAATCGGCGATGAGCTCCGAGGCGTAGCGCTCCTCGACGTACTGCGAGAGCACCAGCAGCGCCACCGCCTGGTCCTGCTGCCGGATCAGGGTCGCAGCGCGCACCCCTTCGTCGGTGAAGGTCGGCGGCATCCGCACGTCGATCACCGCCAGGTCCGGCTTGTGGTGGGAGACGGCGCTGAGCAGCGCCGTGGCATCGCCGACGGCCGCGACCACCTCGTGGCCGGCATCGGTGAGCAGGCGCTCGACCCCTGCGCGCAGCAGAACGGCATCATCGGCGATCACGATCCTCATCGCGGGGCCTCCTCGGTGGTGGTCGGGCCGGTCGCGGCCGGGATCCGGTGTCCGGGACCGACGGGGACGAGGGCCAGCAGCACCGTGCCGCCGCCGGCGGGACTGGTGACCTCGAGCCGGCCGCCGGTGGCACGCACCCGGTCGGTCAGGCCCGCGAGGCCGGTGGAGAGTCCGTCGCGGCGCACCTGGGCCCCGCCGCGGCCGTCGTCCTCGATCCGCACCCGCAGCACGTCCTCGCTGCGGGTGACGGACACGGTGGCATGTGCGGCCTCGGAGTGCTTGGCGATATTGGTCAGCGCTTCGGAGACCACGAAGTAGGCCACGGCCTCGCGCTCACGATCCAGGGCGGGGCCGGCCCCGCGGCCGAGCTCGACCTGCAGGTCGACGGGAACCGGTGAGCGGGCGGCGAGGGCGGACAGGGCGGCGTCCAGGCCCCGGTCCGTCAGCACCGCGGGGTGGATCCCGCGGGCCAGCTGGCGCAGGTCCGTCATCACGGCCTTCGCCTCGGAGTGGGCCTGTCCCACGAGGGCTTCGGCCCGGTCCGGATCGGAACGGACCGTGTTCTTGGCCATGCCCAGCGTCATGGCGAGACCCACCAGGCGCGGCTGGACGCCGTCGTGGAGATCGCGCTCGATGCGCAGCCGCTCCTGGGCGGCGGCATCGACCGCGCCCTGCCGGCGCTCGGCGAGCTCGGCCACCTGCTCGCGCAGATCGTCCTCGGAACCGGACACCAGAGCGCGGGACAGGCCCCGGTCCGCGAGGGCTCCGAGCACGAGGGTCACCGTGGACAGCACGAGGGTCGCCACGCAGATGAGCCCCAGGATCCACCGCGGGAGCCGGACCGAGCCCACCTCGAGCGGGCCGTGGCGCAGCGCGATGTCCCCGGCGGTCCATCCGGTCCACACCAGGAGGAGGAACAGCACGAAGAAAGCGCCGGTGACGAGCATCGCCAGATGGTGATGGAGGACCCCGCGCCAGAAGGCCGCGCTGCCCAGCTCGAGCCAGCGGTCGTGGATCCACCCGGACGCCCCCGTGCGCCACGACCGGCGCCGTGCGGGCAGGATCACGGGTATCCGGTGGATCGCCACGGCCCTCCGGCGCTCCAGACGCACGGCGGCCTGCATCAGCAGCAGCCACGGGATCAGCAGCAGCAGGCCGGTGCCCATGGCGGGCAGCGAGCCGAGCCCGGTGAACAGCATCGTCAGGCTGATCCAGAACCAGGTGCAGAAGAGCAGGCCTCCGACGATCACGGAGGCGAGCGCCGCGAGGCTGAGCCGGGAGCGGCCGTCCGGAGGTGTCGTCGAGGTCTCGTCCATGGCACCGACAGTATTCGGGCCCGCGCCGAGTTCCCACAGGGGCGTCCTGCCGTTGTGGCGGGGGATAACCCCCGCCGGCCCCGTCCTCGCGTCTGCCTGTCGCACCGGCCGGTCCCGTCGCCAGGGCCGAGATGCGGTTCAATGGGGGTCATGAGCAGTGACGCGAACGATTCCGCCGATGAGACCGTCCAGCCCGAGAGCGATGCCGGGACACCGCCGCCCGAGGCGGGGGAGACCGGCCAGGTGATCGAGCACATCGACCACACGGCCTCTGAGATGGAGGAGAGCGGACAGTCCCGCGGGACGCTGCGGGACGTCGCGGATTCGCTCGGCGTCTCCAGCGCGGTCGCTCTGCGCGCCCTGCGCGGCTCCGAGGAGATCAAGCCCCAGATGATCCGGCGCGTCCACGAGGCCGCCGAACGGCTCCACTTCCCCCTCGAGGAGCTCAGCGAGGAGACCGACCACCGCGGCGTGGTGGCCGTGCTGGTCAACACGATGCGCAACACGTGGATCTCGGACCTGGTGCGCGCCATCCGCATCGAGCTGACCGCCACCGGACGCTCGGCCGTGGTCGTCCCCACGCGTCGCCGCGTGCCCGAGCACCCGGTCGCTGCGGACACCGACGCCATCGAGTCCCTGGTCGAGCTCGGGGTCGACGGGTTCCTCATGATCTCGGACCTGGCCGACATGGAGAGCGTGCTGAAGGCCACGGGCGATCGCCCCTTCGTCGGCATCGGATGCTCCCGCGAGTTCGTCGGCCAGATCGACACCGTCCGGATCGATGACGAGGTGGGCCAGGGACTGCTGGTCGACCATCTGGTGGGTCTGGGCCACCGGGAGATCGCCCACGTCGGCGGCGTCGGCCCGGAGGTCGCCCGCGAACGGGCCGAGGCCTTCCGCGTGGCCATGGACCGGCACGGCCTTGGGGACGAGGCCCGCGTCGAGCCCGGAGACTTCACCGAGCAGGTCGGGCAGACGGCCGGGTCGATGCTGCTGCGCGGCAGCCGCGTACCCACGGCCGTCACCTGCGCCAACGACGTGACCGCGGTCGGCGTGCTCTCCGCAGCGCGCGAATACGGCTTCTCCGTGCCCGAGGACCTCGCCGTGGCCGGATACGGCAACACCTCGCTGGCCTCCTCCGGCGTCTCGCAGCTGACCAGCGTCGATCCCAACTCCGACCGGCTCGGCGCACTGGCCGCCCAGTTCCTCGTCGAACGCGTCTCCGGTCACGACGTCGAGCCACGGGACGTCGCCGTCGCCCCGGACGTCGTCGTGCGTCGCTCCACCTCTGCCGGTCCCCGCCCGGAGACCACCAAGCGCAAGCGGGTCTCGGTCGACTGACCTCACCCGCCGGCGCCCCGCGCCGACTGCGAATCCCCTGACCCCTGCGATAGGCTCCGACCATGATCAACACCACGAACGATCCGAGCACGCCGCCCACCCAGCGGTCCATCGGTGAACTCGTCCAGTCCATCCGGGACGAGCTCCTCGGAGTCGTCCATCACGAGATCGACATCGCCAAGAAAGAGATCACCGCGATCCTGATCAAGGCGGCCATCATCGCCGCCTGCGCCGCGGTGCTGCTGTTCCTGCTGCTCTCCGCCTGGGTGATGCTGCTGTTCTTCGCGGCCACCGGGCTCGAGGCGCTGGGGCTGTCCTACTGGCTCTCCTTCCTGATCATCGCCGTGGTGTTCATCGTGCTCGCCGCCATCGCGGGTCTGATCGCGTTCCTGGTGTACAAGCGGATCAAGGCGCCCGAGACCACCATCGAGACCGCGCAGGGCGCGGTCGGTGCGGTCCAGGGCAAGCGCCGCCACAACGCCGTCTCCTACGACGACACCTTCGAGGAGCTCTACGGCAAGAAGGTCAGCTCCCGCACGGAGTGAGCCCCGGCGGATCCGTCGGATCCCATGGGATCTCCGGGGCACCGGGTCGAGCGGTCCGACGCGATCGAGGGATCGGCCACGGTGCGGCGGGGCCGCGGGCTCCCGCAGGCGGCATTACCCTGGAGGACGTGACTCTCCACCTGCACGACACCGCCACCCGCACGACCGCGCCGCTGACCCCGGTGCGCGAGGGGACGGTGTCGCTGTACGTCTGCGGCCCCACCACGCAGGGCGCCCCGCATCTGGGCCATCTGCGCACGTTCGTCGCCTTCGACGTGCTGGTGCGCTGGCTCGAGCGCAGCGGGTACGACGTCACCCACATCCGCAACGTCACCGACATCGATGACAAGATCCTGGTGAAGTCCGCCGAGGCGGGGACACCCTGGTGGGCATGGTCGCTGCGCTTCGAGCGCGAGTTCCAGGACACCCTCGAGCGCATCGGCAACCGCCGTCCCACCTACGAGCCGCGCGCCACCGGCCACGTGCCCGAGATGATCGAGCTGATGCAGCGGCTCATCGAGCGCGGCCACGCCTACGCCGACGGCGAGGGATCGGTGTACTTCGATGTCGCCTCCCACGCCGGCTACGGCTCCCTGACCCGTCAGTCCCTCGAGGACATGCAGGACGCGGGGGAGGAGATGGAGCCCGGCAAGCGCGACCCCCGCGACTTCGCCCTGTGGAAGGCGGCGAAGCCGACGGAACCGGCCACCGCCTCCTGGGACACACCCTTCGGCCGCGGCCGCCCCGGCTGGCACCTCGAGTGCTCCGCCATGAGCCGCAAGTACCTCGGCGAGACGTTCGACATCCACGCCGGAGGGCTGGACCTGCGTTTCCCGCACCACGAGAACGAGCAGGCGCAGTCCCACGCCGCCGGCTACGGCTTCGCCCGGCGCTGGATGCATTCCGGGGTGCTGACCGTGGACGGGATGAAGATGGGCAAGAGCCTGGACAACTTCGTCACCGCGGCCCGTGCCCTGGCGGACCACCCCACTCCTGCTGTGCGCCTGGCCCTGGTCAGCGGCCACTACCGCGCGACCGTCGAGTACAACGCCACCGCGATGCAGGAAGCAGAAGTGGTCTGGGACCGCTTCTCCGCGACGGCCCGCCGCGCCGCCGAGCAGCTCGGCCCGGAGGAGCCGGCAGGCGCCGATGCCGATCTCGCCGCCGTCGAGCTGCCCGCCGAGTTCATCGCGGCGATGGACGACGACCTGACCGTGCCGGAGGCCCTCGCCGTCATCCACCGTGAGCAGGCGGCCCTGAACACGCTTCTGGCCGGCGGAGGTGCGGCGGGAGAGATCGCTGCGGGCCTCGGGCGGCTGCGCGCGATGCTCGATGTGCTGGGCCTGGATCCGCTCTCGGCGCAATGGGCCGGTAGCCATGCCGGCTCGACCGCCGAGCACGAGGCACTGGACGCCTTGATCACCACCCAGCTGGCAGCCCGGGAGGCGGCCCGCGCCGAGAAGGACTGGGCCCGGGCGGACGCCCTGCGGGACGCGCTGAGCGCCGCCGGGATCCGCGTCGAGGACGGCCCCGACGGCGCGCGCTGGACGCTCGAGACCACGGACTGAGGAGACACACATGGCAGGCAACAGCTCGCGCCGCGGCGCGGTGCGCAAGGGCAAGAAGGGCCCGTCCGTCGGTTCCGGCGGCGTGCGCCGCCGCGCGCTGGAAGGCAAGGGACCCACCCCGAAGGCCAAGGACCGCCCCGCCCACAAGGCGTTCACCGGCTCCTCCAAGCCCGCCTCGGGATCCTCGAGCCGGCGCGGCGGTGCAGGAGGCAAGGGCGCGAAGAACCGCCCCGGCAGCGACCAGGTGGTGGGCCGCAATGCCGTGCTGGAGGCGCTGCAGGAGAACGTGCCTGCGACGCAGCTGACCGTGATGGTGCGCCTCGAGACGGATGAGCGGGTGCGCGAGATCATGCGCCTGGCCGCGGCCCAGGGCCTTCCGGTCGCCGAGGCGTCCCGGACCGATCTGGATCGGATGAGTGACAACGCCGTGCACCAGGGCGTCGCCCTGACGATCCCGCCGTACGAGTACGCCGACGTGGAGGAGCTGCTGCAGATCGCCGCCGAGGCGTTCGAACCGCCGCTGCTGGTGGCGCTGGACGGCATCACCGACCCCCGCAACCTCGGCGCGATCCTCCGCTCCGCGGATGCCTTCGGCGTCCACGGCGTGATCCTGCCCGAGCGGCGCAGCGCCTCCATGACCGCGAGCGTGTGGAAGGTGGCCGCCGGCGCCGCCGGGCGCGTGCGCGTCGCCCAGGTCACCAACCTCAACCGCACCCTCTCCTCGCTCAAGGAGCAGGGCGTGTTCGTGCTCGGCCTCGATGCCGGCGGGGACGTCACCACGCGGCAGCTCGAGCTCGGCACGCAGCCGGCGGCGCTGGTCGTCGGGGCCGAGGGCAAGGGGCTCTCCCGTCTCGCCCGGGAGACCAGCGATCAGGTGGTCTCGATCCCCATGGGCGGGGGCACGGAGTCGCTGAACGCGTCGGTCGCCGCAGCGATCGCGCTGTACGAGATCTCCGGAGTCCGGGAGGCACAGGGCCGCGCGTGAGCTGAGACGGTCAGGCAGGGCCGGCCGGCGGCGTCGGGCCGACGGGCTCTCCCGTCTCCGGCGCCGCGGACGGGGACGCCGGTCCCGCGGTGCGTACGGGCATGATCACGCGGGGAAGGACCAGCTGGATGACCGGGCCGAGCCCGATCGCGTAGGCGAGGGTTCCGACGCCCACGGGACCGCCGAGCGCCCAGCCGGCGGCCAGCACGGACGCCTCCAGCGCGATCCGGACGGGGCCGACGGGGCGGCGCAGACGCCGGCCCAGTCCCGTCATCACTCCGTCGCGCGGGCCCGGGCCCAGCTGCGCGCCGATGTAGACGGCGCCGCTGACGCCGTTGATCACCACGCCGGCGACCATCATCAGCACAGCGATGGGCAGGGTGGAGGCCGGGGGCAGGATCGTCATCCCGAGGTCGAGGCTCACGCCCACCCAGATGGAGTTGGCGATGGTGCCGATCCCCGGCTGCTCGCGCAGCGGGATCCATGCCAGCAGCAGCAGGAAGCTCACCGTGATGCTCACCGTGCCGACGCTGAGTCCGGCCCGCTCGGCGAGCGCGGTGTGCAGCACGTCCCATGGCGCCCCGCCGAGTCCCGAGCGCAGCAGCATGGCGAGGGAGAGGCCGAAGCCCGTCAGTCCCAGCATCATCTGGGCGAGGCGGAGCGGAAGCCGGTCCACGCGCAGCTGAGCGCGCAGCGAGAGGTTCGCCAGCGGGGAAGGACCTGCCATGCTGCTGCTCGGACTCTCAGCTGTCGAAGATCGGCAGGGCCGAGGTCTCGGTCGTCACCAGCGACTTCTCATCGGGACGGTGGATGAGCACGGTGAGGATGTAGTCCCGCACGGTCTCGTCGAGACTGACGTCCGTGCCGGCCTTCTCCGACAGGAACCACTTGTGCTCGAGCACCTCGTGGAAGAACTCCGGGGGCTCGAGCTTGGAGCGCATGGAACGCGGGATCGCGCGGACGACGGGCTCGTACTGCTGCTGCAGCCACTCGTGCGCGACGAACTCCTCCTCCTCGGCCTGCTGCTCGGTGGCCGCCCGGTACTGGTCCAGGTCGTTGAGCAGGCGTCGGGCCTGGTTCTCCTGGGCGTCGATGCCGGTCAGTCGCATCAGCCGGCGCGAGTGGTGGCCGGCGTCGACGACCTTCGGCTGGATCGACAGGGTGGTCCCGTCCAGGTCCGTGGTGATCTCGAGCTCTCCCACGTCGAAACCCAGCTGGTTGAGCTTCTCGATGCGGGCCGAGACGCGCCAGCGTTCGTCGGCCGAGAACCGTTCCCGGGCCGTCAGCGCCGACCACAGGCTGTCGTATCGCCGCAGGAGCTCATCGCCGATGGCGATCGGATCGGCCTCGGCATCGAACATCTCGCCCGCCTGGAGGTCCATCAGCTCGCCGATGATGTTGGTGCGTGCCAGATCGAGGTCGTAGCTGCGCTGCCCGTCGGAGAGGGTCTCGTGGAGCGACCCCGTCTCGACGTCGACGATGTAGGCGGCGAAGGCCCCTGCATCGCGGCGGAACAGCGTGTTGGACAAGGAGACGTCGCCCCAGTAGAAGCCCTCCAGATGCAGGCGCACCAGCAGCACGGCGAGCGCGTCGAGCAGCCGATCGGTGGTGTCCTCGCGCGAGACCTGGCTGAACACCGCGCGGTAGGGCAGGGAGAACTGGAGGTGGCGGGTGATCAGCACCGCGTCCAGCGGCTCCCCGGTGGGCGTGGTGCGCCCCGAGATCACGGCGAAGGGGACGACGGAGGGCACTCCGATGCGGCCCAGGACGCGCAGCATGTCGTACTCGCGGGAGGCGAGGTCGTGGGTGATCTCCTTGAGCGCGAGAACCCGCCCGGAGACCCGGACGAATCGCACGACATGCCGGGAGAGACCGCGGGGGAGAGCGGCGAGGATGTCCTCGGGCCAGTCCTCCAGCGGCTGCTCCCACGGCAGGTCCAGCAGGGCCGGATCTGCGCGCGATGCGGTGATCTCCAGAGGTGCCATGGCTCCATTCTCTCCCGATCGCAGACCGTCTGCCCAGCCGGGCGCACTTCGTCACACCTCGCGCGCACCGTGCCGGCGAACTGTCCGTGCAGGTCGCCCCCGGCCGGAAGGGAATCGTACCGATCCGGGCACGGCGAGCGCCGCCCGGCCGATAGGACGGCGACGGGCGCCCGGCAGATGCCGGACGCCCGTCGCGCGATGTGCCGTGCTGGCGAGGATCAGTCGCCCAGTCGCTGACCGTTCGACACGTCGAAGAGGTGCAGGTGATCGGGCTTGGGACGGAAGAAGATCGTCTCGCCCTTGGCCGGGGGACGGCGCCCGTCGACGCGTGCGATGAACGGCTTCGAGGTGTCCTCGCTGCCGGCGCGGCGCCCGTAGATGAAGGCGTCGGCGCCGAGCTCCTCGACCACGTCGACCTCGATGGCGATGCCCTCGTCCGTCGGGACCAGCTCGACGTCCTCGGGACGGACGCCGACGGTGACCGACTTCTCGTCGGTGTCCGAGAGCGTCTGGCGATCCACCGGCAGCACCGTGCCGCCGAACTGGACACCCTGGTCGGTGAGCGGGACGTCCATCAGGTTCATGGCCGGGGAGCCGATGAAGCCCGCGACGAACACGTTGTTGGGGTGGTCGTACATGCGGCGCGGGGAGTCGACCTGCTGGAGCACGCCGCGGTCGAGCACGGCCACGCGGTCACCCATCGTCATGGCCTCGATCTGGTCGTGGGTCACGTAGACGGTGGTGACGCCCAGGCGGCGCTGCAGCGAGGCGATCTGCGTACGGGTGGAGACGCGCAGCTTGGCGTCGAGGTTCGACAGCGGCTCGTCCATGAGGAACACCTGCGGCTGACGGACGATCGCGCGGCCCATGGCCACACGCTGACGCTGACCACCGGAGAGCGCCTTCGGCTTGCGATCGAGGTACTCGGAGAGGTCCAGGAGCTGGGCCGCCTCCTCCACACGCTGGCGGATCTCGGCCTTGGGCTTGCCGGCGATCTTCAGGGCGAAGCCCATGTTGTCGGCGACCGACATGTGCGGGTACAGCGCGTAGTTCTGGAACACCATCGCGATGTCGCGGTCCTTCGGCGGCACGTCGGTGACGTCGCGATCACCGATCAGGATGCGGCCGGCGTCGATCTCCTCGAGCCCGGCGAGCATGCGCAGCGACGTCGACTTGCCGCAGCCCGAGGGGCCGACGAGGACGAGGAATTCGCCGTCGCCGATCTGGATATCGAGGTTGTCGACGGCTGCGCGCTCCTGCCCGGGGTAGATGCGCGACGCATTGTCGAATGTGACAGTTGCCATGGTGTATCCCTTCACCGGCAGGTACGTGCCGGACGGTCCGTTGTGAAGTGTTGTCACCGGTCCTGGTCGCTCTCGCGAGAGGTGCTCCCTTGCACCGGCTCCGAGAGTGTATCCCACGTCTCATCCTCGTGGTGCATCGAGCTGTGCGGTGTGTCTCCCGCGCGGTGTCTCCCGCGCGCGGCGAGGCGGTGATGAGCAGTGGCGGCCGGGGCTGGGCGGGGATCGGCGGGGATGGGAGGGGCCGGTTGTGGTCAGGCGATACTGGATGCGTGGATATCACTGAGCTGAGCCGGAAGATCCTGGAGCGTCGCCCCTCGGAGGAGGACCCGCTGCGGATCGTGCAGTCCGGCCACCCCGCCCTGCGCCGGCGCGCCGTCGCCGCCGGCGACCGGATCCCCGCCGGGCTGCTGCTGGAGCTCGCGGAGGCCATGACGATCACGATGCGCCGCGCCCCGGGCGTCGGGCTGGCCGCCCCGCAGATCGGACTGCCTCTGGCGCTCGTCGTGGTCGAGGACCGGTACGCCGGGGCCGGAGCGGGAACGGACGCCGACGTGGACGCAGGAGCGGACGCGGAGGACGCGGCCCCCGGCGAGGCGTCCGCCGGGGAGGATCCCCTCGAACGACGTCCGTTCCCGCTGCGCGCGCTGCTGGACCCCCAGGTGGAGCTGCTGGGCACCCAGCGCGTCTACGCCTGGGAGGGATGCCTCTCGGTGGACGGTTGGCAGTCGATCGTCCCCCGGGCGCGGCGGGTCCGACTACGAGCCACCGAGCTGCTGCCCGGAGGAGATCTGCGTGAGATCGACGAGGAGCACGGGGGCTGGCCCGCCCGGATCCTGCAGCACGAGACCGACCATCTGGCCGGGATCCTGTGCCACGACAAGATGGTCCCGCGCTCGTTCATCTCGGCCCGTTACACCGCCCACTACACCGACATGCCCGACGCTGTCCGTCGGCTCGGGCTGAGCGGGGAGATCACCCAGCTCGGCGAGGGCGAGGTCATCGCGGACCGGGCCTGACGACCCGGGCCCGGCCTGATCGCCGAGTCGTCGAGGCGCTTCGGCGCGGCGCACTCGGAGCCCGGGTCGCCTCGGAGCCCGCGCGGGATGTGGGCGCCGTCCGGCTGAGGACGGTAGCTTATTGCTGTCCAGGACCCCCAGGAACGGAGCCGATGATGCCCGGCAGCGACCCGACCACCCCGAATCCCGAGCAGGACGACAGCGGTGAGTTCGTCGAGCAGCTCGACGAGCGCTGGCTCTCGCTGATCGATGCCGCCCTGAAGGTCCAGTCGCCGTTCGCCCACAGCTACGTCGAGCGTCTGCGCGCCAAGCACCCGGAGGCGACGCGCCGCCAGCTGATGGAGATGGTCACCCGGCGCTTCACCGGGCTGACGACGGCCACCGGTGCCGGCATCGGCGGCATCGCGGCGCTGCCCGGCCTCGGGACCGCCGCCGCCGTCGGGCTGACCGTCGGCGAGGGGGTCTCCTTCGCAGAGAGCTGCGCGTTCCTGACCCTGGCCGCCGCCGACATCTACGACGTGGACATGTCCGACAAGCACACCCGCCGCCTGGTGCTGATGGGCGTGCTCAGCGGCGAGCGGGGCACGGAGATCATCGCGAAGGCCATGGGCAAGCAGGGCCTGCAGTGGAATGCGGTCCTCGGCGGGGGCGGCGGGTTCCTGCCGGGCCTGATCAGCCGCCAGCTCTCCCGCTACGTGCGCCGGCGCGTGATGGCCCGGGCCGGCGGCCTGTGGCTGGGTCGTCTGCTCCCGTTCGGCGTCGGCGCGATCATCGGCGGCTTCGGGGCCAACGCGGTCTCCCGCTCCGTCGTCGAGGCGATGCTCGAGATCTTCTCCCAGGCACCCACCATCGATGGCGAGCTCGCCGGCGACCGGCCCGAGCTCGACCGCTGAGCGGAGCCCCCGCTCGGCGGGGTGCCTCCGGCGGGGCCGCGGCCCCGAACGCGCTCAGACCTCGCGGGTGAACTCGTTGGCGTGCTCGGTGCCGGCGGCCCGCTGGTAGGACTGGCGGATCTCCGCCTCGGCGTCGCTGCGCCCCTCCCAGTGGGCGCCCTCGACGCTCTTGCCGGGCTCGAGGTCCTTGTAGACCTCGAAGAAGTGCTGGATCTCCAGCCGGTGGAACTCCGAGACGTCGGTCAGCTCCTGGCGCCGCACCTGACGGCGGTCGCCGACGGGCACGGCGATGATCTTGTCATCGCCGCCGGCCTCGTCGCGCATGCGGAACATGCCCAGCGCGCGGCAGCGGATCAGGCACCCGGGGAAGGTCGGCTCCTCGAGCAGGACCAGACAGTCCAGCGGGTCGCCGTCCTCACCGAGGGTTCCCTCGATGAAGCCGTAATCGTCGGGATACCGGGTGGCGGTGAACAGCATCCGATCCAGACGGATACGCCCATTGTGGTGGTCCACTTCGTACTTGTTCCGGTTCCCGCGAGGGATCTCGATGGTCACGTCGAATTCCACGACAGCCGCTCCGTTGCTCCGGCCCTGGGGGCACTGGTTCTGACCTGGACACCATATCGTGGTGACCATGGTGGCGAGAGTATCCGAGCGAGTCTGGCGCGCGACGGCGATGGTGCTGTGCGCCGCCGTCCCCGGGAGCTTCTACCTTCTCGGTGATCTGACCGACGCCTTCCCGGGCGTGCTGACCCTCGAGACGTCGCAGGAGGGCCCCGGGACCGGGCCTGCCGCGCAGGCGGAGGACTGGGAGCGCGTCTCCGCGGGCGCGCCGAGCCCTGCCGTCGCCCCCTCTCCCGACCCGGAAGCGGCGGCCGACCTGGAACAGCGCATGTCCGCCCATGCCGAGGACCCCGTCGTGGCAGGCGGGCTGGCCTTCAGCGTGACCGACGCGGAGACCGGCGAGACCATCGCCGCGCGCGACGCCGACACGGCCCGGATCCCCGCGTCCACCCTGAAGCTCCTCACCGCGGCCGCGGTGCTGCGGGTGTACGACGGCGACGAGGTGCTGACCACTCGGGCAGTCGCGACCGAGGGGACGATTACCCTCCAGGGCGGCGGTGACATGACTCTCACGGACGCGGACCTGCGCGACCTGGCCGGTCAGGCCGCGGCGCTCGCCCGCGAGCAGGGCACCGAGCAGGTCACTGTGAACCTCGACGACAACTACCTCACCGGCGGTCGGAACCCGGCCTGGGGGAACAACGGCCCCTCCGGCGGCTGGGTGACGCCGACGGCCACCCTCGCCCTGGACGAGGGGTGGCTCGACGGGGAGCAGTACGGTCCCAAGTCCACCGACCCGGCGGGCGACGCCGCGCTGCGGTTCTCGGAGCTGTTGGGCGAGGAGGGCATCGAGGTGGACGGCGAGATCACCGCGGCCGACGCTCCCGCGGACGCCCCGTCGGTCGAGGTCCACTCCGAGCCGTTGTCGCAGATCGTCCGTCACACGCTGCAGATCTCCGACAACACCACTGCTGAGCTGCTGGCCCACCTGGTCGCGGACGCGCGCGGCGAGGAGACCACCCCCGAGGGCGCCGCCGCCGCCGTGGAGGCGGAGATCCGTGATCTCGCCGCCGAGCTCGGCGTGCCCGACGAGGACCTGGATGCACTGGACATCCGCGACGGATCGGGGCTCTCGCGGCAGAACCGGGTTCCGCCCGCCCTGCTCGCGGCGGTGCTCGGCGAGACCGCCTCCGGGGACGTCCCGACCCTGGAGCAGCTGCTGTTCGACGTGCCGATCGCCGGGCTCAGCGGCACCCTCGCCGACCGGTTCGACGCGGACTCGGCACGCGATGCCGACGGCCTCGTGCGCGGCAAGACCGGCTATCTCGGGGGAGCGGCGACGCTCGCCGGCGTGGTCGCGCTGCCGGACGGGCGCGCCGCGGGCTACTCCATCGTCGTGCACGGCTTCGACGGCGCCGATGCCGCTGCGGCCCGGGCGGCGGTCGACGAGATCGCCGCCGAGATGGTTCGGACCGACTGATGCCGGGACCCCCGCCCGTCGTCGCCCGCGCCCGCACCGCCGTGCGGGCGGCCCTGACCTCCCGGCTCGAGCAGCTCGCCGACGACACCGCGGCCGGCCGCCTCTCTCCTCGTCTGGTGGTGGGCCTCAGCGGCGGAGCCGACTCCCTCGCGCTGCTGGCCACCACGGTGTGGGTGGGCTCGCGGATGGGTCTGGAGACGGAGGCGGCGATCGTCGACCACGGCCTCCAGGCGGAGTCCGGCCGCGTCGCCGAGCGCGCCCGCACCCAGGCCGAGCGACTCGGCGCCACCGCCCACGTGCTCCAGGCCCATGTGCCCACCGACGCTGCCGGAGGTCTCGAGAACGCCGCCCGGGACGCTCGCCGCGCCGCCCTGGAGACCCTCCTCGAGGATCGCGGAGGTCTCGCGCTCCTGCTCGGACACACGCTCGACGACCAGGCGGAGCAGGTGCTGATGGCCCTGGCGCGCGGCGCCGGTCCGAGAGCGCTGGCCGGCATCCCGCGCTCCCGCGACGGCCTGCTGCGGCCTTTTCTCGGCACCGGCCGCGACGAGACCACCGCGCTGCGCCGCGCGGACACCGAGGAGATCTGCCGTCTCCACGATCTCCAGTGGTGGCAGGACCCGATGAATGCGGACGAGTCGATGCTGCGCGCACGGGTCCGCCATCGAGCGCTGCCCCTGCTGCGGGAGATCCTCGGCGAGCAGATCGACGAGAACCTCGCCCGCAGCGCCGACCTCGTGCGCCCCGACGCCGACCATCTCGACGCCGAGGCCGCGGAACTGCTCGACTCGCTGCGCCGGGACGGCTCCCCGGCCCGCGAGGAGGGTGACCTGCTCCTGCTCGACGTCCACGCCCTGGCTGCGACCGCGGCCCCGCTGCGGACCCGCGTCCTGCGCGATGGGTCACGTTCCGCCCAGAGCGCAGCGCGCCCGCCCGGAGCTCCCGGGCCGACGAAGTCCCTGCTGCGGCGCCAGGTGCTCGCCATCGACGCCCTGGTGGTCTCATGGCACGGTCAGGCGGCTGTATCCGTACCGGGTAGGATCGAAGTCGCTCGTCGCGACGGCCTGCTGGTGTGGCGCCGTTCGGATCCGTGAGCCCCGACGGGCGACCTACCACATCCACGGAGGAGACCCGCGTGCCCTTGACGCACCACCACCCTGATGTCGACCGGGTACTGCTGGACGAGCAGCAGATCCGCGACCGGCTCGCCGAGATCGGAGAGCAGATCGCCGCGGACTACGCGGAGGAGCCGCCGATCCTCGTGGGCGTGCTCAAAGGCGCCGTGATGGTCATGGCAGATCTCGCGCGCTCGATCGATCTCACCGTGGAGATGGACTGGATGGCGGTCTCCTCCTACGGCTCGGGCACCAAGTCCTCCGGCGTCGTGCGGATCCTCAAGGACCTCTCCGCCGACATCTCCGGTCGCAACGTGCTCATCGTCGAGGACATCATCGATTCGGGCCTGACGCTGAAGTGGCTGCTGTCCAACCTGCGTTCGCGCGGCCCCCGGAGCGTCGAGATCTGCACCCTGCTGCGCAAGCCGGACGCCGCGCGGGTGGAGATCGACGTCCGGTACGTCGGGTTCGAGATCCCCAACGAGTTCGTCGTCGGCTACGGACTCGATTACGCGGAGGTCTACCGGAACCTCCCTTACGTGGGCGTGCTCAAGCGCTCGGTCTACGAGGACTGACATGGCGGATTCGGCCACCAAGAACAAGAAGCGCAGGCCCTTCACCGGGGTCGCGATCTGGATCATCGTCGCGCTGCTGCTGGGCATGGTGCTGTTCTCGCTCTTCGGGCGCGACGGCTATCAGCAGATCGACACCGAGCAGGGGCTCGAGCTGCTCGAGGGAGGCACCGTCGAGCAGGCCAAGATCATCGACGGCAACCAGCAGCGGGTCGACCTGGTGCTGACCGAGGACTTCGTCGACGGCGAGGAGAACAAGGGCACCCAGGTCCGGTTCAGCTACGTCGACGCCCGCGGCGACGCCGTCGTGCAGGCGGTCGAGGACGCCGCACCCGAGCAGGGCTACACCGACGAGATTGCCAGCAGCTCCTGGTGGTCGACGCTGCTGCTGTCCTTCCTGCCCCTGCTGATCTTCATCGGGCTGTTCTGGTTCCTGATCATGAACGCCCAGGGCGGCGGCGGCCGGGCCATGCAGTTCGGCAAGTCCAAGGCCAAGCTGTTCTCGAAGGAATCCCCCAAGGTCACCTTCGCGGACGTCGCCGGCGCCGAGGAGGCGGTCGAGGAGCTCGACGAGATCAAGCAGTTCCTCGTCGAACCCGACAAGTACCAGGCGGTGGGAGCCAAGATCCCCAAGGGCGTGCTGCTGTACGGCCCGCCCGGCACCGGCAAGACCCTGCTGGCCCGGGCCGTGGCCGGGGAGGCCAGCGTCCCGTTCTACTCGATCTCCGGCTCGGACTTCGTGGAGATGTTCGTCGGCGTCGGCGCCAGCCGTGTGCGCGACCTGTTCTCGACGGCGAAGGAGAACGCCCCCGCGATCATCTTCGTCGACGAGATCGATGCCGTGGGGCGCCATCGTGGCGCCGGCATGGGCGGCGGCCACGACGAGCGCGAGCAGACCCTGAACCAGATGCTGGTGGAGATGGACGGGTTCGACGAGAACCAGAACGTCATCCTCATCGCCGCCACCAACCGTGTGGACATCCTGGATCCGGCCCTGCTGCGTCCGGGCCGCTTCGATCGCCAGATCGCTGTGGAGGCGCCCGACATGAAGGGCCGCCTGCACATCCTCGGCGTGCACGCCAAGGGGAAGCCGTTGGCGCACGACGTCGACCTCGAGGCCATCGCCAAGCGCACCATCGGCATGTCCGGCGCGGACCTGGCCAACGTGCTCAACGAGGCGGCGCTGCTGACTGCCCGCAGCGGCAACCAGATCATCGACAACCGAGCCCTGGACGAGGCGGTCGATCGCGTCTCGATGGGCCCGCAGCGCTACTCGAAGGTCATGAACGACCGTGAGCGGCAGATGACCGCGTATCACGAGGGCGGCCACGCCCTGGTCGCCGCGGCGATGAACAACTCGGCGCCGGTCACCAAGGTGACCATCCTGCCGCGCGGCCGGGCCGGCGGCTACACCATGGTCGTGCCCACCCAGGACCGCAACTACCAGTCCCGCAACGAGCTGCTGGACCGCCTCGCCTATGCGATGGGCGGATACGCCGTGGAGGAGAGCATCTTCCACGACGTCACCACCGGACCCGGCTCGGACCTCGACAACGCCACCAAGATCGCGCGGACCATGGTCATGCAGCTCGGCATGAGCCGGTCGGTGGGGCAGGTGGCCCTGGCCGGCGAGCAGGACGAGGTCTTCGTCGGCATGCAGCAGGGTCAGGCTCCGCGCTTCAGCGCCGACACCGCGCGCCTCATCGATCAGGAGGTCCGGGCGCTGCTGGACAACGCCCTGGACGAGGCCTGGGCAGTGATCGTCGACAACCGCCACGTCCTCGACCGGCTGGTGGCCGAGCTGCTCGAGAAGGAGACCCTGGGCGAGCAGGAGCTGGCCGAGATCTTCGCCCAGGTCAAGAAGCGGCCGCTGCGCGAGGTCTGGCAGTCCAGCGACGACCGGCCGTCCCTCGAGGCGCCCCGGGTCGGGGCGAGCACCACCGCCACGGGCGCGGAGGACTCCGACGCCGGCGAGCCGCTCCAGCCCAATCCGCCCGAACTGCCGCACCCCGGCGGCGACGGCCCGGAGATCCCCGGCGCACCGCATCGTGAGGCCCCCGGCGGGACCGGCGAGGGCTACTGCTACGGCGAGGGCCACGGCTACGGTGACGGGAACGGGACGAGGGGCTGAGATGGCGGTCGACCATGCCCGCCTCCAGGCGGCGGTCCGCGAGATCCTCGCGGCCATCGGCGAGGATCCCGACCGGGCCGGTCTGCAGGACACCCCCGCCCGGGTCGCGCGCATGTACGAGGAGGTCTTCGACGGCCTCGACCGCGACCCCCACGAGCCGCTGGCGACCACGTTCGACATCCAGCACCAGGAGCTGGTGCTGGTGCGCGACATCGGCTTCCACTCGATGTGCGAGCACCATCTGCTGCCGTTCGTCGGCGTCGCCCACGTCGGCTACATCCCGGACGGGGCCGTGGTCACCGGACTGAGCAAGCTCGCCCGGCTGGTGGACGTGTATGCCCGTCGCCCCCAGGTCCAGGAGCGACTCACCTTCCAGATCGCCGACGCGCTGATGGACGAGCTCGGCGCGGGCGGCGCGATCGTGGTGATCGAGGCGGAGCACATGTGCATGTCCATGCGCGGTGTGCGCGCCGAGGGTGCCCGCACCGTGACCAGCGCCGTGCGCGGCATGCTCCGTGACAGCCCCAGCACGCGCGCCGAGGCCATGAGCCTCATCAACCGGAGCTGACTCATGAGCACCCGGACCCGACCGCGCAGCGGCCGACTGCGGCCCGACGGCCTTCCTGAGCGCCTCACGGGTGACGACACCTTGGTGATGGGCGTTCTGAACGTCACTCCGGACTCCTTCTCCGACGGGGGCGAGCACGACAGCGCTCCCGACGCGATCGCCCACGGGCGGCTGCTCGCAGCGCAGGGAGCCTCCATCATCGACGTCGGCGGTGAATCCACCCGCCCGGGGGCGCCCCGGGTCGAGGAGGACGAGGAGCTGCGGCGCGTGCTGCCCGTGGTGAGCGAGCTGGCCCGCGAGGGCATCGTCGTCAGCGTGGACACCATGCGCGCCTCCGTGGCGGCCGCGAGCATCGAGGCCGGCGCCCTGATCGTCAACGACGTCTCCGCCGGCCGCGCCGACGTCGACATGGGCGCGGAGGCGGCCCGGCTGCGGACCCGGCTCGGCACTCCGCCGGTGTTCGTGGCCATGCACTGGCGAGGGCACAGCGACGTGATGACCGAGCTGACCGAGTACGAGGATGTGGCCCGCGACAGCGCCGCGGAGCTCGAGGACCGTCTGGACGCACTGCGGGCCGCGGGGGTCGAGGACCGGTTCCTGGTGGCCGATCCCGGCCTCGGCTTCGCCAAGACGGGCGAGCAGAACTGGGAAGTGCTGGCGAGGTGGGAGCACATCGCCTCCCACGGGCTGCCGCTGCTCATCGGTGCCTCGCGCAAACGATTCGTCAGCTCCCTCGGCGTCGACCGTGACGCCGCCACCGCCGCCATCAGCGCCTACAGCGCGGAGCACGGGGCCTGGGCCGTCCGGGTCCACGACGTCCCGCCGAACCTCGCCGCCGTCCGCGTCGGCGACCGTCTGCGCCGGAGCGCCGGCCGATGACCCCCGAGTCCTCCGTGCCGCGCGAGGCCGGTGCACCGGACGTCACGAGGGCGCCCCGGCGCGCGCCGGGACGACTGGACCGCATCGAGGTCACGGGAATCCGAGCGTGGGGGCGGCACGGCGTGCTCGCCGCGGAGACGGAGCTCGGACAGCAGTTCGTGGCGGACGTGACCCTCCATCTCTCCACCGCCCCGGCAGGCCGCGCCGACGACCTCGCCCGCACCGTGAACTACGCGGGGATCGCCCTGGCCGTCCATGAGGAGATCAGCACCGGCGCCCACAAGCTGATAGAGACCCTCGCCGAGCGCATCGCCGATCGGATCCTCACCGGCGAGGGGGCACCGTGGGTGCGCCGGGTGGCCCTGACCGTGCACAAGCCCTCGGCTCCCGTCGGCCTGCCCGTCGGCGACGTAGCCGTGAGCATCGAGCGCGACGCCGCGCCCATCGAGGCAGTGCTCGCCCTGGGTTCCAACCTCGGCGACCGGGCCGCTCATCTCGAGCGCGCCCTGTCGGTGCTCGCCGAGGCCGAGGGGATCGAGGTGGAGTGGACCGGGCCCGTGCTGGAGACGGACCCCGTCGGCGGACCCGACGGCCAGGGCGCCTACCTGAACACGGCTGTCGGGGTGAGCACCGTGCTGGGGCCCTTCGATCTGCTCGAAGCGGCACGCCGGGCCGAGCAGGACGCCCATCGCCAGCGGGCGGTCCGGTGGGGTCCGCGCACCCTGGACGTCGACCTGATCACCTATGGCGACCATCGCCTCGACGACGCCGAGCTCAGCCTGCCGCACCCGCGCGCCCACGCGCGCGCCTTCGTGCTCGCCCCCTGGCACGCCGCCCGGCCCGCCGCCGAGCTGCCCGGCCACGGCCGGATCGCGGACCTCCTGGCCCGGGCCGGGGACCGCGACGGTCTGCGGCCGGGCCCTGCCGTGACGGGATTCGATCGTCCGTGAGGCCGCTGAACATCCCGGTCCTGGTGCTGATCTTCGTCGTCGGCGCAGGCTTCGGCGCCCAGATGCTGGAGACCCTCGCCAGCCGCGGCCACTCGCTCCCGATCGCCGGCTGGCTGACCACGCTGGTCCTGGTGGCGCTGTCGACCGTGCTGCTGGTCTACGGGATCCCGCTGCGCCGCTACATGCTCGAGAGCGAGGAGCGCCGGCTGCATCCCACCCTGGCTCCACGCCGATTCCAGATCGACCTGCCCACCGCCTTCCGCACCGTGCTCCTGGCCCGGGCCTGCGCCTACACCGGCGCCGTGGTCGGGGGGATCTTCACCGGTCAGGCGCTCTTCCTGATCATCACCGGCACGGGCGATCCGCTCGCAGCCATCCTGCCCACCGCTGCGGCCGCCGTGGCCGGGATCGTGCTCGGCGTGCTGGGAGTGATCGTCGAGCGCTGGGGCCAGCTGCCCCCGGAGGACGGCGACAGCGCGGCGGGCGCCGAAGCAGGACACTGAGCCCATCGGGCCCCGGGTGATGCCGACGGCGCCGAGGGCCCGCGCTGGACGGTGCCCGCCCCGGACGAGGCCCGACCTGGACGACGCCCGACCCGGACGACGCCCGACCATCGACGGTCCGATCTCCCACCCGCGTCGGAGCGCCGAAAGGGCCCTGAGGTGACACGATGGATCCCATGACCTTCCCATCCGAGGAATCCGGGCCCGGCACCGCTCCGGCATCACCCGCCCCGGCAGCGCACGGAGGCCGTGACGCCGTGTCGCCGGACGTCCCCGCCGAACCCGCGATCCCCGCCGGCCCCGCGAGTGCCGACCGGCCCGCAACCGCCGACCGGCCGGCGATCCCCGACGAGCCCGACGGCCTGCTCGGGGCCGGGGCCCTGCGCCCTGTCTCCGAGAAGCTGATCCGGGCGCGCTACGTCGCCGGCATCGTCGGCTACGTCATCTGGCTGCTGATGATCGCCGCGGCGATCGTCGGCACGGTGCTGACGGGCTGGTGGTGGATCGCCGCCCTCGGAGTCGTGCCCCTGATCCTGCTCCTCCAGAGCCTGATTCTCACTCCACGCCGGGTCCGGGCCATCGGATACCTGGACGCGGAGGAGGACCTCACCATCGCCGCGGGCGTCATGTTCCGCTCGGTCCAGACCATCCCCTACGGCCGGGTGCAGTCGGTGAAGATCGACGAGGGCCCGGTGGACCGCCGCTACGGCCTCGCCAAGCTGACCGTGACCACGGCGGCCGGGGCCTCCAGCGTCACGCTGCCCGGCCTGCCGAAGGAGGAGGCGGAGCGACTGCGGGAGCTGTTGACCGACCGCGGCATCGAGAACATGGCGGCGCTGTGAGCGAGACGGAGCCGACCGCCCCCGACGCCGCCGCACCGGCCGCCGAGCGTCGCCGTACCCACCCGATCACGCCCCTGGTCACCGGATGGAAGATCATCATCGGGCTGGTCGCCGTGGTCTCGGCGCAGAACGTCGCCCGCCTCATCGACGACTTCACCCTGACCCGAGCCGTCATCGGCCTGGCCGTGCTCGCCGGGGTGATCGTGATCTCGATCGTCCTGTCCGCCCTGGTGTGGTGGTTCACCACCTACGCCGTCGACGAGGACGGTGTCTCGCTGCACAAGGGGCTGATCAGCCGTTCGCGGGAGTACGCCCCACGGGCCCGCATCGAGTCGGTCTCCGTCGAGCGGCCGCTGCTGGCCCGTCTGCTGGGACTGGCCAAGGTGCGCATCGAGGTCGCCGGCGGGGGAGAGTCCTACCTCGACATCGAATACGTGCGATCCGCCGATGCCGAGGAGCTGCGCACACGGATCCTGGGCGTCGCCTCCGGTGCACCGGGGCCGGCCGGGACGGCAGGGACCGTCGAGGGCGCCTCCGCGCAGGAGGTCCGAGACGGGGACCATCGCGCGCCCGGGACGCCCGGTGACGTGATCGAGGGTGCCGGGGAGCCCGTGGGAACAGCATCCGGCGACGGCACCGGCGAGCACGGCAGCACAGCCACGGGTGGCGCCGCTGCGGCCGGGGGACGGCTGCAGCGGGTGCTCTACGACGGTGTCACCGACGGCGAGCTGATCGCGCAGATCCCCACGGGGCGCCTGGTGCGGTCCCTGCTGCGCGACCTCGGCTTCCTCATCGGCGCCGTGATGACCCTCGTCGGCGTCAGCCTCGCGGCCATCATGGTGATCTGGCAGGAAGGAGTGTCCCCGGCCGTGCTCATCCCTCTGGCCCCGGCCTTCATCGCCGTGCCGCGGTACGTGTTCGGCCGCATCGAATCCGGCTGGGGATTCGTCTCCCGCATCACCGACCGCGGGTTGCGGATGCGGCGCGGCCTGGCGAATACGCGGACGGACAACATCGCCTCCGGGCGGATCCAGCGGTTCGAACTGCGCCGGCCGCTGCTGTGGCGCGGGCCCGACTGGACGGCTGTGTCCGTGACCGTCGCCGGCATCGAGGACGACGACGTCAACGGCGCCCAGAGCGCGCTGCCCGTCGGCACCCGCGAGGAGCTGCAGGCCACCCTGGGCCACCTGGCCGCGCCGCTGGGAACCGCCGACGATCTCGCCGTCCTCGAGCGCCTGCTCACGGCCCCGGCCCGGAGCATCGAGGGGATGCGCACCCCGGTCGGGCTGTACTGGATCGACCGCCGCACCAGTGTCAGCGTGCTGCTGCCGGGGGCGCTCGTCCACCGCAGCGGCATCCTGACCAAGAAGCTCGAGATCGTGCCCCGCGAACGGATCCAGGAGCTCTCCCTCCACGACGGTCCGATCGGACGCCGGCTCGGAGTCCTCGACCTCAAGGTCGGCATCGCCGGCAGCACCCTGGCCCTCGGCGCCCTCTCGCGCCGAGACGCGCTCGCGCTGCACAGCGTGCTCGCCCGCGATGCCGCGACCCTGCGCCGGTACCGCGACCGCGAGCACTGGCCCCGGCCGGCGCTCGGGATGGCCGCCGCGAGCTCGACGGTCCCGTCGGCGGAGACCTCGGCGCCGTCCGCCGCGTCGTCCCCGTTGCCTCAGGAGGAACGATGAGCGCACCCCGGCTCGGCATCGGCGTGATCGGCGCCGGACGGGTGGGAGCCGTGATGGGCGCCGCGCTGCGTGCCGAGGGCCACGCCATCACGGGCGCCTACGCCGTCTCCGACGCCTCCCGCACGCGCGCCGAGAACCTGCTGCCCGGCGTGCCGCTGCTAGACGTTCCCGCCATCGTCGAACGCAGCGAGATGCTGCTGCTGGCCGTCCCCGACGACCAGCTGGGCCCGCTCGCCGCGGGCATCGCCTCCACCGGTCTCGCGCCCGGCGGACAGCTGGTGGTGCACACCTCCGGTCGGTACGGCACCGGCGTCCTCGCCCCGCTGGCCGACGCCGGCAGCGCGACGCTGGCCATCCACCCCGCCATGACCTTCACCGGTACCTCGGCGGATCTGTCGCGACTGGTCGGCTGCCCCATGGCCATCACCGCCGCGCCGACGTTCCTGCCGGTGGCAGGGGCGCTCGTGGTCGAGCTCGGGGGAGAGGCCGTAGTGCTCAAGGAGGGCGATCGCCCGCTCTATCACGCCTCACTCGCCCACGCCTCGAACCATCTGGTGGTGCTCGTCGACCAGGCCCGGGAGATCCTCGCCGGCCTCGGGATCGAGAACCCGGGCGCCTATCTGCGACCGCTGCTGGAGGCCGCCCTCGACGAGTCCCTGCGCCGCGGCGCCAAGGCCCTGACGGGCCCGGTGATGCGGGGCGATATCGGGACGGTGGCCGCGCACCTGGGAGCGCTCGACGACGTCGACCGGTCCTCCGGCGGGGCGGACCCCTCGGGCGTCACGAGCCGGCGTGGTGACGTCGGAGCGACCTACCGCGCCCTCGCGGTCGCGGCTCTGGCCCGGGCGGGGCTCCCGGACCGGACCCGGCAGCAGGTGCGCGAGCTGCTCGAGGATCACGGGCCCGCCGATGATGCGTGAGCCGCGGTCCCGACGCGTCCCGAGACGCCACGGGGCCAGGGCTCCGCAGATCGGGGGACCCCTCGAGGCAGGAGAGGGCATGTCGCCGCGCACGGCGGGCACGTGCTCGAGACAGGACACAGCACACGGCATGACACAGGAGACGGCATGAGTTCGCAGACACCTCCCACCACGGCGCTGGTCACCACCAAGGCCGAACTCCGTACGCGACGCGCGGCGATGGGGGGAACGGTCGCGGCGGTGCTGACCATGGGCGCGCTCCACGAGGGCCATCTCGCCCTGGTCTCCCGTGCCCGTGAGGTCGCCGACCACGTGATCCTCACGGACTTCGTCAACCCTCTCCAGTTCGGCCCGGGGGAGGACTACGAGGCCTACCCGCGGGATCTCGACGCCGACCTCGCCGTCGTGGACGGACTCGTCGATCTCGTCTTCGCCCCGAGCGTGCAGGAGATGTACCCGGTCCTGCCGCCGACGGTCTCGGTGACCGCGGGGCGCGCCGGCACCATCCTCGAGGGCGCGGCCCGCCCCGGCCACTTCGACGGCGTCGTCACCGTCGTCGCCAAGCTGCTGCAGCTGACCGACCCGCACGTCTCGGTGTTCGGCCGCAAGGACGCACAGCAGCTCGCGATCATCCAGCGTCTGGTCGCCGATCTCGACCTCCCGGTGCGGATCGAGCCCGTCGAGATCCAGCGGGAACCCTCCGGACTGGCCCGCTCCAGCCGCAACGCCTACCTCTCCGAGGCCGGGCGCGACCGGGCGCTGGCGCTCTCCCGCACGGTCGCCGCCGCGGACGCGGCAGGCGGATCGGTCGCGGGGATCCGCCGCGCGCTGGGGGAGGCCCTCGCACGCGCAGAGGTCGAATGGGCCTACGCGCTCGCCCTGGATCCCGCCACGCTCGAGGAGATCGGCCCGGACCACCGCGGCGACGTCCTCGTGGTGGTGGCCGCCCGGGTCGAGGGCACGCGGCTGCTGGACGCCGCTGTGGTGGTCGCGACAGCACCCTGACGAGGCGGGCACATCCTCGGGCAGTGATGAGAGAATCGCCCTCATGAGCGAGAATCCCCCTGCCCTCGATGCGACGGACCACTCCGACCAGGTAGCGGTCCGCAAATCCAAGCGGGAGCGCCTGCTGGCGCGCGGGGAGGACGCCTACCCGGTCGGAGTGCCGGTGACCGCCACGATCGCCGCCGTCCGCGAGGAGTACGGCCATCTGGAGGCCGGACAGGAGACCGAGGACGTCGTCGGCGTCGCCGGCCGCGTCGTGTTCCAGCGCAACACCGGCAAGCTCGCCTTCGTCACCATCCAGGACGGCGCCGGGCAGCGATTGCAGATCATGGCCTCCCTCGCGGTGCTCGGCGAGCAGCGTCTGGCCGATCTGAAGGCCGACGTGGACCTCGGCGACCACGTCTTCTTCCACGGCCGGGTGGGCGCCTCCCGCCGCGGTGAGCTCAGCGTGTTCGCGGACAGCTGGCAGATGGCGGCCAAGGCTGTGCGGCCTCTGCCGGTGCTGCACGCGGAGCCCTCCGAGGAGCAGCGGGTGCGTCGGCGCTACGTCGACCTCATCGTGCGCCAGCAGGCACGGGACACCGTGCGTCGCCGCGCCGAGGTGATGCACTCGCTGCGCACCTCGTTCCACGAGCGCGACTTCGTGGAGATCGAGACGCCCATGCTGCAGGTGATCCCCTCCGGCGCCGCGGCGCGGCCGTTCGTCACCCACATGAACGCGTTCGATCTGGATCTCTATCTGCGGATCGCCCCGGAGCTGTATCTCAAGCGCGCGGCCGTCGGCGGTCTCGAGCGGGTCTTCGAGATCAATCGCAACTTCCGCAATGAAGGGGCAGATTCCACCCATTCGCCCGAGTTCGCGATGCTCGAGGCGTACCAGGCGTACGGGGATTACGACTCCATCGGGGACCTCACCCGGACACTTGTCCAGGAAGCCGCTGAACGAGCCACCGGCTCCCAGGTCGTCACTCTCGCCGACGGCACCGAGTACGACTTCTCCGGAGAATGGGCGAAGATCACCGTGTACGGCTCGCTCTCGGAATCCCTCGGCGAGGAGATCACCCCCGAGACGGACACGGAACGGCTCCGCGGGATCGCACGGTCCCTCGATCTCGATCTCGATCATCCCAAGTTCGGGCACGGCAAGCTCGTCGAGGAACTCTTCGAGCACCGTGTGGGCGACCATCTCCACGAGCCGACCTTCGTCCGTGATTTCCCGGTCGAGACCAGCCCGCTGGTGCGCGAGCACCGCACGACGCCCGGCGTGGTCGAGAAGTGGGACCTGTACGTGCGCGGCTTCGAGCTGGGCACCGGGTACTCCGAGCTCGTCGACCCGGTGATCCAGCGCGAACGGTTCGCCCAGCAGGCCGCGCTCGCTGCCCAGGGCGACGACGAGGCGATGCGCCTGGACGAGGACTTCCTGGAAGCGATGGAATACGCGCTGCCGCCGACGGGCGGAATGGGTATGGGCCTCGATCGCCTGCTCATGGCCCTGACGGGGCTCGGCATCCGGGAGACCATCCTGTTCCCGCTCGTGAAACCGGAGGCCTGAGATGGACGGCGGATTCTGGTACGAAGCCGGTTCGCTGCTGCCGCCGATCGGTGCGGGGCTGCTCTTCTGGTTCGCGCTGCGGGCGATTATGCGGGCCGATCGACGCGAACGCGAGGCCGAGCGCCGGGCGGAACAGGATTACCGCGAACTCCACCGCGGGGATGAATAGCGTCACCGTTGTCCACAAATCTCCGTGATCGGATTGATATATGGGCGCGCGGACTGGATACTGGAACCAGCGTGCGACATCATCCCGAGGTCGCAAATGAAGCAGACCCGACCAACAAGGGAGACCCCCATGGCAAGGAAGACCTATGTCGAGCTCGTCGATGATGTCGATGGAGCGACCGCGAGCGAGACGGTGAGCTTCGCCCTCGACGGCGTCGCCTACGAGATCGACCTGTCCGAGCAGAACGCCCGCACGTTCCGCGACGAGCTCGGCACCTGGGTCGAGAAGGCCCGTCGCGTCGGCGGCCGCCGCACCCGGGGCGGTTCGAGCTCCTCCCGCTCCAGCAGCTCGAACGATTCCTCGCGCATCCGCCAGTGGGCCCGCGAGGCCGGCTACGAGGTCCCGGATCGCGGCCGCATCTCGGGCACCATCCGCAAGGCGTACGAGGATGCCCACTCCAACTGATACGGCACCCGCCCGGGTCGCTGGAACCCGGTGAGAGAAGGACCCGTCGCCCTCAGGGCGACGGGTCCTTCTCATGCTCGCCGCAGCATGTGCCTGTCCCGACCGGGCGTACTCACCAGCCCCGGATCGACCACGAGGCCGAGAACTCCTGGTCCGGACTCAGACGCACCACGTCGACGCCGCTGCGGAACGCGTCGGGCGGGCAGGTCATCGGCTCGACCGCGAGCCCGACCCGGTTGTTCTCCGGTTCCGGACGATCGGCGGTGTGCACCTGCAGCCAACCGCACTCCTCGCCCGCCGTCAGCTCGACGCCGGTTCCGCCGGGCGCGGAGACGCTGACGCGCAGCCGGCCGTCGGCGTCGCGGCCGAGGTCGGTGAAGGCATGGTCGATGAACAGGTCGCCGATGACCCGCGGAGCGCGGAAGTCGAACTCGCTGCCGTCGGCGACGGGCGCCGTACCGGTGGGCAGCAGCCGGTCCTCGGTGACGGTGAGAACCGTCTCCGCCTCGAAGTGCAGCGACCACGTATCCAGCGGCTCCGGGCCGGCGACGAGATAGGGGTGCGGGCATACGCCGTACGGAGCATCGGCGTGGCCGATGTTGCGTGCGGTCACGGTGGTGGTCAGTCCCGTCTCGGCGTCGAGTGCGTGGCGGACGGTCAGCAGCAGATGGAACGGGTAGCCCGTGGACGGGAACAGCTCGCCGCGCAGGATGACCTCGTCCTCCGCGACGGTCGCGGCAGTGAAGGGGTGGAAGGCGATCAGTCCGTGCAGGGCGTTGCCGCGTTCGGGCTCGGTGAGGGCGGCTTGGATCTCCTGGCCGTCCCAGGTGTATTTCCCGTCCCCGATCCGGTTCGGCCAGGGGGCGACGATCCCGCCCCGGAAGTGCTGCATCGGCCCCTGCTCGGGGTTGCGCACCAGGAGGTCGCGTCCCTCGATGCTCAGCGACTCGACGATCGCTCCCACCGTGGAGACCTGCGCCTGGTAGGTGCCGGCGCTGAGGGTGAAGAGGTCGCCGCGGTCGCGGGGCGCATTCTGCGGGGGGATGCCGGTGCCGGCGGGGGTCTCGGCCACGGGATCGCTCATGCTGTCTTCTCCTGATCGTTCCGGGACTCGGTCTCGGTCTCGTTCTCGGGCTCTGGTTCGGGTTCTGGTTCCGGTTCGATGAGGACGACCTCGAGGCGGCGGGGGCCATGGACTCCTTCGACCCGGTCCAGCTCGATGTCGCTGGTGGCACTGGGGCCGGAGACCATGGTCCAGGCGGCACGCGGATCGGTGTTCATGCGTTCGATGCCCTTGGGCACTCCGAGCACCACCTGCTCCGCCTCGACCACCACGACATGGTGGTCGGGGATCAGCGTGACCGCGCGGCGCCCGCCGAGCTCGTCGGCGCGCAGCACGATCGTGCCGGTCAGGGCGATCGCCGTGTGGCAGCCGGTGAGCACGGCGTCGATCGCGTCGAGCTCGTGCGGCGAGGCGCTGCCGTCGTCGAGGAGGACCGCAGTGCCCAGCTCCCGGGTCCAGCTCTCCGGTACCCCGGGCGGTGCGATGACCTGCCTGGCCTCGCCGACGGCCTCGGCGATGACGGCGGGCGCCCCGGCTGCGCTCGTGCGGTGGACGATCGCGGTGTAGTCCTCGAGGCGCTGGACCAGCACGTCGCGGATCTTGGCCGGGTCGGTGGAGACCTCCTGCTTGTCATCGGCGCGCTGATACGCGCGAGGGACGTCCTCGGCATCGGTGACCTCGTCCCGGCGGGGGACCGCCAGGGCGGAGCGGACCCGGGCCAGGATCTCCTCCTTGGCGCTCATCCCGCGCGTGCGCACGGGACGCTCGTCGGCCCAGGCGTTCATGCTCGCTCCTCGCCCTCGGTGCCGGTCTGCGACGTCTGCCCGGCTCCGCCGGGTTCCTCGGCGTCTCCGTCGCCGGCGGCTCCATCGGCCGTCCGTGACGCCGTCTCCTTCTGGTGCTCGTCCCACCAGCTGCGGAAGGACTTCCCGGGCTTGGGCAGGTCGCGGTGATCGGTCCAGCCCGGCATCAGGGGAACGATGCCGGGCAGCTTGCCGATGTTGGCGCCGGGCATCAGCTTGGTCAGCGGTCCGGCCGAGCGCACGGCGGCGTCGTACGCCCGCGGGGAGGACATCAGGGCACCGGCTCCCTTCATCGCCACGTCCCAGGTGCCCCGGAACTGGCCCTTCGTATCGCGGCGCTGGTCGACGTCCTCTGCCCGCAGATGCACGAGGATCTTGGGGATGTCGATCTTGACGGGGCACACGTCGTAGCAGGCCCCGCAGAGGCTCGAGGCGTAGGGGAGCGAGGTGCTGGGATCGTCCGCGTCGCCCATCCCGGTCATCTGCGGCGAGAGGATCGCCCCGATCGGACCGGGGTACGTCGACCCGTAGGCGTGGCCGCCCGAGCGGGCGTAGACGGGGCACACGTTCAAGCATGCGGAGCAGCGGATGCAGTGCAGGGCGCTGCGGCCCTCCGGGTCCTCGAGCACGGCGCTGCGGCCGTTGTCCAGCAGCACCAGGTGGAACTCCTCGGGTCCGTCCCCCTCGGTGACCCCGGTGAACAGGGTCGTGTACGGGTTCATCCGTTCCCCGGTGGAGGATCGGGGCAGCAGCTGCAGGAACACCTCGAGGTCCTCGAAGGTGGGCACGATCTTCTCGATGCCCACCACGGAGATGAGGGTCTTGGGCAGGGTCAGGCACATGCGCCCGTTGCCCTCGGACTCGACGACGACCATGGTGCCGGTCTCGGCGACGGCGAAGTTCGCGCCGGAGATCGCCACCGAGCCGGGCATGTCCAGGAACTTCTCCCGCAGGAAGCGGCGGGATGCCTCGGCCAGCTCGGCCGGGTCGTCGGTGATGGACTCGTCCAGGTCCGGCATCGCCTCGAGGAAGATCTCGCGGATCTGTGCGCGGTTGCGGTGGATCGCCGGGACCAGGATGTGACTGGGGGTGTCACCGGCCAGCTGCACGATGAGCTCGGCGAGATCGGATTCGATGGCGCGGATCCCGGCGTGCTCGAGGGTCTCGTTCAGGCCGATCTCCTGGGTGGCCATCGACTTGACCTTGAGCACCTCCTCGGCGCCGCGCTCGAGGGCGAGGCCGGTGACGATCTCTCCGGCCTCGTCGGCGTCGCGGGCCCAATGGACCACCCCGCCGGCAGCGGTCACGGACTCCTCGAGCTGCTCGAGAAGCTCCGGGAGATGGTCGGTGACCTGCCACTTCAGGGCGCTGCCGGCGTCCCGCAGCTTCTGCCAGTCGCGCACCTCCCGCACCGCCGCGGCGCGCTTGGTGGTGATGGTGGAGGTGGCGTGGCGGAGGTTCCCCCGCAGGGTCTCGTCGGCGAGGTCGTCCCGGGCCGCGGCAGGGAAGGAGCGATCGCCGCGCAGGTTCGAGGACGGTGAGGCGTGCTGCGGGCGGACGGACGGAATCCCCAGGTCGACGGTGCTCATGAAGCCCTCCCCAGAATGGTCTCGGACGGGATGAAGGGATCCTCCCGGGTGGAGGCGAGGATCTGTGCGAGGTGGATCGCCCGCGGCGCGGCGTCGGTGCGGCGGAGCTTGCCGCCGATGTTCATCAGGCAGGAGGCGTCCCCCGCGACGACGTACTCCGCACCCGTGGAGACGACATTGGCGGCCTTGTCGGTGACCATCGCGTCGGAGGTGGCGTCGTTCTTCACCGAGAAGGTGCCGCCGAAGCCGCAGCAGGTGTCGGACTCGGGAAGGTTCTTCACCTCGATGCCCTCGACCGCGCGCAGCAGCTTCAGCGGGCGCGGGCCCACCTTGAGGAAGCGCATCGAGTGGCAGGTGGGGTGGTAGGTGACGCTGTGGGGGAAGTAGGCGCCGACGTCGGTCACCTTGAGCACGTCCACCAGCAGCTGGGAGAGCTCATAGGTCTTCGCCGCCACGGCCTGGACGCGCTGTTCGAGCTCGTCGTCCTCCTCGTGCTGGGCGACCAGCTGGTGCTGCTCGCGCACGCAGCCCGCGCAGGAGCCGGACGGCATCACGATCGCGTCGATGGAGTCCAGGGCGGGTTCGAAGGTGTCCACGAAGCTGCGCACCACCGGCGCCGCCTCCGAGTAGTACCCGGAGTTGGTGTGCATCTGGCCGCAGCAGGTCTGGCGCTTGTCGAAGACCACCTCGTGTCCCAGCCGTTCGAGCAGGAGCACGGTGGAGCGGGCGACGTCGGGGGTCATCACATCCACCAGGCACGTGGTCATGAGTGATATGCGCATCCGGCGTCCTTCTTCCTTCGTCGTCTCGCGCCCGTCGGGCCGCGGGTTCGCGCCTTCGGAGTTCGTGGGTTCTCGAATGGTGGGTTCGTGCGTCGTGTTCGTGCATCTGCGGTGCCGGCGGCCGTCTCGGGGTTCATCGGGCCGGTCCCCGGCGCCGCTGTCAGGGGTGCTCGAGGCCCAGGGAGGCCGCCGTGCGCTCCAGCGTCCGGTGCGCCGTCTCGGGGTCGTCCGAGAGTTTCGTGCCCCAGCTCGGGACCATCTGGGTGATGGTGGGGCGCCAGGCGTCGATGCGGTCGGGGTACATGCGCTCGAGGACGTTCAGCATGATGCTGGTGGCGGTCGACGCCCCCGGGGACGCGCCGAGCATGCCGCCGATGGACCCGTCGGCGGCGGTGATCAGCTGAGTGCCGAACTGGAGGACGCCGTGCTTGTCGCGGTCCGGTGCGATCACCTGGACCCGCTGTCCGGCGGTGACCTCCTCCCAGTCCGACTCCCGCGCCGAGGGCATGTACTCCCGCAGCGCCTCGAACCGCTGGTGACGGGTGGCCACGAGCTGGGAGGCGAGGTACATCATCAGATCCAGGTTCGGCGGGGCCACCGCCATCATCTGCGTGACGTTGGAGGGCTTGATCGACGCGAACAGGTCCGTGTACCGGCCGGACTTCAGGAACTTCGGGGACCAGCCGGCGTAGGGACCGAACATCAGTGAGCGCTGCCCTGCGACGTACCGGGTATCGAGGTGGGGGACGCTCATCGGCGGGGCGCCGACGGCGGCCTTGCCGTACACCTTGGCCTCGTGACGGTCGATGATCTCGGGATCGGTGCAGCGCAGCCACTGCCCGGAGATGGGGAACCCGCCGAAGCCGCGGATCTCGTCGATCCCGGACTTCTGCAGCAGCGGCAGCGCGTTGCCGCCGGCGCCGACGAAGACGCGGGGTGCGCGCACCACGCGGATCGTCCCGTCGGCCGTATCGCGGACCATGACGCCCCAGTCCTCACCCATCCGGCGCAGGTCGATGACCTCGGAACCGGTCGAGACGGTGGTGCCGACGCGTCCGGCGAAGTCCAGCAGCTGACGGCTCAGGGCGCCGAAGTCGACGTCGGTTCCGTCGGGGGAGTAGGTCGCGGCGATGGTCTCGGTGACCGGGCGGCCCTGCGAGACCAGTGGTGCCCACTCGGCCAGCTGGGCGTGCTCGGTGGTGAACTCCATGCGGTCGAACAGGGGGCTGGCGACCAGGGCCTCGTGGCGGCGGCGCAGATAGTCGACATTGTCGAGACCGTGCACGAAGCTCATGTGCGGCACGGAGTGGATGAAGTCCGACGGGTCGCCGATACGGTCGTTCTCGACCAGGTGGGCCCAGAACTGGCGGGAGACCTGGAACTGCTCGTTGATGGAGATCGCCTTGGCCGGGCTGACCGAGCCGTCCACGTCCTGCGGGGTGTAGTTCAGCTCGCAGAGCGCACTGTGGCCGGTGCCGGCGTTGTTCCAGGCGTCGCTGGACTCCGCCCCGAGGGTGTCCAGCTTCTCGAGGACCACGAGGTCCCACTCGGGCTCCAGCTCGGTGAGCATCGCGGCGAGGGTGGCACTGGCGACGCCACCGCCGATCAGCACCACGTCCGCACGGGTCACATCCAGGTCAGCCATGTCTCTCCGTTCCAGCTCGCACGGGGCCGCCCGACGGCGTGCGGCGCGATCACTCGCGCGACACCGGGCGGCCGTACCGCCAGGGTATCCCGCGCGGCGGGGTAGGACGCGAACGCATCCACAGCGCTCCGCCTCGAGGGCGGAGACGTCACGATGCGGCGGCGCGGTTGTTCTCGATCTCCTCGAGCAGCAGCTCGACCTTTCGGCTCAGCAGGCTCGTGGCAAGATCGATCGCCGCCGCGGCTCCCAGCAGCACGGCCACCGGCCATACCAGGGAGCACAGCACCATCCAGACGATGAGGCCGAGAATCAGGCCGATCACCCGCACTGGCATCGCTCCGGGCAGCAGCAGCGCCAGCCGCCACGCCACGAAGGGATCCTGCCGGCGCACCCGCGGCGTGGACATGATCGTGGCGACACTCGCCGTGGACCAGGCGGCGCTGACCGCGGCGAGACTCCCGAGCCCGGCGCTCATCATCGGCGTCTCCACCGCACCTCCGGCCACGATCCAGAGCATCGCCACCGAGCCGGCCTGGACCACCATCAGCGGAAGCATGCGCACGTTGGCGGTGACCAGATGCTCGCGGAAGCTCGGCCACATCGTGGCCAGGACGCGGACCTTCGCCCCGTGGCGAGCGGCGATGAAGGCATCGGAGGCGGCCACGCTGGCCGGCGCCACACCGAGGACGACGAGACCGGCCAGGCTCAGGGCGATCCACACCAGGTTCACGCGCAGCACCAGGTAAATGCGCTCGATCGCCTCAATCAGGCGCGTGGCCCAGGCCGGGGTCCCGGCACGGTCCGACGGGGTTCGGGAAACGGTCATGCGGTGCAGGCTATCGCTCCGTGTGACACGCCGCTCATCTCTTGGTCGTGATGGACCGGCGGAGCCGCGTGCTCTGCCTCGGAGCGATGTCGAGCTGACGGGCCTGGCGACGCCCGTGTGCATCCGGACGGGTCGGTCCAGGAGTTCGCGTGATCATCGGATCTCCGGAGGCGTGGAGGGCGGCCACACGGTGTGGAGAGATCGGATGGCTGTCAGGCGTTCTCTGCACGGCGGCACGCAGAAAAGTGTCCACCACCGAGGTGTCCGGCTTGTGGATCGCGCCCGCAATCCGTACCGTCGCCTCAAACATCGGAGGAGTGGGTCAATTTCCCACGGCGTGATTCGAGGTAGACGATGCCCACCATCACCGAGCTGCAGGTCCACGACGTCCGCTTCCCCACGTCGCGCGACCTCGACGGCTCCGACGCCATGAACCCGGACCCGGACTACTCGGCGGCATACCTGGAGCTGATGACCAGCGATGGGAATGCTGGCTACGCCCTCGTGTTCACGATCGGACGCGGCAACGACGTCCAGTGCGCCGCTATCCGGGCCCTGGCGGATCATGTCGTCGGGCGCGACGTCGAGGCTCTCCTGTCGGACCTCGGCGGCTTCTCCCGCGAGCTCGTCGGCGACTCCCAGCTGCGCTGGCTCGGCCCGGAGAAGGGCGTCATGCACATGGCGATCGGTGCCGTGGTCAACGCTGCGTGGGATCTGCGGGCCCGGCGCGAGGGCGTACCGCTGTGGCTGCTGCTGGCGCAGCTCTCGCCGGAGGAGATCGTGGATCTCGTCGACTTCCGTTACCTCTCCGATGCCCTGACCCGCCAGGAGGCGCTGGAGCTGCTTCGTCGCGCGCAGCCGGGCAAGACCGCGCGGATCGCCGCTCTCCAGGCGGTCGGCATCCCTGCGTACACCACCTCTCCGGGGTGGCTCGGCTACAGCGACGAGAAGCTCGTGCGCCTGCTGCGGGAGGCGCGTGCTGAGGGCTTCGGCATGGTCAAGCTGAAGGTCGGCGGCGACGTGGAGGACGATGCCCGCCGGCTCCGGATCGCTCGCGAGGAACTAGGACCGGGGTATCCGATCGCCCTGGATGCCAACCAGCGCTGGGACGTCGAGGAGGCGGTGGCCTGGCTGCAGCGCCTGGCGCCGGAGGGACCGGCCTGGATCGAGGAGCCCACCAGCCCTGATGATGTGCTGGCCCATGCCGCGATCCGTCGGGCGGTGTCGCCTGTGAAGGTCGCCACCGGCGAACAGATGCACAACCGGATCATCGCCAAACAGCTGCTGCAGGCGGGCGCTGTCGATGTCCTCCAGCTCGATGCCGCACGTGTCGGAGGAGTCAACGAGAACGTGGCGATCCTGCTGCTGGCCGCGAAGTTCGGTGTCCCCGTCTGCCCGCACGGTGGTGGCGTCGGCCTGTGCGAGCTCGTCCAGCACTACGCCTTCTTCGACGCGGCGGCTGTCGCGGGGGAGCGCCCGGACCGGGTCATCGAGTACGTCCACCACCTGCACGAACATTTCGAGGACCCGGTCAGGATCGAGGACGGCGCGTATCGCGCCCCCGACGCCGCCGGCTCCGGAGCCCGCATGCACGAGTCCTCCGTCCGCGAGCACCTGTTCCCGGACGGCCCCGTCTGGAAGGATCCCGCCCATGTCGCCCACGCCTGACCCACCCGCCTCGCCGCAGGCCGACGCGGACCCCCACGGCTGGTTCGACCAGGCGCGCTTCGGTCTCTTCGTCCACTTCGGGCTGTATGCCGTCCCCGCGCGCCACGAATGGTCGATGACCCGCGAGAAGCGCACCCTCGAGGACTACGGACGCTACGCGGAGGTCTTCGACCCCGACCGGTTCGACGCGGCCGAGCTCGCCGGGCGCGCCCGGCAGGCAGGCATGCGGTATGCGGTCCTGACCACGAAGCACCACGAGGGATTCTGCCTGTTCGACTCCCAGCACACCGACTACTCCGCACCGGCCGTCTGCGGGCGCGACCTGGTGCGCGAGTTCGTCGACGCGATGCGCGCCGAAGGCCTCCACGTCGGCTTCTACTATTCGCTGCTGGACTGGGCCCACCCGGACTTCACCATCGACCACAACCATCCGCTGCGGGATCGGCCCGACGTCGTCGCACTGAATGCCGAGCGCAATATGGCTCGGTATCGCGAGTACCTCCACGCCCAGGTCCGGGAGCTGCTGACGAACTACGGGACCATCGACTACCTCTTCTTCGACTTCACCGACCCCGGCCCCCACGGCAAGGGACCCGAGGACTGGGACGCCGACACGCTGCTGGGGATGGTCCGCGAGCTCCAGCCGACGTGCGTGGTCAACGACCGCCTCGGCATCCCCGGCGACCTCGTCACCCCCGAGCAGTATCAGCCGGTCGCCCCGATGACCGGGGCCGACGGCAGTCCGGTGCGCTGGGAGGCCTGCCAGACCACCAACGGCAGCTGGGGCTACGACCGCGACAACCTCGACCACAAGAGCCCGGACCTGCTGGTGCGGATGCTGGTCGATTCCGTCGCCAAGGGCGGCAATCTGCTGTTGAACGTCGGCCCGGACGGGCGCGGCGCCGTCTCCCCGCCGGACCGCGAGATCCTCGCGGGGCTGGCGGACTGGATGGACGTGCATGCCGATTCCATCCATGGCGCGGGCCCGGCCGAGGGGATCGAGGCACCGCCGGGCGCGTTCCTGACCCAGCGCGGGGATCGACTCTATGTCCATCTGGCCGTGTGGCCCATGCAGCACGTGCATCTGCGGGGGCTGGCCGGCCGGGTGCGATTCGCACGGTTCCTGCACGACGGGTCCGAGGTGGCCGTGAGCACGATCGACCCGGGCCAGGCCGCGTGGAACACCACGATCGGCGGGATCGGCGAGGATGTCGCGACGCTGACCCTGCCGATCCGGCGCCCCGACGTGCTGCTGCCCGTCGTCGAGCTGTGGCTCGAGGAGTCGCCGGCCCGGGCGTACAGCGCGAAGGAGTGAGCGAGATGGAGACCATCGCCCTGCACACCCGTATCGCACTCGGCCACGAGGCGGACTACGTCCGCGAGCATCAGAAGATCCCCGAGGACCTCGACCCGGTGCTGCGACGGGCCGGAGTGCACTCCTGGCGCATCTGGCGCGACGGCCGCGACCTCTTCCACCTCGTCGAGGTGGAAGACTACCGCGCGATGCGCCAGATGCTGGCGGCCTCTCCCGCCAACCAACGCTGGCAGGAGCACATCAACCAGTTCCTCGAGGTCGCCGATTCCTACGCGGGGGACGACACGGGCATCGAGCACGTGTGGTCCCTGCCCGGCACGGGGACGCGGCCGTGAGCGCGCCCCGGCTCCCCGCCCTCGGCTTCGGCGCCGCCCAGCTCGGCAACCTCTACCGGGAGACCAGCGACGAGGAAGCCGCCGGTGCCGTGCAGGCGGCCTGGGACGGCGGCATCCGCCTGTTCGACACCGCGCCCCACTACGGCCTGGGCACCTCGGAACGGCGACTGGGCGCGCTGCTCGCGGAGTACCCGCGCGAGGAATACCTGCTCTCGACGAAGGTCGGCCGGCTGCTCGAGCCGGGGCCCGGCACCGGGGACGACACCGCCCACGGGTTCGCCGTCCCCGACCACCACGTGCGCCGCTGGGACATGAGCGAGTCCGGCATCCGGCGCAGCCACGCCGACTCCGTGGAACGACTCGGCCTGGACGCGGTGGACATCCTCTATCTCCATGACCCCGAGGAAGGTCCCACCGAGCAGGCCTTCGCCGACGCCCTGCCCACCCTGGTCGCCATGCGCGAGGAGGGCCTGGTCACTCAGGTGGGCGTCGGCTCGAAGGACGTCGATGTGCTGACGCGTGCCGTGCGCACCGGCATGGTCGACGTGATCATGCTGTCCGGCCGCTACACCCTGCTCGAACAGCCCGCCGCGCGCGAACTGCTGCCCGCGTGCCTCGAGCACGGCGTCGAGGTGGTCGCCGTGTCCGTGTTCAATTCGGGCATCCTCTCGCGGCCCCAGGTGGCGGAGGATGCCCGGTACGAATACGCCGGCGCCCCCGTCGAGCTCCTCGAGCGAGCCCGTCAGCTGGCCGCCCTGGCGCGGAGGCACGGGGTCGAACTGCCCGACCTCGCCCTGCGGTATCCGCTGCGCCACCCGGCGATCAGCTCTGTCGTCCTGGGGATGCGCACCGGAGACCAGGTGCGGCAGAACCTCGAGCGGATGGCGCGTGAGATCCCCGAGGAGCTCTGGCAGGCGATCGATGGTTGAGGGGATCACCGATGCCCATCTGCACCTGTGGGACCTCTCGGGGGGAGGGTACGGCTGGCTGGACACCGCGCCGGAACCCTTGCGCCGCGATGCCCGCTGGGAGGAGGCCGCCCCGCAGCACGCCCGGCTCGGCGTGGACCGTGTCGTCCTGGTCCAGGCCGACGACACCCTGGCCGACACCTGCGCCCTGCAGAGGGCAGCGGCCCGGATCGAGCAGGATCCCGGTCCCGTGGTCCGGGCCGACGTCGTGGCCTGGCTGCCGCTGGCGGATCCGTCGCGGACCACGGAGCTGCTCGCCGACGCGGAGGCGATGGACCGGATCGTCGGGGTGCGGCACCTGGTCCATGACGATCCCGACCCCGGGTTCCTCGACCGTCCCGAGGTGCGCGAGAGCCTGGCTCTGCTCGCGGGGCGCGGGCTGCCGCTGGACATCCCCGATGCCTTCCCGCGGCACCTGGACCAGGCCGCCCGTGTGGTGGGGGAGGTCGACGGGCTGACGGTGGTCCTCGACCACCTGGGCAAGCCTCCTCTCGGCGACCACCGGGCGATGGGGCAGTGGGAAAGCGGCCTGCGCGATCTGGCCGCCCACCCGTCGGCCGTGGCGAAGCTGTCGGGACTGTCCACCAGCGGGACCGGATCGCGCCGGCCCCGGCAGCTGCGCTGGGCCGTCGAGACCGCCGTGGAGGCGTTCGGGCCGCAGCGACTGATGTTCGGCAGCGACTGGCCGATCGCACCGGCCGCCTTCGACCTGGGATCGGGCACGGCGGACTTGCTGGCTCTGATCGCAGAGCTCGGAGCGGACCAGCGCCAGGAGATCCGGAGCGGAACCGCCGCTCGCGTCTACCGGCGGCTGGAGCACGCACGGCCCTGAAAGGTCTGCGAGGTCTGAGAGGTCTGGGAGATCTGAGCATCCGTCCTATTCACGACGTCTGACGTCGCGAACAGGCCTACCGGGATGCGGCCGGCGGCGCTCCGGTGGATCGGGGCGTCCCCGTCGAGTCAGTCGAGCGCTGCGCCTTTGAGGATCCAGCTCTCGACCCCGGCGATGTGGGCCGCGGCATGGACGCGTGCCAGATCTCCGCGGCCGGCCTTCAGCGCATCGAGGATCCGGCGATGCTCGGCGAGGGTACGCTCGACGGCCGAATCCTCGGTCAGGCCGCGCCAGACCCGGGCCCGCGCGGTGGCGCTCGCGAGCCCCTCCAGCATGGAGGACAGGTAAGCGTTGGGGCAGCGGCTGGCGATGAGCTGATGGAAGTCGATGTCCGCCTGGACGAGCTCCTGGACCGAGGACTGCTCGGAGAGGTCGACCATCAGCTGTTCGAGCCGTTCGACGTCGTGCTCACTGAGATGCGGGCACGCCTGCTCCACCGCAGTCGGCTCCAGCAGGCGCCGCACTTCGAGGATCTTGCCCTCCGCGGAGCCCTGGTGCAGATCCAGGACGAAACCCAGCGACTCGACCAGCAGGTTCGGGGCCAGCGAGCTGACGTAGGTGCCGTCGCCCTGACGCACGTCCAGCACCCGGATCACCGAGAGGGCTTTCACCGCCTCGCGCAGGGAGTTGCGGCTCACCCCGATCCGCTCGGCCAGCTCCTTCTCGGGCGGCAGGCGATCGGCCGGGCCCAGCTCGCCCTCGATGATCATCTGCTTGATCGCATCGATAGCCCGGTCCGTCACGGCATGCGGTGCCGCCATAGCGCTCCACTCCTCGCTCGGACCGGTCGGTGTTCGTGCCGGACACGGTGATCCTGATGCTAGCCGAGGCGCTGATCGCGAGTGCGGAGCAGTCGCCGGCGCGGAGCACCTCAGGGTGGCTCAGGCGGTGGGCGGGGGATCCCGGCGCTCGGAGACGGTGCGTCCCGGCCCGCTCTCGGTGTTGACCACGGTCTTGCGCGAGCGCAGCATCAGCAGCAGGCCGACGACGAACAGCACGGCGCCGCCCACCATGAGGATCGTGCCGAGCATCGCCGAGTCCAGGCCCGGCAGGTCGAACTCCAGAGCGAATCTCGCGATCGCGCCGAGGATGAAGAGGATGATTCCGCCGACGATGGCTCCCATGGCGTGCTCCTGACGATGAGGACGGACAGGTCGGATGATCATGCTACGGGCCGGCATCCTCCCAGGGCGGCTCATTCGACCACGGGGTCGGACTGTGCCGTTCCCGCTCCGCAGGCGATCAGGCCCCTCCCGCATCACGCCCGCGGCGAACAGGCGGGGAATCCGCGGCGAACGCGCGTAGTCTCGATGCAACACCACCACCGGACGGGGGAGGACCATGTTCGAACGCTTCACCGATCGCGCCCGTCGCGTCGTCGTCCTGGCACAGGACGAGGCCCGGCTGCTGAACCACAACTACATCGGCACCGAGCACATCCTGCTGGGACTCATCCACGAAGCCGAGGGAGTGGGCGCCAAGGCGCTCGAGGCCCTCGACGTGACCCTCGATGCCGTGCGCGAGCAGGTTCGCGACATCATCGGGGAAGGCAACCAGACCCCCAGCGGGCACATCCCCTTCACGCCCCGCGCGAAGAAGGTGCTCGAGCTGAGCCTCCGCGAGGCGCTGCAGCTGGGCCACAACTACATCGGCACCGAGCACATCCTGCTCGGCCTGCTGCGCGAGGGCGAGGGCACCGCCGTCAAGGTGCTCTCCCGCCTCAAGGCCGAACCGTCGGCCGTGCGCCAGGAGGTCATCGAGCGCCTGTCCGGCTACCAGGGCAAGGAGCCGGCCACCGCCGGCGGCCCCTCCGAGGGCCAGCCCTCCGGGTCGCTCGTGCTGGACCAGTTCGGCCGCAACCTCACCCAGGCCGCCCGCGACGGCAACCTCGACCCGGTCATCGGCCGGGACAAGGAGGCCGAGCGGGTCATGCAGGTGCTCTCGCGCCGCACCAAGAACAACCCCGTGCTGATCGGCGAGCCCGGCGTCGGCAAGACCGCCGTCGTCGAGGGGCTGGCCGAGGCGATCGTCGCCGGCGACGTCCCCGAGACGCTCAAGGACAAGCAGCTCTACACCCTCGACCTCGGCTCGCTGGTCGCGGGCTCGAGGTACCGCGGTGACTTCGAGGAGCGCCTGAAGAAGGTCCTCAAGGAGATCCGCACCCGCGGCGACATCATCCTGTTCATCGACGAGATCCACACCCTCGTGGGAGCAGGTGCCGCCGAGGGCGCGATAGACGCCGCCAGCATCCTCAAGCCCATGCTCGCCCGTGGCGAGCTGCAGACCATCGGGGCGACCACCCTGGAGGAGTACCGCAAGCACATCGAGAAGGATGCCGCGCTCGAGCGCCGCTTCCAGCCGATCCAGGTGGATCAGCCCTCGGTCGCGCTCACGGTGGAGATCCTCAAGGGCCTGCGCGACCGCTACGAGGCGCACCACAAGGTGACGATCACCGATGCCGCTCTGGTGGCCGCCGCCAATCTCGCCGACCGGTACGTCAACGACCGGTTCCTGCCGGACAAGGCGATCGACCTGATCGACGAGGCCGGCGCCCGGCTGCGGATCCGTCGCCTGACCGCGCCGCCCGAGCTCAAGGAGTTCGACGCGAAGATCGAGGAGACCCGTAAGAAGAAGGAGGAGGCGATCGACGGGCAGGACTTCGAGCTCGCCGCCTCCCTCCGGGACACCGAGCAGCAGCTGAAGTCCGAGCGCGACGAGAAGGAACAGGCATGGCGCCACGGTGAGTCCGACGTCGTCACCACCGTCGGCGAGGAAGTCATCGCCGAGGTGCTGGCGGCCGCGACCGGCATCCCGATCGTGAAGCTCACCGAGGAGGAGTCCTCGCGACTGCTCCACATGGAGGACGAGTTGCACAAGCGGGTCATCGGTCAGGACGAGGCCATCAAGGCCATGTCCCAGGCGATCCGTCGTACCCGTGCCGGGCTCAAGGATCCCAAGCGCCCCGGCGGCTCGTTCATCTTCGCCGGCCCCACGGGCGTCGGCAAGACGGAGCTGGCCAAGGCGCTCGCCGAGTTCCTCTTCGGCGACGACGACGCCCTCATCCAGCTGGACATGTCGGAGTTCGGCGAGAAGCACACCGCCTCGCGCCTGTTCGGCTCGCCCCCCGGCTACGTCGGCTACGACGAGGGCGGTCAGCTCACCGAGAAGGTGCGCCGCAAGCCGTTCTCCGTGGTGCTGTTCGACGAGGTGGAGAAGGCCCACGTGGACATCTTCAACTCGCTGCTGCAGATCCTCGAGGACGGTCGCCTCACGGATTCCCAGGGTCGCATCGTCGACTTCAAGAACACCGTGATCATCATGACCACCAACCTCGGCACGCGGGACATCGCCAAGGGCGTGTCCATGGGCTTCAGCGCCGGCGGCGATCTGAACACCGACTACGACCGGATGAAGTCGAAGGTCCACGAAGAGCTCAAGCAGCACTTCAAGCCGGAGTTCCTCAACCGTGTCGACGACGTCGTGGTCTTCCCGCAGCTGTCCCCGGACGAGATCGTCCAGATCGTCGATCTGATGATCGCCAAGCTGGAGGCTCGCCTGGCCGAGAAGGACATGACGATCGAACTCACCGAGGGCGCCAAGAAGCTGCTCGCGGACAAGGGCTACGACCCGGTCCTCGGTGCCCGGCCGCTGCGCCGGACGATCCAGCGCGACATCGAGGATGCCCTCTCGGAGAAGATCCTCTTCGGGCAGGTCCATGTCGGCGACACGATCGTGGTCGACTCCGAAGGCGAGGGGCTGCTCGGCGAGCTGACCTTCAACCGCCGCGGAGCCGACGGCACCCTGGAGCCGATCACGGAGGACATCGATGTGGAGTCGATGACCCAGGCCAGGGCCGAGGATCTGGCCCGCCCCGACAATGCGGGCGCCCCTGAGGACGACAACGCGGAGGCCAGCGCCTCCTGATCGGTTCGGGCCGGCCCCGCCGAGCGGCGGGGCCGGCCCTTCGACGTCGGCCGGCCTCCATGAGGCCGGCCGCTCACGAACCGCTCCCGCTCCGCCGAATCTCCGGCCGATCGGGAGCGGTTCGCCCCATCCCGTGCGGCGACGAGCCCGCGCGGTGACGCCGGGCCCCCAGCAGAGGCAGCGGACGGAGAGGACGCATGGGCGGATTCATCGACTGGCTGCTGTCCCTGTCGGGGCAGATCGAGGAATGGATCCTCGCCGTCGCGGACGCGTGGTGGGTCCACCTGGTCGTCTACGCCTTCGCCGCCCTCGACGGTTTCTTCCCGACCGTGCCCAGCGAATCGACCATCGTGACGCTGTCCTCGCTGTGGGCGAGCTCGGGCAGGCCCTCGATCATCCTCATCGGCTTGGCCGCCTGGCTCGGTGCCTGGAGCGGCGACAACCTGGGGTACCTGCTCGGGAACAAGGTCGGCTGGGAGCGCTTCAGGTTCCTGCGAGAGGGCAAGGGCCGACGCGCGGTGGACGCCGCCGACCGCGGCCTGCAGCGGCGCGCTCTGCTGTTCCTCATGACCGCCCGCTACATCCCCTTCGGCCGCACCGCCGTGAACCTGGTAGCCGGGGCGGTGCACTATCCCCACCGCAAGTTCTGGCCGCGCTCACTGCTGTCCACGTTCGTGTGGGCGGTCTACTCCTGTGCGATCGGTGTGGTGGCCGGCTCGTGGTTCGAGGACAATCATCTGATGGCGATCACCGTGGCCCTGGTGGCCGCCGGGGTGCTCGCCCTGGTCGTGGAGCGAGCGATCAACACGGTTCACCGGGTGCTCGACCGGCGCGCGGAACGTCGCGGTGATGCGGTGCGTGACCGGGTCGGGGAGGACGACGACTCCGGTGACGGCGCGGGGACGGACGAGGACACCGATCCCGAGCAGGCCACCGATCGCCGCGACTCCCCAGCCCCCACGGACTCACCGGACCCCGGCGACAACGCAGCCCCCAGTGACTCACCGGATGCCGGCGGCTCCGCAGATCCGCGCGACGACGGAGCTTCCTGCGACTCCCCGGGATCCGAGGATCCCGCCAGAGTTCCCGCCCGAGAAGAGGACAGACCGTCGTGAGCGTCAGTATCCGGCCCGCGCTTCCTGCGGATGTGCGGGGCATCAACCGCCTCGTCGAACCGATGACGCATACGGGTATCCTGCTCGGCAAGGACCTGGTCTCCTACTACGAAGCGGTCCAGGAGTTCCTGGTCGCCGTCGACGAGGAGGGCGATGTCGTCGGGTGCGGCGCGCTGCACGTCATGTGGGAGGACCTCGCCGAGGTCCGCACCCTCGCGGTGCGTGATGATCAGCGCGGCACCGGGCTGGGCCATCGGATGCTGCTCGCACTGCTGGAGCGGGCGACGGAGCTGGGGCTGAGCCGCGTGTTCTGCCTGACCTTCGAGGTGGGGTTCTTCTCCCGGCACGGCTTCGAGGTGATGTCCGAGGACGTCGACCCGGAGATCTACAACCAGCTCCTGCGCTCGCCCGACGAAGGCATCGCCGAATTCCTGGACCTCGCGCGGGTCAAGCCGAACACGCTCGGTAATACGCGCATGATCAAGCAGCTGGACGGGCGGGACAGGCCCGAGTAGTCGGCTGGGCAGATGCCGGCAGCTGCACGTCAGGGCAGGCGCAGGCCGTCCTGCTGACGCACGGCGAGCCCGTCGGCCACCAGGGAGTTCGCGCAGCGTTCGACCCGTGCGGCGTCGGCGGCATCCAGTGCCAGCAAAGTGGACCGTGTCGCGTCGCCGTCTCGCCTCAGCACGGCCATGATCTGGCCTCGCATCTGCCGGTCGGTGCCCTCGAAGGCCTGCCGGCGCCGCGCGCCGTCCTCGGCGGCGGGCCGGCCTGCGGCGAACCACGCGCATCCGGCCCCGGCCAGCGGACACTGCTCGCAGCGCGGGGAACGGGCAGTGCACACCAGCGCCCCGAGTTCCATGACCGCTCGGTTCCACTGCACGGACCGTCGACGCTCGAGGGGGAGGGTGCGCGTCGCGAGCGCGCGTTCGGCAACGCTGTACGACGGTGCCGGAAGAGCCGTGCCCTGGACCGCGCGCGCCAGCACCCGCCGGATGTTGGTATCGACCACCACGGCCCGCTCATGATGGGCGAAGGCGGTGATCGCGGCGGCGGTGTACTCACCGATGCCGGGCAGTGCGCGCAGAGCATCCTCTCCGCGCGGGACCTCTCCGCCGTGCTCTCGCACGATCGCCCGCGCGCATTCCTGCAGGCGCAGGGCTCGCCGCGGATACCCGAGCCGGTCCCAGCGCTGCAGCACCTCGGCCGTCGGCGCATCGGCGAGGTCGGCCGGAGTGGGCCACTGCTCGATCCAGTCGCGCCAGCGGGGGAGCACACGCACCACCGGGGTCTGCTGGAGCATCACCTCGGAGACGAGGATGGCCCACGCCGAGACGTGCTCGTGGCGCCACGGGAGGTCGCGCCCCTCACGGCTGAACCACCCGGTCACCATGTCGATGGCGGGATCCGGCAGGGATTCGCAGGAGGAGTCCGGCCCGGTTCCCCGCGCGGGGGGATCCACATGATCGACGCGGGGCGGGGCCGCTCGGGTCCGCCCCGCGTCGCGGGAGTGTGGTGCCGCAGCACCGGTGTTCTTACTCAGGGGTGCGAGGTCCTCAGATCTGGGGCGGGGTAGTGCCGGGCCGGGCGGTGCCGCCGGCCTGGGCCTGGAGCAGGTCGCGGATCTCGGTCAGCAGCTGGACGTCCTCCGGCGCGGTGGTCTCCTCCTCCACCGGGAGGCCGCGGCGCTTGCGGTCGAACTTGCGGGCCTGCGTCATGGGCAGGACGAAGACGAAGTACACCACGGCTGCGGTGATCAGGAAGGCGATGATCGCGGAGATGATGGCGCCGAAGTTGACCACCGTCGCCTCGTTGGTGATCCGCCAGGCGAGACCGTTGGTGTTCCCGCTGCCGCCGAACACGTTGATCACGGGCTGGATCAGGTATTCCACGAACGCACCGATCAGGGCGGTGAACGCACCGCCGATCACGACACCGACCGCGAGATCGATGACGTTGCCCTGCATGATGAAGTCCTTGAAGCCCTTCATGGGTCATCCTTACTGAGGAGTGGGACGGGGAGAGTCGACAGAGCGGACTCATCGGGACTCTAGCCGATGATCGAGATCGTCACCGCTCCCTCGCCGATCGCGCGCGCGAGCTCGGCGGTTCGGCTCCTGTCGACGGCGACGAGCACGTACGCCTGCCCCGCTGACCCCGCATCGAGCACGGCAGCCTCTCCCTTCCCGTCCTCGGAGAGCTCGACGACGCGGGCCGGTGTGGCTGTCGTGCCGGCGGTCACGGGAGACGAGGTGAGCACCTCGATCTCGGACCCGGGACCGAGATGGGGCGTCAGCACAGCGGGAACCGGAACCGCCAGCAGGGAGGAACCTTCCGGGATCGCCGCGGCGCCCCCGTCGAGCAGCCCGGACAGGATCGGAGTCCCCGAGGGGACGGCGAGAGCGGTCTCCTGACCGAGCACCTCCGCGGGGGACTGCGCGGTTCCGTCGGGGACGAGTTCGGCGGCGACGCGCACGGTGCGCAGGTGTCCTGGTTCCAGCACCGTGCCCGCGGGGAGGTCCGCGCCGGCGATCACCACCGGTGTCCCCTGGGAGGCGGGCGGCAGCAGGGTGGGCACCGAGGTGGCGGCCAGCAGGGCGACGGCGAGCACCATCAGGGTGCGGCGGCGCCGGCGCAGTGCACGTCGCCAAGCGGGCAGATGAGCGCGGAACCGTGTGAACATGGCCTCGACGCTAGGCCGGAACCGGGCCACGATCCGAGGCCGCACTCCCACGGTGGACGACGGCGCGCTGGGGAGGAACCATCGCGCGCCGTCGCGCCGTCCGTGAGCACATCAGGGCATGGATGCCCCTTCGGAGGGGCGGAGCCCCGTCAGGACGTCAGGACGCCAGACCGTCAGGATGCCGGCGCAGCCGAGGCGGCAGCCGGCGTGGAGGCCGAGGTGCCGGAGTCGCCGGAGCTGCCGGCCCCGGAATCCCCGGAACCGCTCGCGCCCGACTCGGTCGACGCCGAACCGGAAGCGGACCCGCCCTTGCCGGACTCGACCGAGGCCGTCTCCGACTTCGCGGAGTCGGTGGAGTAGAAGCCGGAGCCCTTGAAGACGATGCCCACCGAGTCGAAGACCTTGCGCAGCGCATCCTGCGTGCACTCGGGGCAGGTCACCAGCGAGGACTCGCTGAAGCTCTGGTACTTCTCGAAGCGATGCCCGCAGCTCTTGCAGGCGTAGACATAGGTAGGCACGCGGAATCCTCCGGGATGTTCGTCGCAACGCGGCCGCGGGCGACGCGGCCGGAATGATTCTACGGCCGCCGACGTGCCCGAGGTGCTCAGGACGCGTCGTTCGTGACCAGCCAGACGAGACCGTCGGCCGTGAGCACCGCGGGCACAGGGACGTCGTGGGCGGCGCGCGGCAGGGTCCCGGCCTCCAGCAGCTCGTCGGGGTGGACGACGGCCACCACCGGTGTGCCCACGCGGACGGCGGTCAGCGCGCGGTCGTAGTACCCGGCGCCGTGACCGATCCGGGTCCCGGATCGGTCCACCGCCACGGCCGGGAGCAGCACGAGGGCCGCGCCTGCCAGGGCGTCCGGTCCGAGCCGGGCACCGGTGGGCTCCTTCCCGAAGCCGCGACCGGGGGAGTCGACGAAGCCGGAGAGGCCGTCCCACCTCACCCATTCGAGCTCGCGTCCGGCGGCCGCGGGGAAGATCAGCTCGGCGCCCGCGGCGGCGAGCGCACCCACCAGCGGCATCACGTCGGCCTCGGTGGGCGTGGGGTGATAGGCGGCGACCAGCGGGGCGCCGCCGCGGGCCGCCTGCGCCTCGAGACGGGAGACGAGGGGAGCGGCGTGCTCGAGCAGCCGTCCCGCCTCCTGCTCGCGGCGCCGGGAACCGGAGTCACCGCCATAGCGCTGCCAGCGGCGGGCGCGCAGCGTGCTGCGCAGCTCGCGCTTGCGCCGGATGATCGCGTCCGGGTCCGTGTCCGCGCCCATGGCACCAGAGTCCCACAGGACTCCACGGGCTCCGTGAACCACCTGCGCACGGAGGCATCGCCGCGTCTACGATGACGCGATGGTTCATGTCTGGCCGCTGACCCTGCGCGATGGGGAGCTGACGCTGCGCCCCCTGCGGCGACGCGACCGTTCCGATTTCGAGCGCCTGCGTCAGCGCAACAGCGACTGGCTGCGCCCCTGGGACGCCACCGATCCCGAGCGCGACGCTCGGCAGCTGCCGTTCTCCACGGTGCGCCGCTGGAACGAGCAGCAGGCCAGGCTGGGGGTTCATCTGCCCCTGGCGATCACCGTCCGCGGCCGGCTGGCCGGGCAGATCACGGCCGGCCCCATCCAGTACGGCGCCCTGCGCTCGGCAGTGCTGGGCTATTGGATCGACCGCGGTCAGGCCGGTCACGGGATGGTCCCGCGCGCGGCCGCCCTGGTGATCGACCATCTCTTCGCCGAGCTGGGTCTGCACCGTATCGAGGTCACGGTGCGGCCCGACAACGCGGCGAGCCTGCGCGTGGTGGAGAAGCTCCACCTGCGATCGGAAGGGCTGCGCCGTTCCGCGATCCACGTCGACGGGGCCTGGCGGGATCACCTCGTCTTCGCGCTCACCGCCGATGAAGTCGCCACGGACGATCAGGGCCGTGGGGTCCTCGCCCGACTTCACAGAGAGTTCCCCCGCGACACGCCCGCCACGTGACCAGGGAAATCACATCGGTGTCATTACTGTGTCGGTGTGGAGTCCATCAACCTCGGGGCCGTGCTCTTCGGCCTGCTGCTGCTGCTGTGGGTGGCCTATGCCCTCCCGCGCACCGCGAGCCGTCGCGACGTGATGGGGCGCGCCCGCGCAGCTGAACTCACCGAGATGACCTCGGAGGCGCGGGATCTGTCCGCAGCCGTCCACTCCCGCCGTTCGTCCCGTGAGGTGAATGCCCCCATGTCCCAGGACCGTCTGCTCCTGCGCCCTGCCGACCCCACCAGCCGTCCCCGGTTCGACGCCGTGCCCGGTATCCGCATCGACCACCTCGAGGAGCGTGCGCGCTCGCGCCGCGTCCAGCGGACCGTGCTGACCGTTCTGCTGCTGGGATCACTGGCCCTGACCGCTCTCGCGGCCGTGCAGGTCGCCCCGTGGTGGGTGCCCGCCATCGCCGTGATCGGCCTCGCCGCCTATCTGGTCGGACTCCGCCGCGCCGAGCTGGAGCGCAGGGCCCGCCTCACCCGCGCCGCGACCCTCGCCCGCCGGCAGCGGGCCGAGCAGGAGAACGCCCGCCGCGCGGCCGAGGCCGGCACGAGCTCGCCGACGAAGCCGGAGACCTCGCAGCCGGACCAGGACGCGCCGGCTCGGCGCGAACCCCTCGAGGCCGTGGCCGAGCGCGCCGCCCACCATGTCGCCGCCGCGGGGGAGTGGACGCCGCGCCCGGTCCCGCGCCCCACCTACGCCCTGCATGGCGAGGTCGAGGATCTCGCCACCCGGCATGCCGCTCACCGTCAGAGCATGCAGGCCACCTCGGTGCCGCTCGAGAAGGCCGACGTCGAGGAGCTCGAAGCGGCCGATGAGGAGTTCGCACCGGCGCTCGACCTCCGCCTCGACGAGGTCCTCGCACGGCGCCGCGGCGCCTGACCTCGCAGGCCCCGCGCACCGATACGACGCCTGCCGCCGGCCGGCGCGACCCCGGGCCCCACACGTCTCGGGGCCGCGGACGAGCGTGACGGTCCCACCCCCTGACGGGGGCGGCGCGCCGGGTCCGGAGCGACATATTCTGGTCGCGATGAGCATCTCCTCCGCGCCCCGCACCCCGTCAGAGCCCGTCCCCGCGCCGTCGCAGCTGCTGGAGATCGCCAGCTCCGCGGCGACGCTCGCGGCCGATTACATCCGCTCGCTGGACCGCGACCACCTGGCGCGGGAGTACAAGACCTCCAGCCACGACATCGTCACCGTGCACGACCGCGCCAGCGAGGACATCATCGTCTCCGAGCTGCGGCGACTGCTGCCGACCTGCCGCATCGTCGGCGAGGAGGGCGGAGAGCGGCCCGTCGAGCACGCTCCCGCGGAGGCGCCGGTCGTGACCTTCTACGTCGACCCCATCGACGGCACCAGCAACTTCGCCGCCGGACTGCCGCTGTTCTGCATCTCGATCGGCGTCGCCGTGGACGACGAGCTCGTCGCCGGCGTCATCGACCTGCCGATCCTCGGGACGGTCTTCTCCGCGGCCGACGGGCCCGCCCTGCTCGACGGGGTCCCGATCCAGCCGCGTTCCACGCGCCCCGCAGCGGATGCCCTGGTGCTCTCCGGGTTCCCCGGTCACCGGGTCACCGAGGAACTGCCGGAGCTGGCCGCGCAGGCGAACGTCCGCATGGCCCTCGACGTCTCGGCCGTCCGTCATCTCGGCTCGGCAGCGATCGAGCTGGCCTACGTCGCGGCGGGGTGGGCCGACGCCACCGCGCTGGGCACCATCAACTCCTGGGACATCGCAGCCGGCTTCCACATCCTGCGCCGCGCAGGCGGCTCGGTGCGCACCTGGCCCGGCACCGGCGACGCGGCCCGTCCGGACCACCTCCAGCCCGCCTACGTCGCGTGCACCGGGCCCGAGCGGATCGACGTGCTCGACGAGCTGATGCAGCAGGTCCAGGTCGCCCGCCTCGCCGCTCGGTGAGGTCCGATGGTCGGGGCGGAGGATCTGTGATCCTCGTCAAGGGTCCCGCGACGAGTCGGCGCCTCGGCCAGCTCAGTGCTAATCTGTCGTGGTCGCCACGCGACATGGGGCTATGGCGCAGTTGGTAGCGCGTCTCGTTCGCAATGAGAAGGTCGGGGGTTCGAATCCCCCTAGCTCCACCGAATGCCGTGAGCCACGTCATCGCCATCGTCGATGACGTGGCTCAGTGTCTTTCTCGAGGAAGGGAGCAGCCGTGGAGCAGCGCCGAGATCCCGGGACGCTCCGATGACGCCCACGGCCGCCCCGAAGCAGCACTTCTACGAGCCGGCCTCCGGGACCGGGCTCCCGCATTCCCCGTTCAACGCCATCATCGCGCCGCGGCCGATCGGGTGGATCTCGAGCCGTTCGGCCGACGGGGTCCTCAACCTCGCGCCATACAGCTTCTTCAACGCGTTCTGCTACACCCCGCCGATCATCGGCTTCTCGAGCAGCGGGACCAAGGACACGCTCACGAACATCGAGGCCACCGGCGAGTTCTGCTGGAACCTGGTCAGCCGGGAGCTCGCCGAGGCCATGAACGTGACCTCGGCTCCCGCGCCGCCGGAGGTCGACGAGTTCGAGCTCGCCGGTCTCACCCCCGCACCCTCGCGCGTGGTCAGCGTCCCCCACGTGGCCGAATCCCGTACGGTCTTCGAGTGCCGCCTCACGCAGATCGTCATCCTGCAGGCGGCCAGCGGTGCCGCCACCGAGAATCGGGTGGTCTTCGGTGAGGTGGTCGGCGTGCACATCGCCGAGGCGCTGCTGGCAGACGGCATCTACCAGACCGCGAAGGCCGAACCGGTGGTGCGCGGCGGCGGTCCCAGCACGTACTTCGCGATCGACGAGGATCTGCGCTTCGACATGTGGCGTCCGGGCCCGGACGGGCGGCCGCCGTCATGAGCGTCCTCCGACCACCATCGCCGACACGGACCGGACCCGGCAGCCGGGGAGAGGACGCCGCAGTGGAGATCCGAGACGCGGACAGCACGCACCTGGAGACGATCACCGAGATCCACAACGACGCCGTGCGGCACACGACAGCGGTGTGGGACGACCACCCCGTCGACCTCGCCGACCGCGCCGCCTGGCTCACCCAGCGGCGGCAGGCCGGTTTCCCGGTCCTGGTGGCAGTCGATGAGCATGGCTCGGTCCTGGGCTACGCCTCGTATGGAACCTGGCGGGCACGCGACGGCTTCCGCCACACGGTCGAGAACTCCGTCTACGTCAGGGATGGTCAGCAGGGCAACGGCGTGGGCCGGTCGCTGATGCTGGAACTGATCGACAGGGCGCAGCAGCAGGGGGTCCACGTCATGGTCGCCGGGATCGAGGCCGGGAACGCGGGATCCATCCGCCTGCACGAGAAGCTCGGCTTCGTCGAGGTGGCCAGGATGCCGGAGGTGGGCGTCAAGTTCGGCCGCTGGCTCGACCTGGTGTTCCTGCAGCTGACGATCCAGGGCGACGCGACGCCGGGCCACGACGCCGCGGAGGGATGAGAACGCTGCCGATCCGGTTCAGCCCGGCCCGATCGGCCGGAACCGACCCGCGCCCCCGCGAGTGAGCACGATTGCGCTCTGCGGCGCGATGCGGCCGACGCTGCGCTCGAGGTGGTCGATGACCACGGTCAGGGCGTGCCGGGCCGCTTCGTCCTCCTCCGGCCTGCTGCTGGCATCGACCGCGAACCGCAGCACCACGCGACCCACCCGTCGCCCACCCACCAGGGGAGCCTCGACGTCCGTCTTCTCCACCGCGTGGAGCGTGCCCAGCGCCAGCTTCGCCTGCTCCGTGACGTCGCCGGGGGAGGCCCCGGGCAGCAGCTCGCCGATCGGCAGATGCATGCGGTAGCTCGGCATGCGCCCAGGGTAGCCGTGGGTACGGAGCGCGCTCCCGACGGCCGCCGGAGCGGGTAGTCTCCCGTCGGGGAGCGGCAGGCCGCGCGGCGCACAGGAGGGACCACGATGACCACCAGCATCGTGCTGATCCATGCCGTGCGCTCCTCCCGCACCATGTGGAAGGGCCAGACCCGCCGCCTCCGCGAGCGTGGGTTCGAGGTGTTCGCTCCGGACCTGCCCGGCCACGGCGACCGTCACGGCGAGAAGTTCACGCTCGAGGCCGCGATGGAGACCATCGAGGAGGCGGTCAGCGCCTGCGGGGAGCCACCGCTGCTGGTCGGGCTCTCCCTCGGCGGCTATCTCACCCTGCATTGGGCGGCGCGGAACCCCGGGCGGCTGGCCGGTGTGGTCGCCGCGGACTGCACCATCGTCCCCGGCCCCACGATGGCGCGGCTGTACGGGCTGTGGATGTCGATGAAGGACTGGCTGCCCGGGGATTCCGACACACGGGTGCAGAGATCCTTCGCCCGGCGCCACACCCGCAAGGCCGCGCGCCGGTACTACGGGGGCGGCCGCGCCCGCGGGGTGGTGCGCACCGTGGTGCGGGCCATCGGCTCCCTCGACCTGCTCGCCGACGTCGCCGCGATCGAGGTGCCCCTGACCTTCGTCAACAGGGAGCACGACCCGTTCCGCCGCCACGAAGCACTCTTCCTCGATGCAGCGCAGAACGGTGAACTGGTGATCCTCCACGACGCCGGGCACATCGCCAACCTCTCGCGCCCCAAGCGCTTCGCGAAGGTGCTGCGTCGCTGCGCCGGGCACACGGTGTCGGCGTGAGGGCTGCGCCCCGGCCGGTCGTCCTGGTCCACGGCGCCCGCACCTCCGCCAGCCAGTGGGACCGGCAGGTGCCGTCGCTGCGCGCCGCCGGGCACCGGGTGATCACGCCGGATCTGCCCGGCCATGGAACCCGCCGCGGCGAGCCCTTCACACTGGCCGCCGCGCTCGCGGCCATCACCGAGGCGATCGAGACAGCGGCCGGGCCCGAGAGGCGAGCAGTGCACCTTGTCGGCTCCTCGCTCGGCGGAATGCTCGCGATCCAGGCCGCCGCGGAGATCGAGGACCGCGAACTGCTGGCCTCGCTCGTCGTCGTCGGGGCCTCGGCCCAGCCCACCGCGCGCACAGCGTGGCTGTACGGCCTGGCCATCACGGCGACCGACCTTCTGCCGGGGACTCGGGAGCGAGGCTCGGGAGGACCGCCGCCGGCGCTGGCCGCGGTCCTCGGCCGCGCAGGCGCCCGCGCCTACGTGCGAGGTGGCAGGGCGGGCACCGACGTGGTGCCGCCGGCGATGAGCGCGGTCGCCTCACTGGACCTGCTCGGGGCACTGAGCAGCATCTCGGCGCCGGTGACCATCCTGAACCCTCGCGTCGACCAGTTCCGTCTGCACGAACGTGCCTTCGCCGACGCCGCCCCGCGGGGACGGCTCGAGGTGCTGGGCTACGGCACCCACCTGGTCAACCTCGGCCGCTCTGAACGGTTCACGCCCGATCTGCTACGGATACTGGCGCGCACCGAACGCTCGATCTGACGGTGCCGACGGGGCAGGGCGTCGTGCCCCGGGATCCCTCCGACGGGGACATACTCACGACGGGAGGCGCCCGGTGCGGATCACGTGGGCGAATTCTGTCGCGAAGCGCTCGGCGTCCGCCTCGCGGTGGGGCATCATCCGCACATCACGTCCATCGGCCACCCGGACGCGGACGCGGGAGAACACTCCCGGACGGTACTCGACGCCGGTGATGCCTCGGGCCGGAACTTCACGCTTGACCTTGGCCTTCTTCAGCGGGCCCGCGACCGATGCCAGCAGGAATCGTCGATCCGTGGCGATCATGACATCCGGAAAATCCCCGCCCACGCCCGGCAGCACCAGCAGCACCTCCTCGTCGGGGGCCAGGACGGCCGGGATATCGCGGCGCAGCCCCGGGCTCTCGAACAGCTCGTTCCGGTTCAAGGCGGTCGCGTAGCTCATCGAGGCACGGGTCGGTGTCATGCACTCATCGTAGGGGCGCGGCGTCCGGGCATGGGGAGTCCTCCCCATGGGCAGCCGCCGCTGCGGGCGATAGCGTCGTGGCCATGATGATGACCCGGGCGACCGAGCACCGTGCCCGGCCAGCTGACGACGGAGGCGACGAATGAGTGGGTTCTTCGGAGCCGACACCGGCCAACTGCGCGACCACGCACAACGGGTCACACAGCAGGCGCAGCGGCTGAGCGAGCTGCGCGAGACGCTCGAGCCCATGGTTCTCGACGAGAGCATCTGGCAGGGGCCCGACGCGGATGCCTTTCGCCAGAACTGGACCGGCAGCGTGGCCACGCTGTTCGACCTGCGCCACACCGAACTCTCCCAGCGCGCGCGGGACCTCGAGGCGCACGCCGAGGAGCAGGACGCTGCCTCGGGTGCCGGCGGCGCCGGGGGCTCAGGCGCCGGCTCGGGCGGCGGGGGAGGAGAGGACGGGTTCAGTCCGATCGGGTTCATCAAGGACCTGGTCAAGGACGGTCAGTCCATGTACCTCAAGCTCAAGGAGCTCTCGGATTTCCTGGGTCGTATCCCGTCGGCCGCCGATGAATACGCGCAGCTGGCGCAACGCGGCCTGCAGAAGCTGTGGCGCGGCGCGTACCTCGATGAACTGTTCTCGAGTGGCAAGGGGTGGCAGAAGGCCGCCGAGAACGTGCTCGGCAAACTGGGGCTGCCGTCGTCGATCGGGAACTTCGAACCGGGGAAGTACCTCAACAAGCTCGATGATGTCGCTCCGTTCCTCAAGACCGGCGGCAGGATGCTCGGCAAAGCCCTGCCGTTCGTCGACATCGGCGTCGGGATCCATCAGGCATTCACGGCGGACAACACGTACGACCAGGTCAGCGGTGGGATCGGAGCCGCCGGAGGCACGCTGTTGGCGATCGCCCCGCTGACAGGCCCTGCCGCCCCCGTGGTGGGGGCGATCGGCGCGGCCGCCGGAGTGGTCTCGATCGGGATGGATCTCGGCAAGACCGTGTACGAGAACTGGGACGGGATCACCAACGCGGTGGGCAACGCCGCCGAGGCCACCGTCGGGGCGGTCAGCAACGCCGCGTCAACCGTCAGCGATGCCGTGGGCAATGCGGCCGAGACCGTCGGAGAGACGGTCAGCAATACGGCCTCGACCGTCAGTGACGCCGTGGGCAATGCGGCCGAGGCCGTCGGCGACACGGTCAGCGACGGTCTCGACTCGCTCGGTGGCCTGGTGGGCCTCTGACCCTGCCGCGGCGACCTTAGGATGAGAAGCATGACCCAGCAGACCCTCCGTACCGAACGCGATGCCGCCGGGGCATACGAGATCCTCGCCGCCGCGAGCAGCGAGGCAGAGGTCCTCGCCGTGCTCACCGACGAGGAGCTGATCGCGCTCAGGGGGAACCAGGCCCTCGATCCCGCGGGGACGCCCTTCCTGGACGCCTCCGGGCTCGATCGTGATCCGGCCGCCGCCGTGGCGCTGAGGTCCTTGACCGCCCGCGGCCTCGTCCAGTTCACCGACGAGGGCCGGGAGAACGAGGGGGAGGATCTCGCCACCGACGCGCCGGCCGAACGCACGGCACAGCTCGATCGCACGCTCGCCGGGCTCCTGACATTGCGTTCCGCGCCCCTGGCCCTGGTCAATCTCACGCGGCGCGTGGCCGACCAGACCACGGAGATCATCGTCTACGTGTTCCCTCACGACGGGGTGCTCGAGGAGTTCGTCACCGTCGACGGCTTCCATCACTTCAGTGTTCCGACCCGGGAGGCGCTCCCTGCCCGGCTGGCCCGTTATGTCGACCAGAACTCGGTCGCCGGTGACGAGGACGGCGAACCGATCGACGGCACGCTCTCCGACTTCGAGGGCACCGACAGCGACATCGCGCGACGCCTCCAGGACACGCGCGCGCTGAGCGTCCTGACGACCGCCGACCGAGGGCCGGACTCGGTCCAGGTCTCGATCATGGCCACCTCCGACGCCGTGTTCGTGATGGACACCCCGCAGGACGAGACGAGTTCGACGGCGCTGCGCGAGGTCAGCGCCGATACCTTGGTCGATCTCCTGGGCACCGCGCTTCCCGAGGCCGCCGCGCTCTGACCATCTCCGCGGCGCCGGTGACATCGTGCCGCTCGCCGCCGGTGCGCCGTAGGCTGGGCCCATGGAAACCCGCACCCTGCGCGTCGGCTACGTGCCCGGTGTCGAGCCCGACCGGTTCCTGCGCCGGTGGAAGTCCGCGCGCCGCGAGGCCTGGCTCGAGCTCGCCCCGGTCCCGTTCTCGCGCCAGCACGAGGCTCTGCAGGGCGGAGAGGTCGACATGTGCTTCGTCCGGCTGCCGATCCCGGCCGACGATCTCCACGTCGTCGCGTTGTGGGAGGAGCGCCCGGCGGTCGTCGTCGGGACCGAGAACGTCCTCAGCCTCCTGGACGAGGTCCACGAATCCGACCTGGCCGACGAGACGGAGATCCTCCCGCGGGATCCCGACGACGCCGCAGATCGCGTCGCCGTCGTCGCCACCGGCATCGGGTACACCCGCATGCCCCTGTCCCTGGCTCGGCTCCACCACCGCAAGGACGCCGCCCACCGCCCGCTGGCCGACGCCGAACCGACCCGGATCGCTCTGGTCTGGCCCCGGGCGAGCGACGACGAACTGCGTCAGGAGTTCGTCGGCGTCGTCCGTGGTCGCACCTCGCGCTCCGGTCGGGGCAGCGATGCCGCCGACAGCAAACGCTCCATCGACCCCAAGAGCTCCGGCGACGGCAAACGCTCCGGCGAGCGCGGCCGGTCCAGCGGCGGTGGCCGCTCCAGCGGCGCGCGCGCCGCCGGCAGCTCCCGGTCCGGGCGCCCCGCCCGGTCGAACCGCACCACCCGACCCGGCCGCTGACGCGGCCATCGACCCGCACCCCGCGAAGGAGTCCCGATGACGGACCAGACCCCCCAGAGCCCGCACACCCAGCAGGCTCAGCAGCCCCAGCAGCCTCGGATGAACGTCGAGAGCTTCAACCTCGACCATCGCACCGTCGCGGCCCCCTACATCCGGATCGCGGATCGCAAGGAGCTGCCCGCCGGCGACGTGCTGACCAAGTTCGACGTGCGCTTCACCCAGCCCAACGTCGCCCACCTCGACTCGGAGACCGTCCACTCCCTCGAGCACATGATGGCCGAGCACATGCGCAACCACTCCGGTGACGTCCTGGACGTCTCGCCGATGGGCTGCCGCACCGGCTTCTACGTGCTGCTGGTCGGCGACCACACCCCGGAGGACTTCGCCCCGCTGCTCGAGGCGACGCTGCGAGATCTCGTCGAGGCCGACGAGGTGCCTGCCGCCAACGAGGTCCAGTGCGGCTGGGGCGCCCACCACACCCTCGAGGGCGCTCAGAGCGCTGCGCGGGCCTTCCTGGCCGAACGCCCGAACTGGGCCCAGGTCACCGCGGCCTGATGCCCTCGCGCACCGCCGCCAGCAGGCGTGCGGTGCGCTCATCGGTCGCGATGTCGTCGACTCCCACCGGTTCCCCCGCGGCATCGGCCAGGGGGATCCGCCAATTGGGGTACTCCTCATCCGTGCCCGGCTGGTTCTGGATCCTCCGCTCGCCGACGCAGTCCACCAGCGACACCCCGAGCAGAACCGACGGCGTCGACGCCAGGTGCCGGTGCAGGGCGATCACGGTGTCCTCGACCGCGTCCTGACCGGGGGCGGTCTCCTCCAGCAGCCCTTCGGCCCGCAGCACGTCGAGGACCTGCTCGCGCCCGGCGGCGTCCTCGAGCTGCTCCGCCTCCAGCTCCCGCTCGAGCAGCCCCAGCTGGTGGCGCAGCTCGACGTGGTCGCCGGCGAGGTACCCGGCCGTCGGCGGCAGATCGTGGGTGCCCACCGAGGCCATGCACAGGGTGCGGTAATCCTTCGCCCGCAGCGGCCGCCCCTCCTCGTCGTACTCGAACCAGACGATCGAGGTGCCCAGGATTCCGCGTCCGACGAGGAAGTCGCGCACCCATGGCTCGAAGGTGCCGAGGTCCTCGCCGACCACCACGGTCCCGGAGCGCTCCGCCTCCAGGGCCAGGATCCCGATCATCGCCTCGTGGTCGTAGGAGACGTAGGCGCCCTCGGCGGCCTCCACGCCCTCGGGGATCCACCACAGCCGGAACAGCCCCAGCACATGGTCGATGCGCAGCGCCCCGGCGTGACGCATCAGGGTGCGCAGCATGTCGCGCCAGGGCCGGTACGAGGCATCACGGAGCCGCTGCGGGTGCCACGGCGGCTGGTGCCAGTTCTGCCCCTGCTGGTTGTACTGGTCCGCCGGAGCGCCGACCGTGACGCCGTCGGCGAGGACCCCGCGCAGGCGCCAGGAGTCGGCGCCGACCTGCTCCACACCGACGGCCAGGTCGTGCATGATCCCGATGCGCATGCCGGCCTCGCGCGCCGCGGCCTGGGCCCCGCGCATCTGCTCGTCCAGCAGCCACTGCGTCCAGATGTGGAACTCGATGCGGTCGGCCAGGTCGTGGCGCGACTGCTGAATGGCGGCCTCGTCGAGGTGCTCCAGCAGATCCGACCCGGCGTCCTCGGGGGACGTGCGTGCCCGTTCGGCGATCGCCATCCAGGTGGCGAAGTCCTCGAGGCCCTGTCCCTCCCGCTCGCGGTAGGCCTCCAGCAGGGCTCGGCGAGCCGGGGTCAGTGGAACGGCGAACAGCTCCTCGAGCGCGTCCAGCTTCGCGCGGAGCACGTCGTCGCGCTCGAGCCGGTCCGTGCGGGCGTTCCATCCGTCGACCTCCCGCTTCAGCACCGCCAGCCGCTGCCGCGCGATGTCCGTCAGCTCTCGGTACTCGGGCACGTCCTCCGGGCGCAGGTAGAGCGCGCTGGTGAAGCGGCGGGTGACCGGCAGATACGGCGAGGGCTCCATCGGCGGCGTCGGGTAGGAGGCGTGCAGCGGATTGACCAGCAGGAAGTCCGCGCCGTGACGGGCGCCGGTGATCGCGGCCAGGTCCCGCATGTCCGCGAGATCGCCGATGCCCCACGACCGCGGCGAGCGCACGGAGTACAGCTGGGCCTGGAGGCCGAACCCGCGGCGGGAGAGGAACTGCTCGTGAGTCGTGAGCCGTGCCGGCGTCACGACGACGTCGGCCTCCTCGGTGCCGCTCGCCGTGTCCGCGACCAGACGGTGCCAGCCCAGAGGCAGACCTTCCGGGAGGGAGAAGCCGGCCCGGCCTCGAAGGCGCCCGTCGATCTCCACGGGAGCCGTGAAGTCCTCCACCTGTGCCAGGTCGCGGCGGCTACCGTCCTCCAGCAGCAGGTGCGTGGTGACCGGCGTGCCGTGGTCGACGTGGACCGGGACGGTGGTGGAGCGGTCCTGCCGCAGCACGGTCACCGGGGGAAGGGTGCGGGTCCAGGGGGCCAGCTCCCGCTCGGCCCGGACGCGGGCGATGTCCTCCTCGGTCTCCACGGGTGTCCCGAGGGCGGCCAGCACGGCATGCAGGGTGGCGTCGGCGACGGCTCGACGAGTGCCGTCCCAGCCCGAGTAGTCGGTGCCGACACCGAGATCGCGGGCGAGGTCGCGCAGGGCTGAGGAGTCCGGAGCCATGCGGCAATCGTAACCGTGGTCACACCCTCGACGGTCCGGAGATGATCAGGTCCAGCCAGGCAGCCACATGCGGTAGCGCCATTGCTCCAGATCGATCACCTGACCGGTCCAGATGGGCCAGAAGAAGGCGGAGACGAGCACGATCAGCACCAGCAGTGAGCCGGCGAAAAGACCTCCGGCCAGGCGTCTCTCCGCGTCGGCGCCGGGCGGGCCGATGACGAGGCCCAGCACGTACGCCAGGCACAGCAGCAGCCAGGGTTCGAAGACGACCGCATAGAAGGTGAAGATGGTGCGGTCCAGATACAGCAGCCACGGCAGGTAGCCGGCCGCGATGCCGGCCAGAGCAGCCCACGCACGCCCGTCGCGTCGCAGGATCGCGATCACCAGGGTCACCAGCACTGCGAGACTGCCCAGCCACCAGATCAACGGGTTGCCCACGTCCAGGATGTGCGAGGCGCACTCGGCGACCTCGCAGCCGTTCTCCCCGTACTCGTAGGAGCGGTAGTAGAAGTTCGTCGGCCGCAGCATCAGAGGCCAGCCCAACGGGTTGGCCTGATAGGGATGCTCGGAGTCCAGTCCGATGTGGAAGTCGTAGGCCTGGCGGTGATAGAGCCACAGCGAGATCAGCGAATCGAGCGGCCCGAACCCGGTCGCCGCGCCCTGCTCCGCAGCGAGGTGCCGGTTGTACCCGATGGCGGAGGCGAACCAGCCCGCCCAGGAGGCGAGGTAGACCATCAGGGCCGTGCCCACGGTCGCGAAGAACGCCGGGATCGCGTCCTTGACGAGGCCGCCGAGCAGCCATCGGCGCTGGCCGACGCTGCGGCGGGCCCACCAGTCCCACAGCACGGTCATGATCCCGAACACGGCCACGAAGTAGATGCCGGACCATTTCACCGAACAGGCCATGCCCAGCAGTGCCCCGGCGAACAGGCGCCACGGCCGCCATCCGCCGGAGACGCCGAGGCGCGGCTCGGTCTCGACGGCGCCATGGAGCTTCACGGCCTGCAGCGCCAGGTGCTCGCGGAAGCGGTCACGGTCGATCAGCAGCGCCCCGAAAGCGGCCAGGGCGAAGAACATGACGAAGGGGTCCAGCAGGCTGGTGCGCGAATGGACCAGATGCATCCCGTCCACCGCGAGCAGCAGGCCCGCGATCAGGCCGACGGTGGTCGAGCGGAAAAGCCGGCGCCCGATGCGGGCGAGCATCAGCACGGCCACTGCGCCCAGCATCGCGGAGGAGATCCTCCAGCCCCAGGCGTTGTCAGCGCCCAGCAGCGTCATCCCGCCGCCGATCAGCCATTTGCCCAGCGGGGGGTGGACCACGTACGACCCGGTGTCCTCATAGGTGTCCACATCACCGGCCTCGAACACGGAGTCGTGCTCGTCCGGCCACGACATCTCCACGCCCTCCTGGGTGAGGGCGTAGCCATCCTTGACGTAGTAGGTCTCGTCGAAGATGAGCTCCCCGATCGAGCCGAGGCCCCATAGCCGCAGCACGAGCGCCAGACCGAACAGCGCCATGGCACCGGCCCAGGCGAGGCGGGACAGCGGCAGGTCGAAGGTCTTCAGGCGGCGCCGGTAGGAGCTCAGCAGTGCACCGGGCTCCTCATCGACATCGGCGCGATGAGTCGCCTCCTCCTCCGTGTGCACCCGCACATGCTAGGTCATCGCCCCTGCCCCGTCCCGGGGACGCGAGGGGCGTGGGCTGGCTAGCATGGCCGGATGCTCGAACCCGGAGTCCTCACCCTCGCCGCCACGCCGATCGGCAATCCGCTGGATGCGTCCGTGCGCCTGATGCGGGCGCTGGGGGAGGCCGACGTCATCGCGGCGGAGGACACGCGGCGTCTGGCGCGTCTCCTCAGCGCGCTGGAGGTGACCGCGCAGGGGCGCATCCTCTCGTACCACGAGCACAATGAGGCCGAGCGCACCGACGTCCTGCTCGAGGCCCTCGGCGAGGGTGAGCGCGTCCTGATCGTCACGGACGCCGGCATGCCCGTCGTCTCCGATCCCGGATTCCGTGCCGTGCGTGCCGCGACCGAGGCCGGGTACACGGTCACGGTCATCCCGGGCCCATCGGCCGTGCTGACCGCGCTGGCGGCGTCCGGGATCGCACCGGACCGGTTCACCTTCGAGGGATTCCCGCCGCGTCGCGAGGGCCGTCGCGCGAGCGCTCTGGAACCTCTGGCCACCGAGCAGCGGACCATGGTGTTCTTCGAGTCACCACGTCGCACCGCCGTGACCCTCGCCGCGATGGCGGAGGCGTTCGGCCTCGAGCGCCGCGGTGCCGTCGCGCGGGAGCTGACCAAGACCTACGAGGAGATCCAGCGCGGCACCCTGGGCGAGCTGGTCGCCTGGGCGGAGGCCACCGAGGTGCTCGGCGAGGTCGTGATCGTGGTGGCCGGGGCCGAGCCGGTCGCGGCCAGCGCGGAGGATCTGGTCGAGGACGTCCTGGCCCGGGCCGCGGCGGGGGAGCGGCTCAAGGATGCCGCGAAGGCCGCCGCCAGGAGCGCCCCGGGCATCACGGCCAGCGAGCTCTACGACCAGGCGCTGCGACGCAAGGACACTCACGCGCCGCGCGGCAAGGGCTGACTGCTTCTCGGGCGTCCTTGGTGTCCCGGCGGTCCTGCGGACGCACGAAGCCCCCGGCACCATCAGGTGCCGGGGGCTTCGTGCGGACTGGATGGATCGGGCCACGGGCCCGACCGGATCAGTCGTCGATCTGGAGCAGACCGCGCTGGTAGGCCTTGGCCAGCCGGCGCGGCACAGCGGCGCTGCGGCCGCGGACGTTCACCTGCACGAGGTCGGCGTTGTGCGCCTTCCACTGCGAGCGACGGGACCGCGTACGAGAGCGGGACATCTTGAACTTGGGCACTGCCATGGGAACGCTCCTTGACGGTCTGGAGGATGATCGTGCGCTGGCATCCTTCCCGAGCAGCGACCCGAACCCGGTCCAGCTGAGTCGGGGCGCTCGGGTGCGCGACAGGACGCGCAACGACCGCCCATCTTGCCATATCGGCCGCTCTCGCGCCTCCCCCGGAGCTGACCCGATGTCGTGACCTTGCCCACCGCGAACGTCCGGGTGGGCCCACCGTGCGACGAGCGGACCGACCGACGGAGACGGAACCGGACGACGACGGAACCGGCCGGCGGACGAGCACAGCAGGAGTGGCTCGGTGCCGTGGCAGATCCTCCTACGATGGTCGCATGTCGTCATCGCACGAGAACGAGGCCGGGCGAGCCCCCGGCTCAGGGGCCGCCGTCGTATCGGGCGCATCGGCGCCGGCCGCAGCTGAGCCGGGCGCCTCCGCACCGGTGCGCAGCCGGGAGCAGATCGACCCGCGCGGAAGGTCTCGCGACCGCTCCTGGCCGCCCGCCCCGGAGCCGCTGCCGTTCCCGGTGATCGACAACCACTGCCATCTCGACTTCGCCGACGGCGACCAGGAGCTGAGGGTGGCCGACCACGTCCAGCGCGCCGCGGCCGCCGGCATCGACGCCCAGATCACGATCGGCTCCGATCTCGAGGCGGTGCGCTGGACGGCGGCCCTGCTGGCCTCCGAGTCCTGCCCGGCCTCGCTGCGCGGCGGAGTCGCCGTCCATCCCAACGAAGCAGCTCTGCACGCGCGCGGCCGCGACCACGACGGGGAGCCGACGATCTCGCTCGATGCGGCCATCGCCGAGGTCGCCGAGCTGCTGCGCGGGCCCGGGATGGTGGTGGTGGGGGAGACGGGACTGGACTGGTTCCGCACCTCGCGCACGGACGAGGCCGCCCGCACGGCCCAGATCGAGGCCTTCCGCGCCCACATCGCCCTGGCCAAGGAGCTGGACCTTCCCCTGCAGATCCACGATCGCGACGCCCACCGCGATGTGCTCGAGGTCCTCGAGGCCGACGGCGCCCCCGAGCGCACCGTCTTCCACTGCTTCTCGGGCGATGCCGAGTTCGCCCGCGCGTGCGTGAACCGCGGCTACTACCTGTCCTTCGCCGGCAACGCCACCTTCAAGAATGCGGGTGACCTGCGGGAGGCCCTGGCCGAGGTGGGGCTGGGCCAGGTGATGGTCGAGACCGATGCGCCCTTCCTGACGCCGGTGCCGTACCGCGGCCGCCCGAACTCCTCCTATCTGATCCCGCTCACGATGGGCACCATCGCGGAGGTCACCGGGACTGATCTGGAGCAGACGTGCCGCGCGATCCGCTCCACCACCGAGCAGGTCTACCGGTGGCCGGAAGCCACGGCGGCATGAGCACCCGAGCGCCTCGCAGCGCGCACGAGCCCGTCGGCGAGCCGGCCGACGGTGCCGTTGCCGCTGACGACGCCGCCCGCTCCGACGACGTCGCCCCCGCGGATGGCGCCGCCGGCGGGGACCTGCTGCTGACCGGTCGGGACATCCGCGAGCTGGCCGAGGCGGCCGGTATCCGTCCGTCCAAGCAGCGCGGTCAGAACTTCGTGATGGACCCCAACACGGTCCGCACCATCGTCGCGCGCGCCGGCACCGGAGCCGGGCAGGCCGTGCTCGAGGTGGGGCCGGGCCTGGGGTCGCTGACCCTGGGGCTGCTGGAGTCCGGGGCCGACGTCGTCGCCATCGAGCTCGATCGCGGCCTCGCCGAGCTGCTGCCGCTGACGCTGCGAGCCCGAGGAGTCGACGAGGAGCGGTACCGGCTCGTGCACGCCGACGCCCTGCGGGTCACGGAGCTGCCCTCCCTGCCGCGCACCGGAACGCCGAGCACACTGGTCGCGAATCTGCCCTACAACGTGGCCACGCCCATCCTGCTCACGGCCTTCGAGCGCTTCGACTCCCTCCGCACGGCACTGGTGATGGTCCAGTCCGAGGTCGTCGACCGCCTCACCGCTGGCCCGGGCTCACGCGTCTATGGAGGTCCGAGCGTGAAGACCGCCTGGTACGGCCGCGCCGTGCACGCCGGCAGGATCTCCCGGCAGGTCTTCTGGCCGGTGCCCAACGTCGATTCGGCGCTGGTCGAGCTCGTGCGTCATGACCATCCGCTGGGGACCGCGGCCGAACGGGACCGGGTCTTCGCCATCGTCGATGCCGCGTTCGCGCAGCGACGCAAGACCCTTCGCGCCGCGCTCGCCGGCTGGGCCGGCGGCCCGGCGCGCTCCGAACAGATCCTGCGCGCCGCCGGCATCGATCCCGGCGCCCGCGGCGAGACCCTCGGCATCGACGAGTTCCGGGCGATCGCCCGCGCGAGTGAGGAGGCGGCGTGATGAGTGCCGGATGGGACCGGGTTGTCGTGCGCGCACCGGGAAAGATCAACCTCTCGCTCGCCGTGGGAGCGCTCGACGACCGCGGGTACCACCGTCTGGCGACGCTGTTCCAGGCCGTCGATCTGTACGAGACGGTCACCGTCACCCGCAGCGCCGACCTGCGCCTCGAGGTCGACGCCGAGGTCCCCGGGGAGGTCCCGCTGGATTCGAGCAATCTCGCCCTCCGCGCCGCTGAGCTGCTGCGCAGCGAGTACGACCTGGACGAGGGAGCCGCGCTGCACATCCGCAAGCAGGTGCCCGTCGCCGGCGGCATGGGCGGGGGATCGGCCGACGCCGCCGCCGTCCTGGTGGCTCTGGACCGTCTGTGGGGCCTCGGGCTCGGCAGCGAGCGGCTGCGGCAGCTCGGCTCGCGGCTGGGTGCCGACGTGCCGTTCGCCATGCTCGGTCACACCGCGCTGGGCCGCGGGAACGGAGGCGACCTCACGACGGTCCTCACCCATGGCGACTGGACCTGGCTGCTGGCGGTCCCGGGCGGGCACCTCTCGACACCGGAGGTCTACCGTCGCCATGATGAGCTGGCCTTGGCGCGCGGCCGCGCCCTGGCGGAGCATCCGGAGCTCGACGAGCGCCAGCTGCAGGCGTTGAGCAGCGGTGACGCGCAGCTGCTGGGGCAGACCCTGCACAACGACCTGCAGCCTGCCGCGTTCGCCCTGCATCCCGGGCTGGAGCCTCTGGTCGAGCATGCGGAGCAGGCCGGCGCGCTGGGAGCCCTGGTCTCCGGCTCCGGGCCGACGGTCGCCGTGCTGGTGGCGGACGAGGATCAGGCGCACTCGGTGGCCTCGCTCCTCACCGCCGACGGGGTGGTCGAGTCATGCCTGGCGGCCAGAGGCTCGGCGCCCGGAGCGAGCGTGCTCGAGGAGAGCTGAGCCGAGCGTGCTCGCGGGGAGCTGAGAAAGAGGGTCAGCCCACCAGCTCGGAGAGCTCCAGCCAGCGTTCCTCGAGCGTCTCCAGCTCGGCCTCGACCGTGCGCAGCTCCTCGGCGATCGACTGCAGCCCGACGTAGTCCGACTGATCGTGAGCCGCCAGGCGCTCGTGCAGCCTCTGGGTCTGACCGGTGAGCTTCTCCATCCGGCGCTCCACGGACGCGAGCTCCTTCTGGGCCGCGTGCGCCTCGGCTCCCGAGACCGCGGCAAAGCGCGGCGCGGAGACGCCCGTGCCCCTGCCCCCCGTCGAGCTCCGGGCAGTTCCCGCGGGAGTACCCGCTCCGGTGTTCCTGCCGCTGCCACCGGCGCTCGCCGCGCCCGCCTGCTCCGCTGCCGTGCGCAGCTGGATGTACTGATCGACCCCGCCCGGCACGTGCCGGACCTGACCGTCCAGGACCGCGTACTGCATCTCGGTGACGCGCTCGAGCAGGTACCGGTCGTGCGAGACCACGATCAGCGGACCCGGCCAGGTGTCCAGCAGATCCTCCATCGCCGTCAGCATGTCGGTGTCCATGTCGTTGGTGGGTTCGTCGAGCACCAGCACGTTCGGCTCCTCCAGCAGCGTCAGCAGCAGGTTCAAGCGACGCTGCTGGCCGCCGGAGAGGGCGCCGACGCGAACCTTCTGGTGGGCCGCGGTGAACCCGAGCCGCTCCAGCAGCTGGCCGGGGGAGACCTCGTCCTTCCCGGTGCGGTACGAGCTGCGGTAGCGGCCCACCACGTCGCTGATCCGCGAGTCCTGGTCCTCCTGGAGCCCCTCGATCCGCTGGGAGACCTGGCGCACCGTGACCGTCTTGCCGCGCTTGACGCGACCCGCCTGCGGCTCGAGTTCACCCGTGATGAGCTTCAGCAGGGTCGACTTGCCGGCGCCGTTGGGGCCCAGCACGCCGATCCGGTCCGCCGGGCCGATGTGCAGGGTGACCTCGTGCAGCACGCGCACGTCCCCGTAGCCGGCGTCGACGTCGATCAGGTCGATGATGTCCCGGCCCAGTCGGGAGGTCGCCAGCTGTGTCAGCTCCACGGTGTCGCGCACCGGCGGTTCGTCGGCGACCAGCTCGTGGGCGGCGTCGACACGGAACTTCGGCTTCGAGGTGCGGGCCGGGGCGCCCCGCTGCAGCCAGGCGAGCTCCTTGCGCATGAGGTTCTGGCGCTTGGACTCGATGGCCGCGGCCTGCCGGTCGCGCTCGACCCGCTGGAGGATGTAGGCGGCGTATCCGCCTTCGAAGGGATCGACGACGCCGTCGTGGACCTCCCACATGCGCGTGCAGACCGCGTCGAGGAACCAGCGGTCGTGGGTGATGACCACGAGTCCGCCGTCCTTGGCGCTCCAGCGACGGCGCAGATGCTCGGCGAGCCAGGCGATGCCCTCGACGTCGAGGTGGTTGGTCGGCTCATCCAGCAGCAGCACATCCCAGTCGCCGACCAGCAGCTCGGCCAGGTGCACGCGCCGCAGCTGGCCGCCGGAGAGATCCGCCAGGTGCGCCTCCAGGTCGATCTCGTCCAGCAGGCCGGCCAGGACGTCGCGGATCCGCGGATCGGAGGCCCATTCGTACTCGGGCCGGTCGCCGACCACGCGGTGGCGCACGGTGGTCTCCAGCGTCGCCTCGTCCTGCTGGCTCAGCACCCCCACGCGGGTGCCGCCTCGCACGGTGACCCGGCCGGAGTCCGGCTCCTGGAGCCGTGCGAGCAGTCGCAGCAGCGTGGACTTGCCGTCACCGTTGCGACCGACCACACCGATGCGGTCGCCCTCGTCGATCCCGACCGTGACGTTCTCGAGCAGGATGCGGTCGGGCAGGGCGACGTGCAGGGACTGGGTGCCGAGGAGATGGGCCATGCAGGGGAGGTCCTTTGCGAAGACGGGAACGCGTGAGCAGTGGAGATGACGGCGGGGCAGCGGCGCCGGACGCGGCGGCCGGAGGACCCGGAGGATTCAGCCCTCCAGCGGGTCGTCCACCTCGAAGGTCAGCAGCAGCGAGCGCAGCGTGTCCGCGAGGGCGGATCTTCCGTCGGCCGTCAGGGGCCGCAGCAGTTCGCGCTCCGCAGCCAGCAGGGACTCCATGGCGGCGTCCACGCGGGCCACCCCGTCGGGCTGCAGACGCACCTCCACCGCCCGGCCATCGTGCGGGCTGCGGTTCTTGCGGACGAGTCCGCGGGCGACCAGCTTGTCGATCCGTGCGGTCATCGTGCCGCTGGTGACCAGCGTCTGATGCATCAGCGCGCCGGGGGACAGAGCATCGTCCCCGCTGCGACGCAGCGCCGAGAGCATGTCGAACTCCCAGCCTTCGAGACCGGCGGCCGCGAAGGACTCGCGGCGCGCGGTCTCCAGGTATCGGGCCAGGCGTGAGATGCGGGAGAAGACGGCCAGCGGCTCGATGTCGAGGTCTCCTCGCGCCTGCCGCCAGCCCTCGACGATCCGGTCGACCTCGTCATGGTGCGCCGAGGCGGCGCCATGGGAGGAGGGCGGGGTGGACATGGGCCGAGTCTAGGCGGCGGCCCCGCGGCCCGGGCGGGCCCGGACCGTCGCGGGTGGCGCGTCCCACGGCCGCGCGCCCGCCGATCCCGTGCCCGCTCCGATCCCCGGGCACGGGGCGATCCCGTGCGCCCGCCCTCGGTCGCGGAGGTCACCGGGTCAGGGGCGGTCGCCGCCACGCAGGCCGGGCTCCCGCTGCAGGGCGGCCAGTCCGAACCAGGAGAGGTTCACCATGCGGGCGGCCACGATCTCCTTGGCCGGCTCGCGGGTCTCCAGCCACCACTGGCCCGTGTAGGCCACCATCCCCACCAGCATCTGGGCGTACATGGTCGCGTCCCGGGAGGGATAGGAGTGCAGGGCCAACTGGGCGGCCAGGATCTCCTCGACGCGCTGTGACACGTCTGTCAGCAGGGAGGAGAAGGTCCCGCCGGCCTGGCTGACGGGGGAGTCGCGCACCAGGATGCGGAAGCCGTCCTCGTTCTCGTCGATGTAGGACAGGAACGCCATCGCGGCCCGCTCCATCAGCAGGCGGGGGTGGGCGCGCTGATCGCGCAGGGAGCGCTCCAGATCGGCGAGCAGCGTGCTGACCTCGCGATCGACGACTACCGCGTACAGGCCCTCCTTGCCGCCGAAGTGCTCGTACACGATCGGTTTGGAGACCTTCGCCCGGGCGGCGATCTCCTCCACGCTGGCCATGTCGAAGCCGCGCTCGGCGAAAACGCTCCGGCCGACCGCGAGCAGCTGCTCACGGCGCTGCCTGCCGGTCATCCGGGTGGGCCGCCCGCGCGGGGCACCGTTCTCCGCCATGGCGGGCAGTCTTCCACAGCGGCCCGGTGGTCCGTCGCGCGGCCGCGCGGGCGATAGGATCGGCCCGCGTCCGCGACGCCGCCTCCCGTGCCCGCAGTCCGCTGCGCCCGCCGCCACGCGGGTCCTCGACCCCGGGCGGTCGGCGGCATCGGAGACTGCTCCGCCATGGTGTAATCGGCAACACCTCAGATTTTGGTTCTGAAGTTTCAGGTTCGAGTCCTGATGGCGGAACGCCCACCGCTGCTGCTGCGGCGCTGTCGCACCACACCACCCGTCGATCCGAGGAGCCGCTGACGTGGACAAAGCCGAGACGCCTGCCCCCGCCGCTGTCATCGTTCTGGCCGCAGGCGCCGGGACCCGCATGAAGTCCCGGACGCCGAAGGTGCTCCACGAGATCGGGGGCAGGTCCCTCCTCGTCCATGCGCTCACCGCTGCCGAGGGCACCAGCCCCTCGGAACTGGTCGCCGTGCTGCGCCACGAGCGCGACCTCGTCGCCGAGCACCTCGCCGAGCATGCGCCCGAGGTCACGGTCGCCGACCAGGACGAGATCCCGGGCACGGGCCGCGCGGTCCAGTGCGGTCTCGGCCAGGTCGCGGCCACCGAGGGCACCGTGCTCGTCACCTACGGGGACGTCCCCCTGCTGGATCCCGCCGCCCTGCGGGAGCTCGTCGCCGCGCACGAGGACGCCGGGGCCGCGGTCAGCGTGCTCACCGCGCGGGTGCCGGACCCGACCGGCTACGGTCGCATCCTGCGCAGCGAGGACGGCACCGAGGTGCTGGGCATCGTCGAGCACAAGGACGCCACCGACGCGCAGCGGGGGATCGACGAGATCAACTCCGGGATCTACGCGTTCGACCTGGCCGTGCTGCGCGATGCTCTGGGCCGCCTCGGCACCGACAACGCCCAGGGTGAGATGTACCTGACCGATGTGCTGGCCATCGCCCGTGCTGACGGCCGCGCGGTCCGCGCCGTGGTCACCGCGGACGTCACGATGGTCGAAGGCGTCAACGACCGCGTCCAGCTCGCACAGCTCGGCGCCGAGATGAACCGCCGCATCCTCGAGCGCCACATGCGCGCCGGCGTCACCATCGTCGACCCCGCCACCACCTGGATCGACGCCGATGTCACCATCGCGCAGGACGCGGTGATCCGGCCCGGAGTGCAGCTGCACGGTGCCACCGACATCGGCGAGGACGCTGTGATCGGCCCGGACACCACCCTGCGCGACACCGAGGTCGGCTCCGGCGCCGAAGTGCTGCGCTCCCACGCCGTTCTCGCCCAGATCGGGGCCGGCGCCAGCGTCGGCCCCTTCTCCTATCTACGGGCAGGCACCGTCCTCGGGGCCGACGGGAAGATCGGCGGATTCGTCGAGACCAAGAACGCCCAGATCGGCGAGGGTGCCAAGGTTCCCCACCTCAGCTACGTGGGCGACGCCGAGATCGGGGAGGGCACCAACATCGGGGCCGCCACGATCTTCGCGAACTACGACGGGGTGACCAAGAACCGCACCACCGTGGGCAAGCACGTCCGGGTGGGCTCCGACAACATCCTGGTCGCCCCGGTGACCATCGGTGACGGGGCAGCCACCGGCGCGGGCACCACGGTGCGCAAGGATGTGCCGCCGGGCGCTCTGGCCGTCAACGCCGTCGCGCAGCGGAACATGGAAGGATGGACTCTGCGACGCCGTGCGGGGACCGCGGCCGAGACAGCGGCCCGGGCCGCGCTCGGGACCGAGGACAGCCCCGCCACCGAGACGCCTGCAGGACCTGCCGCCGAGGAGAACCAGGAGCACGAGCAGCGATGAGCGGAATCGTCACCACGGGGGAGAAGCGGCTGGTGCTGGCCTCGGGCCGGTCCCACCCCGTCCTCGCCCAGGAGGTCTCCGAGGAGCTCGGCGTCGAGGTGCTCCCGATGGACGCCTGGGACTTCGCCAACGGCGAGATCTACGTGCGCTACGGGGAGTCCGTTCGAGGGACCGACGTGTTCGTGCTGCAGTCCCACCCCGCGCCCATCAACACCTGGCTGATGGAGCACCTGATCATGATCGACGCCCTCAAGCGGGCGTCGGCCAAGCGCATCACGGCCATCGCCCCGAGCTTCCCCTACGCCCGCCAGGACAAGAAGCACCGCGGCCGCGAGCCGATCTCCGCGCGCCTGGTGGCGGACATGTACGAGACCGCCGGCATCGACCGGATGATCTCCGTGGATCTCCACGCCCCGCAGGTGCAGGGCTACTTCAACCGGCCGCTGGACCACCTGATGGCGCTGCCGATCCTGGCCGACTACATCCTGCGCAGCTACGGCGACGAGGACATCGCCGTGGTCTCCCCGGATGCGGGCCGGATCCGCGTCGCGGAGCAGTGGGCCAAGAAGCTCGGCGGGGTCAACCTGGCCTTCATCCACAAGTCGCGCGATGCCAACCGGCCCAACCAGGCCGTCGCCAAGCGCGTGATCGGTGACGTGACCGGCAAGACCTGCATCCTCGTCGACGACATGGTCGACACGGCGGGCACGATCGTGCAGGCGGCCGACGCCCTGGTGGCCAACGGCGCCTCTTCGGTGATCATCGCCACCACCCACCCGATCCTCTCCGACCCCGCCACCGAACGCCTCAAGTCCAGCTCCGTGCGTGAGGTGGTGTGCACCAACACGCTCCCGATCCCGGCGGACAAGAAGTTTGACCGGCTCACGGAGCTCTCCATCGCGCCGCTGATCGCCCGGGCCATCCGGGCCGTCTTCGACGACGGCTCCGTCACCAGCCTGTTCGATGGTGAAGTCTGATCGACGTACTGCGAGCTTGCGAGCGGTAGGAGATCGGGCAGTGCGGTCGGGTCTGATCGACGTACTGCGAGCTTGCGAGCGGTAGGAGATCGGGCAGTGTGGTCGGGTCTGATCGACGTACTGCGAGCTTGCGAGCGGTAGGAGATCGGATGGTGTGGTCGGGTCTGATCGGCGCGAGGCTCCTCACGCCGGCGGCGCCACAGGGGCCGCGGCGTGCTAATCTCACCGCGTCACTTCGGCGAGGGAGTGGGCGCTGCCCCCTCCGTGATCGACGCGGTGCGGATGTCCGGGAGCGGTGCTCCCGTGCCCCGTGGCGTCGCTCATCGCCCGCATCCGCACCCACGAGGAGCATCCCATGGCTGAGAAGCTGAACGTCGAACTGCGCGAGGACTTCGGCAAGGGCGCAGCCCGCCGCATCCGCGCCACCGATCGCGTCCCCGCTGTCCTGTACGGACACGGCGAGGCACCGATCCACCTGTCGCTCCCGGGCCACGAGACCGCGCTGGCCGCCCGTAACCCCAATGCGCTGCTCGAGCTCGTCCTGGGGGACGGCGCCCAGCACCTGGCGCTGATCAAGGAGATCCAGCGCCACCCGCTCAAGCGCACGCTGACCCACCTGGACCTGATCACCGTCCGCAAGGGCGAGAAGGTCGACGTCGACATCCCCGTCGTGGTGCACGGCGAGCCGGTCTCCCCGGCGGTCGCCTTCGTCGATCTGCAGGCCATCACCCTCTCGGTCGACGCGCTCAACGTCCCCGAGCAGATCGACATCGACGTGGACGGCACCGAGGACGGTTACCAGCTCTTCGCCGGTGACGTCACGCTGCCCGAGGGCGCCGAGCTGGTCTCCGACGCGGAGCTGCTCGTGCTCAGCGTCTCCGAGCCCCGTGGCGAGGCCTCCGAGGACGAGGAGACCGAGGCCGACGCCGAGAGCGGCGAGGAGCCGGCCGAAGGCGACGAGGAGTCTTCCGAGCAGGAGTGACCTCCCCGAGCGGCCCCGCCGGGTCTTCGGCACCGGCTATCCGCTCGATTGCTCACATGCACCGCCCCGGGGCGTCGCGCACTGCGCGGCGCCCCGGTACGGTATCCGGGGCCGCCCGCCACGCCGGGGGCCCAGGCCGTGCCGGGCAGCAGCGCCCGGACGGCGCCGACGCTGCATCGAGGAGCCGTCCATGACCGTGAGCGATCGTCGAGTGGGACCTCATCTGGTGGTCGGCCTCGGCAACCCCGGCGCCAAATATGCGGCGACGCGCCACAACATCGGGCACATGGTCCTCGACCACATCGCCGGTGCCGCCGGGGGCCGCTTCGCCGCCGCTCGCCGGGCCCAGGCCGTCGTGCTCGAGGGCCGGCTCGGTGTGCCGGGCTCGGGCGAGCGCGCGATCCTCGCCAAGACCACCACCTACATGAACGTCTCCGGCGGGCCCGTCAAGGCGCTCGCCTCCTACTACGACATCCCGCCGGAGCGGATCGTCGTCGTCCACGACGAGGTCGACATCCCGTTCGAGGCCGTCCGCCTCAAGCTCGGAGGCGGCGAGGGCGGCCACAACGGCCTGCGCGACATCACCAGGGCGCTCGGGACCAAGGACTACCTGCGTATCCGGGTCGGCGTCGGCCGCCCCACCGGGTCCCGCGACACCGCCGACCATGTGCTGGCGCCCTTCACCGCCGCCGAGCGCAAGAGCCTCGACCTCGTGATCGCCGACGCCGCCGATGCGGTCGAGTCCGTCGTCCTCGAGGGCCTGACCACGGCCCAGCAGCGATTCCACTCCCCGAAGGCGTGACACCTCGATGAGCACCACCACCCACGCACCCGCCACCTCCACCCGGGCACCGCTGTCTCCGCTGCTCGACCAGCTCTCCGAGGGCCGAGACCTCACTGCGGTCCGCTCCCTCGTCGAGGACGGATCGGGCACCGGCGAGGGCGGCAGCATCGTCGCGGCCACCGCCCTGTTCCCCTTCGTCGTCGCCGATCTCGCGCGCCGCGCGAGCGCCGAGCACCCCCTGGTCGTGGTGACCCCCACCACCCGCGCCGCCGAGGATGTCCGCTCGGCACTGTCGGCACTGGTCGGCACCGAGCACCTCGCCGAGCTCCCGGCCTGGGAGACGCTCCCTCACGAGCGGCTCTCCCCGCGAGCCGACACCGTCGCCAAGCGGCTGGCGACGCTGCGGCGCATCGCCCATCCGGAGTCCGAGGATCCGGTGCATGTCCTGATGATGCCGGTGCGCTCCCTGCTCCAGCCGATCGCCACCGGGCTCGGCGACCTGGCACCGGTGCGCGCGGCCGTCGGCGACACGTACCCGCTCGAGGATCTCGAACGGGACCTGGTCGACGCCGCCTACGTCCGGGTGGACATGGTGGAGAAGCGCGGCGAGTTCGCAGTGCGCGGCGGCATCCTCGACGTGTTCCCGCCCACCGAGCCGCATCCCGTGCGCGTGGACCTCTTCGGCGACGACGTCGATGAGGTGCGCTACTTCTCGGTCGCCGACCAGCGCTCCCTCGACCCGGCGCCGCGAGGGCTGGACGCCCCGCCCTGCAGAGAGATCCTCCTGACCCCTGCCGTGCGTGAGCGCGCCCGGGCCATGGCCGACGAGCTGCCCGGCGCACGCGACCTGCTGCTGCGGATCGCCGACGGGATCGCCGCCGACGGCATGGAATCCCTCAGCCCGGTTCTGGTCGACGGGATGGAGCAGGTCACCGACACCCTCCCCGAGGGCTCACGCTTCCTGGTCCTGGACCCGGAGAAGTCCCGCGCCCGCGCGGCGGAGCTGGTGGCCACCACCGATGAGTTCCTCGCCGCCGCCTGGTCCAGCGCCGCCGCCGGCGGCGGGCTGCCGATCGACGTGGGCGAGGCGAGCTTCGTGCCGCTGGCCGAAGCCGAGCGGCATGCCCGCGACGGTGGCCGCCCCTGGTTCACCCTGGCTCCCTTCGGACTGGATGCCGACGTCGACCTCACCACCTCCTCACGCACCCACCCGGGCTATTCGGGCAAACCCGGTGACGCCGCGAAGGATCTGGACAAGCGCCGCCAGGACGGCTGGTCGGTGCTGGCCACCATGGTCGGTGCCGGTGGCGCCCGGCACGTCACCGAGAACCTCCGCGGCGAGGGCATGCCCGCCGTGTTCACGCCAGAGCTGGAGGGGCCCGTGGCTCCGGGCGAGGCCGTGGTCACCGTCGGCCCGTTCCCGGAGGGCCTGATCGACGAGGACGCCCGCGTGATCCTCGCCTCCGAGCGGGACCTGACCGGCAAATCCGGCGCCCGCCGCGCCGAGGAGCGCCGGATGCCCTCGCGCCGGCGCAATGTCGTCGATCCCCTGCAGCTGCGCCCCGGCGACCACGTCGTCCACTCTCACCACGGCGTCGGGCGCTTCGTGGAGATGACCAGCCGCACCGTCGGCACCGGCGCCAAGCGCACCACCCGCGAGTACCTGGTCATCGAGTACGCGGCCTCGAAGAAGGGCCAGCCCGGGGACCGCCTCTACGTCCCCAGCGACCAGATCGACCAGGTCACCAAGTACGTCGGCGGCGAGGAGCCGGCCGTCAACAAGATGGGTGGCTCGGACTGGGCCAAGACCAAGTCCCGTGCCCGCAAGGCCATCCGCGAGATCGCCGATGAGCTGGTGCGGCTGTACTCGGCCCGGCAGTCCGCGCCCGGCCACGCCTTCGGGCCGGACACCCCGTGGCAGCGCGAGCTCGAGGACTCCTTCGAGTTCATCGAGACCCCGGACCAGCTCTCGACCATCGAGGACGTCAAGGCGGACATGGAGAAGCCGGTCCCCATGGACCGATTGATCCTCGGCGACGTCGGCTACGGCAAGACGGAGATCGCGGTGCGCGCCGCCTTCAAGGCCGTCCAGGACGGCAAGCAGGTCGCCGTCCTCGCCCCCACCACGCTGCTGGCCCAGCAGCATCTGGACACCTTCACCGAGCGCTACGCCGGCTTCCCCGTCACCGTGCGGGGCCTCTCGCGCTTCCAGAGCGCCGCGGATTCCGAGCGCACCGTCGAGGGCATCGCCGACGGCAGCGTGGACGTGGTCATCGGCACCCACCGGCTGCTGACCGGCAACGTCCGGTTCAAGGATCTGGGGCTGCTGATCGTCGACGAGGAGCAGCGCTTCGGGGTCGAGCACAAGGAGACGCTGAAGGCGCTGCGCACCAACGTGGACGTGCTGGCGATGTCCGCCACCCCGATCCCGCGCACACTGGAGATGGCCGTGACCGGGATCCGGGAGATGTCGATCCTGGCCACGCCGCCGGAGGAGCGCCACCCGGTGCTCACCTACGTCGGGGTCCAGGACGACAAGCAGGTCACGGCGGCCATCCGCCGCGAGCTGCTGCGCGAGGGCCAGGTCTTCTACGTCCACAACCGGGTCGAGGACATCGATCGGGTCGCGAACCATCTGCGCGAGCTGGTGCCCGACGCCCGGGTCCAGGTGGCCCACGGCAAGATGAACGAGGCCCAGCTGGAGCGCGTCATCATCGACTTCTGGGAGCGCGACTTCGACGTGCTGGTGTGCACCACCATCGTCGAGACCGGCCTGGACATCTCCAACGCCAACACCCTGATCGTGGAGAACGCCGACCGGTTCGGTCTCTCGCAGCTCCATCAGCTGCGCGGGCGTGTGGGCCGCTCCAGCGAGCGCGCCTACTCCTACTTCCTCTACAACGGGGCGAAGCCCCTGACCGAGACCGCCCATGACCGGCTGACCACTCTGGCGACCAACACCGACCTCGGGGCCGGCATGCAGGTGGCGATGAAGGACCTCGAGATCCGCGGCGCCGGCAACCTGCTGGGCGGCGAGCAGTCCGGCCACATCGCCGGGGTCGGGTTCGACCTGTACGTGCGGATGGTGGGCGAGGCGGTCGCGGCCTTCCGCGGGGAAGGGGCTGCGCCGGAGAAGGAGATCCGCGTCGAGCTGCCGCTGGATGCGCACGTCCCGCACGACTACATCGGCTCCGAGCGGCTCCGGCTGGAGGCGTACTCGAAGCTCTCCGCGGTGCGGGAGCTCTCCGAGATCGAGCAGATCCGTTCCGAGCTCACCGACCGCTACGGCCCCCCGCCGGCGCCGGTCGAGGTGCTGCTGGACGTCGCGCGCTTCCGCATCGATGCGCGCGCCGCCGGCATCGACGAGGTCCAGGCCCAGGGCAAGATGATCCGCTTCGCCCACCTCGAGGTGCCGGACTCCGCGGCGATGCGCATGAAGCGCCTCTACCCGGGCACGCTGCTGAAACCCACCACCCGCCAGGTGCTGGTGCCGCGGCCCACCACCTCCCGCTTCGGGGGGACGGAGCTGCGTGACCACGAGCTGCTGGACTGGGCGCGCGAGGTGCTGGGCACGCTCGTGCCCGCCCCGGTAGCCTCGCCCTCGTGAACGACCCACGTGAGGCGGACCCTGCTCCCGCTCGCGGCAGTGAGCTGCTGCGAGCGGTCGAGGTGATGGAGGCCCTCCGCGCGGCCGACGGGGACGCCTGGACGCACCAGCAGACCCACGCGTCGCTCGCGCGATACCTGCTGGAGGAGACCTACGAGGTCCTCGAGGTGATCGACGACCCGTCGGCCCATGGACCCGGCGCGCTGGCCGACGAGCTCGGCGACCTGCTGTTCCAGATCCTCTTCCACGCCCGTGTGGGGCAGGAGTCCGACCCGGCCTGGGACATCGATGACGTGGCCCGTGCCTTCGTCGCCAAGATGGAGCGGCGCAACCCGCACGTCTTCGGTGAGAACCGCACCGAGACGCTCGAGGACCCCGGCGACGTCGAGGAGATCATCGCCCAGTGGCATGCCGCCAAAGCCGCGGAGCGACGGGCCTCCGGCCAGGGCGAGAAGGGCTGGTTCGAGGGCATCCCCGCCCAACTGCCCGCCCTGCAGAGCGCCGCCAAAGTGGTCCATCGGGCACGCTCGGCCGGGCGGCTGGACGAGCTGCTCGAGGCTGCCGACGGTGCGGCGGCGGCCGAGGACTCCGGGCAGTGGGGAGGGAACCTCGGGCGCTCCCTGCTGGACCTCGTGGTCACCGCCGAGGCGCGCGATGACGACCCCGAGACCGCGCTGCGGGCGCTGCTGACCCGCATGGCCGCAGCCGGTGAGCCCACGCGCCAGGACCCCGCGGCGGGCGGCGCGCACCACACGGCCTAGACTGTCCGAGGACGGTCAGCGCCGACCGGCCGTGACGGATCTTCACCCGAAGGAAGGAACAGCCCATGGCAGCTCTGATCGATGCCGTTCACGCCCGCGAGATCCTCGATTCCCGAGGAAACCCCACCGTCGAGGTGGAGATCCTCCTCGACGACGGCACCTTCGCCCGCGCCGAGGTGCCCTCCGGCGCGTCGACCGGTGCCTTCGAGGCCGTCGAGCGCCGTGACGGCGACAAGGACCGCTACCTGGGCAAGGGCGTCGAGCAGGCCGTCGCGGCCGTCATCGCCGACATCCAGCCCAAGATCCTGGGCATGGACGTCCAGGAGCAGCGTGCGATCGACGCCGTGATGAACGAGACCGACGGCACGGACAACAAGGGCGCCCTGGGAGCCAATGCCATTCTCGGCGTGTCCCTGGCCGTGGCGCGCGCCGCCGCGGACTCCGCCGGGGTGCCGCTGTACCAGTACGTCGGCGGTGCGAACGCGCACATCCTGCCGGTGCCGATGATGAACATCCTCAACGGCGGATCCCACGCGGATTCGAACGTCGACATCCAGGAGTTCATGATCGCCCCCATCGGCGCGGAGAGCTTCTCCGAGGCCCTCCGGGTCGGCGCCGAGGTGTACCACGCCCTGAAGTCCGTGCTCAAGGACCGCGGGCTGGCCACCGGTCTCGGCGACGAGGGCGGCTTCGCCCCGAACCTCGACTCCAACCGCGCCGCGCTGGATCTGATCGTCGAAGCGATCGGCAAGGCCGGCTACGAGGCCGGCAAGGACGTGGCCCTGGCGCTGGACGTCGCCGCCTCCGAGTTCTTCGCCGACGGCTCCTACACCTTCGAGGGCACCTCGAAGTCCTCCACCGAGCTGATCGACTACTACGCCGAGCTCGTCGAGTCCTACCCGCTGGTCTCCATCGAGGACCCGCTGGACGAGGACGACTGGGAGGGCTGGAAGGCCATGACCGACCGCGTCGGCGCCAAGGTCCAGCTCGTGGGCGACGACCTCTTCGTCACCAACCCCGAGCGACTCGGCCGCGGCATCGAGGAGGGCTCCGCCAACGCCCTGCTGGTCAAGGTCAACCAGATCGGCTCGCTCTCGGAGACCCTCGACGCCGTGGACCTCGCCCACCGCGCGGGCTTCAAGGCCATGATGTCCCACCGCTCCGGTGAGACCGAGGACACCACCATCGCCGATCTCGCCGTGGCCACCAACTGCGGCCAGATCAAGTCCGGTGCCCCCGCCCGCGGGGAGCGCGTGGCGAAGTACAACCAGCTGCTGCGCATCGAGGAGGAGCTGGACGAGGCCGCGCGCTACGCAGGTGCCTCCGCCTTCCCGCGTTTCTCGATCTGAGATCCGTCTCGAGGTTGTAACCTCGTGCGCATGAGCAACAGACGACCGGGCGCCCCGCGATCAGCGCGGCGCCCGGTCTCTGCGTCCGGGGCCCGTCGCCCCACGACGCGGACGACCGGGCGCCCCGCCGCGAAGGGTGCCCCCGGCTCCCGCAACCGCGGCCCTGCCGCGGCCTCCCGTCCCCGCAGCACCGCTCCGCGCGGCCCGGAGGAGGACGGTCCCGGGGTCGTCATCACCCGCCGCACCCTCGCGCTGGTCGCGCTGGTCGTCATCGCCCTCGCAGCGCTCGTGCCCACCGTGAACTCCTACGTCGCCCAGCGTCAGCAGCTCTCCGAGCTGCGGGCACAGGTCCAGCGGCAGGAGGAGGAGGTCGAGGACCTGCGCACCCAGGTCGACCGCTGGGAGGATCCTGCCTACGTCGCCGCGCGCGCCCGCGAACGCCTGCTGTTCGCGATGCCCGGCGAGACGCAGTACCGGCTCACCGACACCTCCGGCCGGGACGTCCCGCTGACCGAGGCCGAGCAGGCGGCCGAGAAGGCCCGGGAGGGCGAATGGTTCTCCACGCTCTGGGAGAGCGTGGAGGGATCCAGCCGCGTCACTGCCGAGGACATCCCCGACGAACCCGGCTCCACCGACGAGGACGCCGCCGACGAGCCCCCCGAGGACCCCGACCAGTGACATCCCTTCCGCCCCTGCCCTTCGAGTCCCCGGCCACCGCCCATGACCTCGAGGTGATGCGGGACCAGCTGGGACGGGAGATGCGAGGTGTGGTCTCCATCGCCAGACGCTGCGGCTGCGGGCGTCCTGCAGTGGTCCGCACAGCGCCCCGGCTGGAGGACGGCACCCCGTTCCCCACCTCCCTGTACCTCACCCTGCCGTGGCTCACGCTCGAACTCTCCCGCCTCGAATCGACCGGGGTGATGGCCGAGCTGACCGACCGGCTCGCCACCGACGAGTCGCTCGCGGAGGGCTATCGACTGGCCCACGAGCGCTATCTCGCCCGACGCCAGGAACTGGGCGAGGCCGAGGAGGTCCGCCACGTCAGCGCCGGGGGCATGCCCACCCGGGTGAAGTGCCTGCACGCCCTGGCCGCGCAGGCCCTCGCAGAGGGCACCGGGGTCAATCCTGTCGCCGACGAGGCACTCGGACGGATCCGCGGTGCGGCTCCCGAGCTGATGTGCCGGTGCGCGCACGACCTCGACGCGCAGGACCTCGACGCGCAGGACCCCGACCCACACGACTCCCAGGAGCAGCGTTGATCGTCCCCGTCGCCGCCATCGACTGCGGCACCAATTCCATCCGTCTTCTCATCGCGCGGCGCGAGAACGACGGCCCCGGCCTCGTGGACGTCGAGCGCCGGCTCGAGATGGTGCGACTCGGACTCGGCGTGGACCGCACCGGCAGTCTCGACCCCGTGGCCGTCGAACGCACGCTGGACGCCGCGAGGCGGTACCAGCAGCTGATCGAGCACCACGGAGTCGCCCCCGAGAACGTGCGCTTCGTGGCGACCTCGGCCACCCGGGACGCCTCCAACCGTGACGTGTTCATCGACGGCATCCGCGCGATCCTCGGGGTGAGCCCCGAGGTGATCACTGGCGACGAGGAGGCCGCGCTCTCCTTCCGCGGCGCCGTCAGCACGGTCGAGGCCCTGCCCGAGGGGCCACGGCTGGTGGTGGACATCGGCGGCGGGTCCACCGAGCTGGTGCTGGGCACCGAGACCCCGAGCCATCGCATCAGCATGGACATCGGCTCCGTGCGCCTGACTGAGCGTCACCTCGCCACCGACCCGCCCACCGAGGCGGAGATCGCGGCCGCCACCGCGGACATCGACCTCCTCCTCGAGGACGCGGCGCGAGAGGTGCCCCTGGACCGCGCGGCCGCCCTCGTCGGCGTCGCCGGCACGATCACCACCCTCACCGCCGTCGCCGAGGGACTGACGGAATACCGGCCCGACGTCACCCACGGTGCGACCCTGCAGATCCCGGACGTCGAGCGGATCTGCCGCGACCTGCTCTCCCAGAGCCGCGCACAGCGTTCCCGGCACACCACGATCCACCGCGGACGCATCGACGTGATCGGCGCCGGAGCGCTGATCTGGTCGCGGATCATGCGCCGCGTGGCCGACGCCTCGGGCATCACCGAGACCCGCACCAGCGAGCACGACATCCTCGACGGCATGGCGCTGGACCTGCTCGACCGCGCCCGCTGAGTCCACCGCCGCGTCACGCGGGGCGGACCGTTTTTGTGTGACGGCCGCGACGGTCATAGGCTGTGCCCATGAACACCACTTTCGGCGGCAAGCCCCATGTCCTGATCCTCGGCGGCGGGTCCGTCGGCCAGACGACCGCGTCCGAGCTGCGCAAGACCCTCGGCTCCGAGGTCGCGATCACCGTCGTCGACCCGCGCCCGTACATGACCTACGCGCCCTTCCTCCCCGAGGTCGGTGCCGGCAGCATCGATCCCCGCAACGCTCTCGCGCCCCTGCGCAAGATGCTCCCGGGGACGAAGGTCGTCACCGGTTCGGTGACCAGCATCCGCAGCGCGGAGAGCACGGTGGTGGTCAACACCGAGGAGGACGTGCAGCTCGAGATCACCTACGACTATCTGGTCGTCGGCCTCGGCGCCGTCCCCCGCCTGCTGCCCATCCCGGGCCTGGCGGAGAACGCCATCGGCTTCAAGTGGATCGAGGAGGCCGTCGCGGTGCGCGACCGGATCCTCGCCAACCTCGCCGAGGCGGCGTCGACCAAGGATCCCAAGATCCGCAAGCGGCTGCTGACCTTCACCTTCATCGGTGGCGGATTCGCCGGCGGCGAGGCGATCGCCGAGACCGAGGACATGGTCCGCGACGCCCTGCGCTACTACCCCGACCTCCACGCCTCGGACATCCGCTTCGTGCTGATCGACGCCGCTCCGTTCGTCTTCCCCGAGCTCTCCGAAGATCAGCGCGCCTACGTGCTGAACCAGCTGCGCGAGCGCGGCATCGAGGTCAAGCTGGAGACCTTCTTGAACTCCGCCGAGGACGGCGTGATCAAGACCAGCGACGGCGACGAGTTCGAGTCCGACCTGCTGGTGTGGAACGCCGGCGTCAAGCCGGCCCCGGTGCTGTCCGATTCGGACGTCTCGGATCTGCCCGTGATCACCGAGCGCGGCCCCATGATGGGCAAGCTCGAGGCCCTCGCCGATCTCCGCGTCAACGGCAACGACGGTCCGCTGGACAATGTGTTCGCCGCCGGCGACTGCGCGGCCGTGCCGGATCTGGCCTCCGGCGAGGGCAAGTTCTGCCCGCCCAACGCGCAGCACGCCACCCGTCAGGGCAAGCGTGTGGCCGACAACATCGCCCGCTCCGTGCAGGGCCGGCCGCTGGTGGACTACTACCACAAGAACCTCGGCGTCATGGCGACCCTCGGTATGTACAAGGGAGTCTGCCGGCTCAACCTGGCGGACAAGGAGCTGGACGTCCGTGGCCTGCCGGCCTGGGCCCTGGCTCGCTCCTACCACCTCTACGCGATGCCGACCATGGGCCGGAAGGCCGCCGTCGTCGCCGGCTGGGCGACCAACCTGCTCTCCCGTCGCGACATCGTCGGCATTCCGCAGACCTCGACCCCGCGCGCGGCATTCGAGTACGCCGCGAACACCGGCAAGAAGAAGTGAGCCGACCGGGGGACGCCGCCTGAGCATCGCGTTCTCCCACCCATGACGAGGCACCGTCGCGCACAGCGCGGCGGTGCCTCGTCGTATGTCGGCATCGTGTGACGTTGCGGGCGAGCCACGCCCACCCACAGCCATCACTCCGGTGACCGAGTATGCTCATTTACATCATGAAGTGAGCGCGAACGGCCATGCGGGACGGCGTCGCCGATGCCGGGCGCTCGACGAGCAGGAGGGAGGATCCCGATGGAGATCCACATCGTGGCGGACGCCGAGGCGGGCGCGCAGGTCGTCGCCGACGTCTTCGAACAGACGGTGCGCGGGGCCCGGGACGCGCAGGACCCCGCACCGCGGCGGGGGGAGGAGACTGTCCCGGCCTCTCCGGGGCGGACCGGCGCCGTGCTCGGCCTCGCGACCGGTTCCACGCCGGTCCCGGCGTACACCGAGCTGATCCGCCGCCACCGCGAGGAGGGACTCTCGTTCGCCGGCACCCGCGCGTTCCTGCTCGACGAGTACGTCGGGCTGCCCCCGGACCACGAGCAGAGCTATCACCGGTTCATCCGGGAGAACTTCACCTCCCACATCGACATCGACGACGCCGCTGTGCATTCCCCCGATGGCTCCGCCGCCGACCCCGTCGCCGAAGCAGCGCAGTACGACCGGCGCATCGCCGAGGCCGGCGGCGTGGACCTGCAGATCCTCGGGATCGGATCCAACGGGCACATCGCGTTCAACGAGCCCGGCAGCTCCCTGGCCTCCCGCACCCGCGTGATCGGACTGACGCGCCGGACGATCTCCGACAACGCCCGGTTCTTCGACGACGTCCAGGACGTCCCCGTGCGCGCCCTCAGCCAGGGGCTCGGCACCATCCGCGAGGCACGCCGCATCGTGCTGAGCGCCACCGGCGAGGGCAAGGCCGAAGCCGTCGCACAGCTCGCCGAGGGCGCGATCAGCGCCCGGTGGCCGGCGACCTGCCTGCAGCTGCACCCGGATGTGGTCGTCGTCGTGGACGAAGCCGCAGCCTCGCGGCTGGAGCTGGCCGACTACTACCGGTATGCCCGCGCGCTGGAGAGCGAGCACTCTGCTGCGGGGTCCGACCGACGTCACAGCTGAGCGGACTGGCTGCGCACGACGGGGCTGTGTGCGGCCGGATACGATCACTGCATGCAGCAGGCTGACCCCTCCTCGTCCCCCTCCTCGACGGCCGTGGCGCCGCGTTCCGGTCTCGACCGGTTCTTCCAGATCTCCGAGCGCGGCTCGACCGTGCCCCGCGAGATCCGCGGCGGGTTGGTCACCTTCTTCTCGATGTGCTACATCGTGGTGCTGAACCCGCTGATCATCGGCACCGTGCCGGACTCGACCGGCCAGTATCTCGGCGGGGGGACGGAGCCGAATCTGCCCGCCGTCGCCGCCGGCACCGCGCTCATCGCCGGGTTGCTGAGCATCTTCATGGGCGCCTGGGCGAAGTTCCCGCTGGCCCTGGCGACAGGGCTCGGCCTGAACGCCTACATCGCCTACTCCGTGGCGCCGCTGCCCGGAATGACCTGGGGCGGCGCGATGGGCCTCGTCCTGCTCGAGGGCGTGGTGATCCTGATCCTGGTCCTCACGGGCTTCCGCAAGGCCGTCTTCGACGCGGTGCCACCCTTCCTCAAGACCGCGATCGCTGTCGGCATCGGGCTGTTCATCGCGTTCCTGGGCCTGTTCAACGCCAAGTTCGTGACCACGGCGGCCAGCACCCCGGTCCAGCTCGGCAACGACGGCTCCCTCACCGGTTGGCCGACCTTCGTGTTCGTCGCCGGTCTGCTGCTCATGCTGATCCTGTGGGTCCGCAAGGTCCCCGGTGCCATCCTGATCGCGATCGTCTCCGCGACCGTGCTGGCGATCCTCATCGAACAGGTGCTGGGTCTCGGCGCGTGGGCTCCGGCCGATGAATCCGGCAACGGCAACCCCGGCGGCTGGGCGATGAACGTGCCCACCCTGACCGACTTCCCGATCCAGGCTCCGGATTTCGCGACCCTGTTCACGGTCGACCCCATCGGTGGCATCACCGCCGCGGGCGGCATCGGCGCCCTCGTCATCGTCTTCTCCCTGCTGCTGGCGGACTTCTTCGACACCATGGGCACGATGGTGGGCGTCGCCTCCGGGGCGGACCTGGTCGACGAACGCGGCGACATCCCGCGCTCCCAGCGCATCCTGGTGGTCGACTCCGTCGGGGCGATCGCCGGCGGCGTCGGGGGCGTCTCCTCGAACACGAGCTTCGTGGAGTCGACCTCCGGCGTGGCCGAGGGCGCCCGGACGGGTCTCAGCGCCGTGGTCGTCGGGATCGCCTTCCTGCTGACGACGTTCCTGTCGCCCCTGGTCGCCCTGGTGCCGTACGAGGCAGCGACCCCGGCTCTGGTCACGGTCGGCTTCCTGATGATGACCCAGATCACCGACATCGACTTCACCGACGTCGAGATCGCGCTGCCGGCGTTCCTGACCATCATCCTGATGCCCTTCGCCTATTCGATCACCGTCGGCATGGGCGCGGGCTTCATCATGTACGTCCTGATCCGCGTGGTGCGGGGCAAGGGACGCGAGGTGCACTGGCTCATGTACCTCATCGCTGTGCTCTTCGTCGTGTACTTCCTCCGCGGAGCGATCGAGAGCCTGCTGCTGTGATGGCCGACGACGACCAGGATCCGACCGGACCGGGCCGCCCTCCAGCGGGCGCGGACGGACCGGAGGGCGTCGACGGTGCCGTGGGCGCTGACGGCGCCGGGCGGGCGGATGGCGCTACGAGCGACGTTTCTGTCGGCGACGTCGCGGAGCTGGCCGCCGAACTGCGACGCGTCCTCCTGGTCTCCTCCCGCATCCTCCGCTCGCACACCGCCTCCGAGGACGTCTCCGCCTCGCAGTACTCGGTCCTGGCCTATCTCCAGCGCACCGGGCAGTCGACGCCCGGGGCGCTCGCAGACTTCGAGCACGTCACGCCGCCGGTGATGACCAGGATCCTCGGTCGGCTCGAGGAAGCGGGGATGGTGACCAGAGCTGCCCACCCCGGGGATGGACGCCAGGTACGCGTGACGCTCACCGACGCCGGCGAGCAGGTGGTCCTGCGCGGCCGCGCCGAACGCGACGAGTGGCTCCGCTCCCGCATCCAGGAGGCCGGCCCCGAGGAGCGGGACACGTTGCGCGAGGCGGCCGAGCTGCTGCGCCGGACCCTCATCGAACGTCGGGACTGACCGCTCCGGGATCCGGCGCCGCGTCAGGCGGAGCGATCCAGCACGTGATCCAGCACGGAGATCAGCGAGGCCACATCATCCGGTGCCACCGCCGGGAACGTGGCGATGCGCAGCTGGTTGCGGCCCAGCTTGCGGTACGGCTCGATGTCCACGACCCCGTGGGCCCTCAGCACGGCGGTGATCGACGTGGCATCGATCGCCTCGTCCACGTCCAGAGTGGTCACGACCTGCGACCGTGCATGTGCCTCACCGACGAACGGTGTGATCTCACCGCGGCGCGCCGCCCAGTCGTGCAGCATCCCGCTGGTGGTCCGGGTCCGCTCATCGGCCCAGGCCAGGCCGCCCTGCGCCAGGAGCCAGTCGATCTGCTCGGCGAGCATCACGAGGGTGGCCACGGCCGGCGTGTTGAGGGTCTGGTCCTTGCGAGAGTTGTCGATCGCGGCCGTCAGGGAGAGGAACGACGGGATCCAGCGGGTGGCGTCGGCCTCGAGGCGCTGGGCCCGCTCGAGCGCCGCGGGGGAGAGCAGCGCGAGCCACAGCCCGCCGTCGGAGGCGAAGGCCTTCTGCGGCGCGAAGTAGTAGGCGTCGGTCTCGGCGATGTCGACCATCACCCCGCCGGCGGCCGACGTCGCATCGATCATCACGAGCTGGTCCGCTCCGGCGCCGGCCGGGCGGCGCACGGGAGCCATCACTCCGGTCGACGTCTCGTTGTGGGGCCACGCGTAGGCATCGACATCGTCGCGAGCCGCCGCTTCCGGCAGGGCACCGGGGTCGGCGCGGATCAGCTCGGGCTCGGCCAGGTGGGGGGCGCCGGCGACCTCGGAGGCGAACTTCTGGGAGAACTCGCCCAGCACCAGGTGCTGGGAGCGGGACTCGATCAGTCCGAAGGCCGCGATGTCCCAGAACGCTGTGGAGCCCCCGTTCCCGAGGACCACCTCATACCCCTCGGGGAGGGAGAAGAGCTCGCGCAGGCCGGCGCGGATGCGCCCGACGAGCTGCTTGACCGGTGCCTGGCGGTGCGAGGTGCCCAGCACCTCGCGGGAGACGGAACGCAGCACATCGACCTGCTCGACCCGGATCCGGGAGGGACCGGAGCCGAAGCGACCATCGGCGGGCAGGAGCTCCCGGGGGATGGACAGACCGCGGATGGTCTCGGCACGGAGGGTGCGGGCATCGGACATCAGCTGCTCCTCGAGATGGGTGGGCCGGTGCCGCCGGGGACCCGGCGGGCGGGACCATCCTGCCAGGGGCGCGGGCGTCGGCCGAGACCGGTCCGCGCCGGCGCGGATCCCTGCTGCGCCGGTGCGCTCTGCGACTGGACTCTCCGCGCCCGGCCCGGTCGTCCGGCCCCCGCGCCCCGTCCCGGGTATCGACGCACCACGCCCTGTCCCGTCCGGGTACATGGCAGGATCGGATCATGAGCCGTGCCGATCTGGAGAAGCAGCCGTACGACGTCGCGGGGATGTTCGACAGCATCGCCAAGCGCTACGACCTCATCAACGACGTGGTGGGACTCGGGCAGGTGCGGATGTGGCGCGAAGCGATGGTCGACGCGCTCGAGGTCCCTCAGGGCGGCACCGTGCTCGACCTGGCGGCGGGCACCGGGACCTCGTCCTCGGCGATCGCACGGTCCGGTGCGCGCGTGGTCGCGGCCGACTTCTCCTTGGGGATGATGCGCGAGGGGCGGCGCCGGGGGGAGCCCGTGCCCTTCGTCGGGGCCGACGCCCAGCGCCTCCCGTTCGCGACCGACGCGTTCGACGCGGCGGTGATCTCCTTCGGCCTGCGCAACGTCCAGCACCCGCGCGCCGCGCTCGCGGAGATGGTGCGCGTGGTGCGCGGGGGAGGCACGGTCGTGGTGTGCGAGTTCTCGACCCCGAGCTCCCGTGTCTTCCGCACGGCGTACGAGAGGTACCTGCTGCGCGCGCTGCCCACGGTCGCGCGGCGGCTGACCACCAGCGGTGACGCGTATGACTACCTCGCCGAGTCGATCCTGGAGTGGCCGGACCAGGAGGAGCTGAGGGGTTGGTTCCTCGAGAGCGGCCTCGAGCGGGCGCAGTACCGGAACCTCACCGGAGGCATCGTCGCGCTGCACCGGGGCGTCGTGCGTCACTCCTGATCGGGCACTTCGCGCTCGGTGACCCGGGCTCGGGAACCCACCTGCCGACCGATCAAGCCTCTGACCAGCGTCTTTGTAAGTTACCGGCCAGTGTGGCGCAGACCACCGCCACGAAGGCCGTTCTGGCTTGACGGCACCTGGCGATCTGCGTAATGTTCTTCCTCGTGCCCAGCCGAACGGGACAGCGGGACAGCCGAGAGGTTGGAACGCGAAACCCGGTCCGAGCAGGCACAACGGATCTCTCCGAAATCCGGCGCGGCGCGAGTCACGTCGCACCGAGTTGACAAGGAGAACCGGAACCCCTAAGTTATAAGGGTTGCCCCGGAGCAAAGAGCCTAGCGGCTTGGAGCACCGAGTGCGCGTGTTGCTTGATATCTCAATAGCGTGTCTGTTTGTTGATGCCAATATTTGATTGGCAAATTTTAACGGATGATACAGCAGTTATATGCTGGTTGTTTGTTGTTTGCCAGGGTTTTTTCTATGTTTTCATGGAGAGTTTGATCCTGGCTCAGGACGAACGCTGGCGGCGTGCT
>NZ_JBHTCX010000016.1:0-44164 GCF_042666875.1 Brachybacterium sp. GCM10030267 | reverse complement strand
GGGTGCGGGGTGCGGGGTGCGGGGTGCGGGGAGCGGGTCAGCGGGGGCGGTGCACGCTGATCAGCACGGAGACGGTGACCGGCGGCGGTGAGGCCGGGTCGAGACGGGCGAGGGCAGCATCCAGATCGGCGACCTCGAGGTGCCGGGCGCTCGGGGTCATCCAGGCCAGGTCCCGGGCGGTCTCCGCGGACAGGGACAGGTCGACGTGGAGCTCGCGCCGGGCGGTCTCCGCGAAGTGCGGGTCCAGGGCGGCGTGCACCCGCTCCTCCTTGTGGGGATCGACGGCGACCATGCCGGGGACCAGCTCGCGCAGCTGGGCGAGGTGCCCCTCGAGCGGCCGCACCACGATCAGGCTCCCGCCGGGGCGCAGCACGCGCGCGAACTCGGTGGGGTTGCGCGGGGCGAAGGCATCCAGCAGCAGGTCGGCACAGCCGTCGGCGAGGGGGAGCGGGGCGAACACGTCCGCGCTGCAGACCGCCGCGCGGTCATGGCTGCGAGCGGCGAAGCGCAGTGAGCGGACGGAGGTGTCGAAGCCCAGCCCGCGAGCGGCGGGGAAGCGATCCAGGAGCCCGGCGAGGTAGTAGCCGGGCCCGCATCCGGCATCGAGGATGGTCGGGGCCGGGCTGCTGCTGCGGGGAGCGTCCGCGGCCAGGTCCGGGACGTGTGACTCGGCGAGGTCACCGATCGCCTCGAGAAGGGGAGCGTAGGCCCCGGTGGCCAGGAACCGCTGCCTGGCCCGGGCCATCTCGTCGTCGTCCCCGCTGGTGGCGCCGCTGCCGCTCAGCAGTGAGACGTAGCCGGCGCGAGCGAGGTCGAAGGTGTGCCCGTGGCTGCAGCGCAGCATGTTCTGCGAGGCCTGCAGGGCGCCTCCGCAGGCGGGGCAGCGCAGCGCATCGAGGAGCCCTGCCAGGGCGGAGGGGACGGCGGTCGGCACCCACATAGAGTACGTGCCGTCGGCCCTCAGGCCTCAGCCCCCTCCACGGCGGCGGTCGCGTGCTTTCCGGCCGAGGAGATGTACTCCCGCAGGTGCTGGCCGGTCAGGGTCGAGGCATCCGCGACCAACTGCGCCGGAGTGCCCTCGAAGACGACCTCGCCGCCTTCGACGCCGGCTCCCGGTCCCAGATCGATGATCCAGTCCGCGTGCGCCATCACGGCCTGATGGTGCTCGATCACGATGACGGTCTTCCCGGTCTCGACCAGCCTGTCCAGCAGGGCCAGCAGATTGCCCACGTCGGCCAGATGCAGCCCCGTGGTCGGTTCGTCGAGGACGAAGACACCACCCTTGTCGCCCATGTGGGTGGCGAGCTTGAGCCGCTGGCGCTCGCCTCCGGAGAGCGTCGTCAGCGGCTGCCCGATCGTGAGATACCCGAGCCCGACATCGCTCATGTGCCCCAGCAGCTTCGCCGCGGTCGGCACCTTCGACTCCGGGGCGGAGAAGAACTCCCGGGCCTCGTCCACCGACATCAGCAGGACGTCGGCGATGTTCGTCCCGCCGAGCGTGTACTCGAGCACGGCCGCCTGGAACCGCCTGCCCTCGCACTCCTCGCACGGGGTCGTGACCGTCTCCATGAAGCCGAGCTCGGTGAAGATCACGCCCGCGCCCTTGCAGACCGGGCAGGCCCCCTCCGAGTTGTTGGAGAACAGGGCAGGCTTCACGCCATTTGCTTTGGCGAAGGCCTTCCGGATGGGCTCGAGCAGCCCGGTGTAGGTCGCCGGGTTGGAGCGGCGGGAGCCGCGGATGGCGGATTGGTCGACGACGGTGACATCGGCCCCGCGCGGCAGGCTGCCGTGGACCAGTGAGCTCTTGCCCGACCCGGCGACCCCGGTGATGACGCTGAGCACCCCCAGCGGGATGTCGACGTCGACGTCGCGGAGGTTGTGGTGGCTCGCGCCGCGGATCTCGATCGCCCCGCTCCGCTCGCGCACCTGCTCTTTCAGAGCGACGCGCCGGTCGAGGTGGCGGCCGGTCAGGGTGGCGGAGGCGCGCAGGCCCTCCACGTCCCCTTCGTACTGAAGCCGGCCGCCCTCGGCGCCGGCGCGGGGGCCGAGGTCGACGACGTGGTCGGCGATCGCGATGGTCTCCGGCTTGTGCTCGACGACCAGCACGGTGTTGCCCTTGTCGCGCAGCGCCAGCAGTAGCTGGTTCATGGTGGCGATGTCGTGGGGATGCAGACCGATGGTGGGCTCATCGAACACGTAGGTGACGTCGGTCAGCGCCGAGCCGAGGTGGCGGATCATCTTGGTGCGCTGGGACTCGCCGCCCGAGAGCGTGCCGGAGGGGCGGTCCAGGGACAGGTACCCCAGCCCGATCATGACGAACGACTCCAGCAGGGCCGAGAGATTGCTCAGCAGCGGCGCGACCGTCGGCCCGCTGTGCCGCTCGCGCAAGGACTCGACCCAGCCCGCCAGATCGGTGATCTGCAGGGCGCTCGCGTCGGCGATGGAGACTCCGTCGATGGTGGAGGTGCGCGCGTGCTCCGCCAGACGCGTGCCCTCGCAGTCGGGGCAGACGATGAACTTCACGGCACGGTCCACGAACGCGCGCACATGGGGCTGCATGGACTCGCGATCCTTGTTCAGCATGGATTTCTGGATCTTCGGGATCAGACCCTCGTAGGTCATGTTCATCCCGTCGATCGAGATCTTCGTCGGCTCCTTGTACAGGAAGTCGTGCATTTGGCGCTTGGTGAAGGACTTGATCGGCTGGTCCGAGGGGTAGAAACCGGAGGAGGCGAAGATCTTCACGTACCAGCCGCCCGGTGAGTAGTTGGGGATCGTGAAGGGTCCCTCGTCCAGTGACTTGTTCTCGTCGTACAGCTCGGCGAGGTCGACGTCGGAGATCTGTCCCATGCCCTCGCAGCGCGGGCACATCCCGCCCACCCTGGAGTAGCTCGCCTTCTGGGCGATCGTCTTCTCGCCCTTGTCGACGGTGACCGCGCCGGCGCCGCTGACACTCGGCACGTTGAAGGAGTAGGCGCCCGGCCCCCCGACATGCGGCTCGGCGAGCTTAGAGAACAAGGTGCGCAGGTAGGCGCCCGCATCGGTGACGGTGCCGACGGTGGAGCGCACGTTGGCGCCCATCCGCTCCTGATCCACGATGATCGCCGTGGTGAGGTTCTGGAGCTCGTCGACATCGGGACGGGCGAGGGAGGGCATGAAGCCCTGCACGAAGGAGCTGTAGGTCTCGTTGATCATCCGCTGCGACTCCGCGGCGATCGTGCCGAAGACCAGCGAGCTCTTCCCGGAGCCGGAGACCCCGGTGAAGACGGTCAGCCGGCGCTTGGGGATGTCGAGCGAGACGTCGCGGAGGTTGTTCTCCCGGGCACCGCGCACCCGGATCGCATCGTGGGCATCGGCAGGCGGCTGGTGCGGCGAGGGGGCGGTCATCGGTTCCTCCAGGGCGTCGAGATCGTGCGACCGGTCCGGGTCCTGCGGTCCTCCAGCCTATCCTTGAAGAGCCGGTTGAGACCTGGTAGCCGGTGGCGCAGCCACGGGCGCGAAAATCCGCAAAGGAGGTCGAGATGCGGCCCATCGACCTGGCCCGTGAGCACGGGCTGTCGTCGCAAGCGGTGCGCAACTACGAGCAGGCCGGCGCCCTGCCGCCCGCGGAGCGCACCGCCTCCGGCCACCGGGTCTACACCGCCCGGCATGCGGCGGCGCTGCGGGCGTTCCTCGCCCTCGTGCAGGCGAGCGGCCACCGGCCGGCGCTGGAGATCATGACGGCACTGCACGCCGACGACGTCGAGCGGGCACTGGCGCTGCTCGACGGCGCGCATGCCCAGCTGCTGCGGGACCGCTCCACCCTCGACACGGTCGCACAGGCGGCCGGCGCTCTCACCGGCGAGGGCGACACCGCGGATGCCGCCGGGTCGACGTCGGCGCGCGGCGCGGGGACGCGCGGCACCGGCACCGGCGACACCCGGGCGGGAGGCGTCGCCCGGCTCCGGGACGCCCCGGGGCGCGACCTGCGCATCGGTGAGCTCGCGGCCCGGCTCGAGATCTCTCCGGCCACCCTGCGGGCGTGGGAGGACCAGGGACTGATCGCCCCGCCTCGCGAGCGGGGCAGCGGCCAGCGGCTGTATCCGCCGGCGCAGGTGCGCGACGCCGAGCTCGTCCACCTGCTGCGCCGCGCCGGCCACCGGCTGGAGGACATCGCCCTCGTCCTCGACCAGGTGCGCAGCATGGGGGAGACCTCATCGGTCCGCACCGCCCTGGAGGCCTCCCGCCGGCAGGTCACGGCGCGAGGCCTCGCCCTGCTCGAGGCGTCCGCCGCACTGGCCGCCTACGTCCGCCCCGAGGCGACTAGCCTGAGACGGTGACCGATGAGCAGACGCACGATGAGCCCACCCATTACGACATCGCCCTGATCGGGTCGGGCTCGGCCAATTCGTTCCCCGGCCCCGAGTTCGCCGATCGTCGCATCGTGCAGATCGACCGCGGAGTGGGCCCGGACCACGTGTTCGGCGGAACCTGCCTGAACGTGGGCTGCATCCCCACCAAGATGTTCGTCCACACCGCGAACCTCGCGCACGTGCCCGCCGAATCCGGCCGCTTCGGCCTGACCGAGCAGCTGCGCCACGTGGACTGGCGCGCCATCCGCGACCGCATCTTCGGGCGCATCGACCCGATCACCGCGGGCGGGGAGGCGTACCGCCGTGATCACGAGGACAACTCCAACCTCACATTGATCCGCGGCACCGCCACCTTCACCGGTCCCAAGACCCTCTCCGTCCTCGACCGCGACGGCGGCACCCGCACCATCACCGCGGACGACATCATCCTCGGCGCCGGGTCGCGCCCGATCCTGCCCCCGATCGACGGCCTCGAGGACGCTGAGCCCCACACGTCGGACACCATCATGCGCATCGAGGAGCTGCCCGCCTCCCTCGCGATCCTCGGCTCCGGCGTGATCGCCGTGGAGATGGCGCACGTGTTCGCCTCCCTCGGCGTCGAGGTCACCCTCATCGCCCGCTCCGAGCAGGTGCTGCGGGCGGCCGACGCCGACGTCTCGGCGCGGATCACCCAGATCCTCGGCGATCGACTGACGCTGCACACGCGACTGTCGACCACGTCGGTCCATCGCACCGACGAGGGGGTGCAGCTGCGCGGCCAACGCGACGGAGAGGAGATCGTGGTCCGCGCCGAGGAGCTGCTGGTCGCCACCGGACGCCGCCCGAACTCCGACCTGCTGGACGTCGCAGCCGCCGGCATCGACACCACCGCCGACGGTCGCGTGCTGGTCGACGCGCATCAGCGCGTCCTCGGCGGCGGCGAGGTGCTCGAGGGGATGTGGGCGCTGGGAGACCTCTCCAGCCCCCACCAGCTCAAGCACGTCGCCAACCACGAGCAGCGCATCGTCCGGCACAACCTCGCCCACCCCGAACAGCTGCGCCGCTCGGACACCATGCCGGTGCCCAGCGGGGTGTTCACCCATCCGCAGATCGCGTGGGTCGGGATGGACGAGGCCGCGGCGCGGGCCGACGGGCGGGACGTGAAGGTCGCCGTCCAGGAGTACGCCTCGATCGCCTACGGCTGGGCCATGGAGGACACCACCGGTTTCGCCAAGATCATCGCCGACGCCGAGACCACCGAGATCCTCGGCGCCCACATCATCGGCCCCGAGGCCACCACGCTGATCCAGCTGCTGATCCAGGCCATGAGCACCGGCCAGACCGCCCGGGACATCGCCACCACGCAGTACTGGATCCATCCGGCGATGCCGGAGCTGGTCGAGAACGCGCTGCTGCAGCTGGTGGACTGACCCGGCGGCGGGCCCCGGCCCGGTCGCCGGCCCGCCGCCGGGAGCCGGCGAGAAGTGCTCAGCCCTGTTCGGCGCCGGGGAGGCAGGACTTCAGCGGATCCTGTTCGATCTCGGGCGCCTTCTGCGACGAGTCCCCGGAGCCCTCGCTCGGCGTGGAGGACTCGTCGGTCGGTTCGGCCTCGGTGGTCTCCTCCTGCGAGGGAGTCTCCTCGGCGGGCGAGTCGCCCTCGTCGGTGCCGGGCTCGCCCTCGGGCGGGGCACCGGTCTCGGCGGGCTCGTCCGATCCGGGCTCGGTCTCGCCGATCACGGATTCCGGCGGATCCTGCTTCATGGAGTCCTCGATCGAGGCGTCGACCCAGTCCTCGAGGTAGTCCCAGTCGGCGTCGTAGGACGGTGTGACGTCCTGTGTGATCGGGTAGGAGGTGAACCCGCCCTCCTTGACCCGCAGGGCGAGATCGATGAAGGCGTCCAGATTCGAGACGGGGATGTCCGTCTGGATGTTCTCCTCGGTCGCGTTGACCAGCTTCGGGATGGACATGGCGACCGTCGCGGGGTCGGCCTCCTCGGTGACTGCGCGCACGATGCGCTGCTGGCGGCACATGCGGTTGAAGTCATTCGACCCCTCCCGGGAGCGTGCGTACCACAGCGCGTGGTAGCCGTCGAGCTCCTGCTCGCCGGGCTCGATGTATCCGGAGATGGGGCCGGCGCCGCCGCCGATGGGGATGCGACGCTCGACGACCATCTCCACGCCGCCCAGGGCGTTGACGAGGTCCTCGAAGCCCTGGAGGTTCACCATCGCGTAGTAGTCGGTCTCCAGGCCGAGGGTCTCCTCGACCGCCCACGTGGTCGCCGTCAGCCCCGGGTTCGGGTCGTCCGGGAAGAGATCCGGACGGTCCTCCGCCCAGGTCCACACGGCGTTGATGAGGTTCTGCTGCGGCCCGAAGTAGTCGAAGCCGTCGGGGAACACCTCGGCCGCCGCCGTGCCCTCGGGGAACTCGACGCTCTCGAGGTTGCGGGGGATGGAGAACAGGGCCGTCTGCCCCGTCTTGGTGTCGATCGAGGCGACCATGAGCGTGTCCGGACGGGTCCCGGTGCGATCCGCACCGGCATCCTGCCCGAGCAGGAGGATGTTGACCCGTTCCTTGCCCGCCCAGGGATCCTTGCCGTCGGCCAGCGGATTGTCCCCGTTGCGCCCCCCGAACACCGTGTCGGACCCGAGCAGCCCCTGGTACGCCCACAGCGACTGGACGCCCCGACCGAACGGGACGGCGACGGCCACCACCATCAGCGCGGCGAGACCGAGGGCGACGAATCGCTTGGCCCCGGCCAGACGCTGCTCGGTGGAGTGGGCGAGGTTCGCCAGCACGATCTGCAGGCCCCAGACGAGCCCGACGACCACGACCGTGACCATGGCCCCGATCAGCAGGCCGCGGTTGGTGATCAGCATCATGGCGTTGCGCAGCGGATCGCCCACCTGCATGAACGCCACGACGGATACGAGCGCGAGAGCGAGCAGCGCCAGGAGCACCCAGCCCAGCCGGCGCATCCGCGTGGTCAGCAGGCCCGCCCCGGGAAGGATGGAGGTCAGGACGGTCCAGAACGCCACCTTCGGCAGCGAACCGGAGTCGGCGTCCGGGGCGCCCTCGCCGTCCGCGTCGCGTCGGGTGCGCAGGGGGCGCCGACCGTCGGCATCCGCGGCGCCCTCGGAGGGGACGGCGGAGGACGCAGGATCGTCGGAGTCGCCGCCGGATGACGCGGCACCGGGGCCGGCGGACGACGCGGGACCACCGGGGGACGCAGCACCGTGGGCGGCGGACGCCGGTCCCGCGGCCGCGGCCGCCTGCTGCCCCTCCGGGGCAACCGGTGCAGAGGGGACGGACGGTGCGGACTGCGCCGAGACGGGCGTCGTGCGTCCCGGGACGACGGTCGGGCCGCGCCCGCTCGAGTCGGGTTCGCCGCGCCGGTTCTGGCGCGCGGACTGCCCGCTGGACGAGTCCTCTGCCGTAGGGGCCTCGTCCGCCGGGCGAGATCCTGAGGGGAACGTCCGCGCCTGCGAGTAGTCCCGCGCGGCATCTCGCCGTTCGGCACCGAGGCCTTCGCTGGCACCCGGGGCGCCGGATCCGGCGCTGCTATCGGGCGTGATGGGGGGCGACGCGCCGGCGCCGGGCGCGAGAGGCTCGGCGGGGGATCGGGGAGCGTGATCGCTCGACCACGCGTCGGGCTCCGGAGAGCCCTCGGCGGCGGACCAGGCATCGTGCTCCGACGTGGAGGAAGACGCCGACGATGCGGAACCAGCGGAGGACCAGGCGTCGTGCTCGCCGGCGGACGCGGGCCCGGCGGCGTCAGCCGAGCCGGCCGCGCCAGCGGCTCCGGCGGCTCCGGCCGCGGCAGATCCCTGGAGCGGGAAGGCGGCACGGCGACCACGGGCACGTCTCGGCGCGGATCCGGTCGGCGACTGCGGCTCGCCGGACGGCTGCGTTCCGACCGGCGACGACGGCGACTGCGAGCCGGGCGGCGGCTGCGCGCCACCCGAGTGCGGCTCGGCGGAGGGCTGCTCCCCGCCGGAGGACCGAGAGCCGGAGGGCTGAGAGGCCGCGGTCTCCTCCGAACCGCCCGCAGGGGAATCGGGGAGGTCAGTGGCCGGCAGCTGCGCCGTGGGGGGCTCAGCCGCCGATGCGGGCTCTGCAGAGTCTCCGGAGGCCGGGGTCCCGCCGATCCACGTGCGCTTGGGCTTGCGGGCGCCGAAGGCGGCGTCACGATTCCTCTGCGCCTGGTCCGGCGGCAGGCTCGGGGAGTCGGCACGTCGGGCCGGATCTTGGTGTCTGCCGGACCGACGGCGCCGGCGCCGGGGGGCCGAGGGCGGGTCCGTCATGCACTACATCCTAGGTTCACGGCGTCGGATCCTCTCGCATGTCGCTGTGAGAACGTCGTGGAGGTCATGTGCAATATCCATCCGGGGTGCATCCGTATCCTGGTCCCATGCGCCTGATCCACACCCCGACGACGGACCTGACCTACGACGACTGCTTCTTCCTGCCGGCTCGTTCCGCGGTCACCTCCCGTTCCGACGTCGACCTCAGCAGCGACGACGGCACCGGCACCACCATCCCGCTGGTGGCCGCGAACATGACCGCCGTGACCGGCCGCCGGATGGCCGAGGTCATGGCACGGCGCGGCGGCCTCGCCGTGCTCCCGCAGGATCTCTCGCCGGAGCGGATCGACTCGATCGTGCGCTCGGTGAAGCAGCGAGACCTGCTCGTCGACCACCCACTCACGCTCACGGCGGACGGCACCCTGGGTCAGGCCGCGGAGCTGCTGCTCAAGCGCCCGCACCCCATCGTCGTCGTGGTCGATGAGCACCACCGCCCCCTCGGCGCCGTCTCCGCGGAGGAGATCGCCGGACGCGACTCCTTCGCCGCCGTGGGCGACGTGCTCAGCGAGGACGTTCCCATCCTCGGGACGGCGGACCTCGCCGTCGAACCCGCCGCACTGCACGGACGGATCGCCGCCACCCACCACGACGCCGCCATCGTCGTGGACGACGCACCCGGCCGGAGCGAAGGCGGAGGTGCCGGTGTGCTGCGGGGCGTCCTGACCGCCACCAGCGTGCTGCGCTCGACGATCTACCGCCCCGCCACCGACGACGCGGGCCGGCTGCGCATCGCCGTCGCCGTCGGCATCAACGCCGACGTCGCCACCCGGGTCCGCGACCTGGTCGATGCCGGCGTCGACGTGATCGTGCTGGACACGGCCCACGGCCATCAGGACCGCATGCTCGAGGCCCTGCGCAGCGCCCGCGGCGTGCTCGGGGACAGCGGGAGCACGCCCGTGCGCCTGGTCGCCGGGAACGTGGTCACTGCCGAGGGCACGCGCGAGCTGATCGAGGCCGGCGCGGACATCGTCAAGGTCGGTGTCGGTCCAGGCGCGATGTGCACCACCCGCATGATGACCGGCGTCGGCCGCCCGCAGTTCTCCGCAGTCCTCGAGTGCGCCGCCGAGGCCGAGCGGCTCGGCGGCCACGTGTGGGCCGACGGCGGGGTCCGCCACCCCCGTGACGTGGCGCTCGCGCTGGCGGCGGGCGCCTCCAACGTGATGATCGGCTCCTGGTTCGCCGGGACCTTCGAGTCCCCGGGCCAGATGCGCACCGACGAGAGCGGCCGCCGTTTCAAGGAGAGCTTCGGCATGGCCTCCAAGCGAGCCGTCTCCCATCGCACGGCCCACGAGGACGCCTTCGCCCGCGCCCGCAAGGGCCTGTTCGAGGAGGGCATCTCCACCTCCCGCATGTACCTCGCCGACGGCAGGGGAGGAGTGGAGGACCTGATCGACGAGATCACCGCCGGCGTGCGCTCCTCCTACACCTACGCGGGGGCCCGCACCACGGCCGAGTTCCGCGAGCGCGCCGTGATCGGGCTGCAGAGCGCCGCAGGCTATGCCGAGGGCCGGCCTGTCGCGGCGTCCTGGAGCTGAGCGCTAGGCTTCGAGCATGACGACTCTCGTGATCGGTGGCGCCGGGTACATCGGATCGCACGTGGTGCGACTCCTCGTCGAACGAGGGGAGACGGTGGTCGTGGTCGACAACCTCTCCACCGGGATCGAGCAGCGCACCGAGGGTGCCGAGCTGCTCGAGCTCGACATCACCGCACCCGACGCCAGCGAGAAGCTCGCCTTCCAGCTGCGGGCCTCCGGCGCGGACTCGGTGATCCACTTCGCCGCGCACAAGCAGGTCGGCGAATCCGTCGAGAAGCCCGAGATGTACTGGCACGACAACATCGGCGGTCTCGCCAACGTGCTGGCCGCCTGCGCGAGCGCCGAGGTGCGCGACGTCGTCTTCTCCTCCTCCGCCGCGGTCTACGGGATGCCCGACGTCGACCTCGTGACCGAGGAGCTCGAACCCCGGCCCATCAACCCCTACGGCGCGACCAAGTACGTCGGTGAATGGATGCTGGCCGACGCCGAACGCGCCCACGGGATGCGCACCGTGGCGCTGCGCTACTTCAACGTCGCCGGCGCCGGCTGGCCCGAGCTGGCCGACACCGCTGTGATGAACCTGGTGCCGATCGTCCTGGACCGCCTCGAGCAGGGGAAGGCGCCCGTGGTCTTCGGCGACGACTACGACACCCCCGACGGCACCTGCATCCGGGACTACGTGCACGTCCTGGACCTCGCCCACGCCCACATCGCTGCGCTGGACTACCTGCGCGGCGAGGATCGCCCCCACCGGGTGTTCAACGTCGGCACCGGCGAGGGCTCCAGCGTGCTGGAGGTCATCGACGCCATCGCCCGCGCCAAGGGCATCGAGATCACGCCCGAGATCGGCGAGCGCCGCCCCGGGGACCCCGCCCGCCTGATCTGCTCCGGGGACCGCATCGCCCAGCACCTCGGGTGGAAGTCCGAGCACGGGCTCGATGACATCGTCCGCTCGGCTGTCGAGGCTCGCTCCGCGACCGTGGAGCCCGACGTCGAGGCGTACCCAGGGGCCTGACGGCACATCCCCTCGGAGCCTGAGTCCGCTCGTCCAGAGACCTGACGGTGCCCACGCCGGCAGCCCATCCGCAGCCACCGCCCCGTCGGCGGATCGGCCATGCACGAGTGCTCAGGACGGGTGCTCAGGTGAGGTAGCGGTAGATCGGCTCGCTGGGGTCGATCCGTTCGATGTGCAGGTTCGAGGCCGCCATGCGAGACATCAGCGGTTCGAGGTCCGTGCGCTCGCCGATCTCGATCCCCACCAGCGCCGGCCCCTCCTCGCGGTTGTTGCGCTTGATGTAGTCGAACAGCACGATGTCGTCGTGGGGGCCGAGCACCCGGTCCAGGAAACGGCGCAGCGCCCCCGGCTCCTGGGGGAACGTGACCAGGAAGTAGTGCTTGAGGCCCTCGTGGACCAGGGAGCGCTCGACGATTTCGTGGTACCGGGAGACGTCGTTGTTGCCGCCCGAGAGGATGACGATGATGTCGCCGGTGCCCTCCGACGCGGCGTCGGCCGGCTCGCCGTCCACCTGACGTGTGCCGCCCTGTCGTGCGGTCGCTCCGGTTCCCCCGATCGCACCGGTGGCCACGGCGGTCGCGGCCAGCGCTCCGGCGGGCTCGGCGATGATGCCGTCGACCTGATAGAGCTCGAGCATCTCGGTGCAGACGGCGCCTTCGTCGACCGTCGTCAGCTCGGGCTCGGCGGCCTGCACCATTCGCAGGGGGTCCGCGCCGACCCGGCGCACCGAGGCCCCGTCGACGAAGCGATCCATGTCCTGCAGGGTCACGGGATGACCGGCCTTCAGCGCGGCGGCCATGGACGCCGCCCCGGCGGGTTCGACGCCGAGCATCCGCACCGACGGGGCGCGCTCGCGCAGCCAGGCGGCACAGCCGCCCAGCAGGCCGCCGCCGCCGACGGGGAGCACCATGGCGGCCGGCTCACGGCCGTGCTCGCTGCGCAGCTGCTGGACCGCCTCGAGCGCGACCGTGCCCTGTCCCGCCATGACCAGGGGGTCATCGAACGGCGGGACGGGGGTGGCGCCGGTGCGCTCGGCGTCCGCGGCCGCGGCCTCCGCCGCGTCGTCGAAGGTGTCGCCGATCAGCACCAGCTCGACGAGGTCACCGCCGATAGCGGTGATCCTCTCGCGCTTCTGCCGGGGCGTGGTGCCCGGGACGTAGATGCGGCCGTGGATGCCCAGGGACCGGCAGGCATGGGCGACGCCCTGGGCATGGTTGCCCGCGCTCGCGGCCACCACGCCGGCCTCGCGGGCGGCCCGGTCGAGGGAGTCGAGGAACAGATGGGCGCCGCGCAGCTTGTACGAGCGCACCGACTGGAGATCCTCGCGCTTGAGCCACACCGGCACTCCGGCCAGATCGCTCAGCCGCTCGCTGCGCAGCACGGGAGTGCGCCGCAGGGCCGGCTCGAGGCGCACGGCCGCGGCCTCGACGTCCTCGGCGCTCAGCGGCAGCGTGGCACCGGACGGCGCCGTCACGACTCCTCCTGAGCGGCCACCAGAGCGGTCGCCATCGCCGCCAGCCCTTCGCCGCGCCCCGTCAGGCCCAGAGCGTCCGTGGTGGTGCCCGAGACGGACACCGGAGCCCCGGCGGCCTCGCTCATCGCGGCGCAGGCCTCGTCGCGTCGGCGCGAGAGGTGCGGGCGATTGCCGATGACCTGCACCGAGACGTTGGAGACGGTGAATCCGGTCTCGCGGACCCGCCGAGCCGCCTCGGCGAGCAGACGCGCCCCCGGGGCCCCGGCCCACTCGGGCCGGTCGGTGCCGAAGTGCGCGCCCAGATCGCCGATGCCGGCTGCCGAGAAGAGCGCATCACAGGCGGCATGGCAGGCCACGTCGGCATCGGAGTGCCCGGACAGCCCGCGCTCGCCCTCCCAGTGCAGTCCCGCGACCCACAGCTCCCGCTGAGCGCCCTCCGGGGCGAAGGCGTGCACATCCACGCCGATGCCCACGCGCGGCAGGCCGGGCGTCATTCCCCGCCCTGCGCGTCGATCCGGGCGAGCAGACGGTCGATGTCGTCGTAGGTGACCTGGGGGCTGGTGCCCAGGAGCAGGGGCATCCCCGAGACCGTCGGGACGCCGAGAGCGGCCGGCAGATCCACGGTGCTGACGACGAGATCGGCGTGGAAATCCGCAGAGAGCAGGTCCATCACGGTCGCCTGGACGACGTGCGCGTCGCGGCCCTGGGAGGCGATGTGATCACGCACCTGCTCCGCGACGAGCGCGGAGGTGGCGATCCCCGCGCCGCACACGATGGCAATGGTGAGCATTCGATCTCCTGGACAGGTCGGAAGTGGGAGGCCGGCGGCCACGGACGACTGCGGTCCGCGGGCGTGACGGTGCCCGGGCGCCGGTCGATTCTGTCACGAGCAGGCTGAGCGGTCCACGAACGCTCCCGCGGACGTCTACGATGCCAGCGTGAATTCGTCCCGTCGCCACCGTTCCCGCCGGCGCGGCCGCGCCGCGGCAGTGGTGCTGGCCGGCGGGTCCGGCAGCCGGGTCGGCGCCGGGATCAACAAGGCCTTCCTTCCTCTGGCCGGGCGCAGCATCGCCAGCTGGGCGCTGAACACGCTGGCCACGGTCGAGGGCGTCGGGATCCTGGTGTTCGTGGTCCGGCCCGACGATCTCGAGCACGCGCGCTTCGTGGCCGGCCGCGAGACCGACGAGCCCCCCGAGATCATCACCGGCGGCGACACCCGCCAGGAGTCCGAGCTGCTGGCGCTGCGTCATCTGGCCGACCGCATCGACACCGGCGCGGTCGACACCGTCCTCATCCACGACGCGGCCCGGCCGCTGGTCTCCCACGGGCTCGCCGCCGCCGTGCTGCACGCCGCGCGGGAGAGCGGGGGAGCGGTCCCCGGGATGCCCGCCGTGGACATCGCACCCGTGGGCCGGCCCGGTCGCCTCGCCGCGGGGGACGGGTTCCGCCCGGACAGCCTGGTGCGGGTCCAGACCCCGCAGGGCTTCCACGCCGCCACGATCCTGGACGCCTACGAGGCCGCCGCCCGGGACGGCTTCGTCGGCACCGACACCGCCTCCTGCGCCGAGGCCTACACGGATACCCGCGTGACCTGGGTCCGCGGGGAGGAGACCAACTTCAAGATCACCTACGGCCAGGATCTGCTCCTGGCGCAGGACGTGGTGACCGCGCTAGGTTTGAGGACCGGGTGAGGAGGAGCTGATGTCCGTCCAGGAGAGCTTCCTGCGATGCACCGCCTGCGAGCAGGAGGCGGAGCACGTCGTCATCTATGCCGGGCGCTTCGTCTCCGAGATCCAGTGCACCGGCTGCGGAGCGCTCACGCGCCTGGACGTCTCCGACGCCTACCTTCCCGATCTCCGGCAGCGCATCTCCAGCAAGCCGGGTCGCCTCGTGCGTCGCCTGCGCAACGATCCCGGGGAGCTCGCCACCAGCCTCCCTCATCGCACGCTGTCGAAGCCGAAGCGGATGGTCGAGGAGTTCCGCACCGTCTGGCGCAGCCGACGACGAGGCTGACCACGCTGATGGCGCCCGGTCCCGGCCGCCGCGCTGGGCCACGGCGCTGGGGGCACCGCGGGGGCACAGGTCCCTCGGGCGCTTCGCCGCCGCCGAAGGGATCCGATGCGCGGCCGTGCGAGCCCGTCAGGACCGTCGAGCGAGACCGTGGTGCTGCGAGGTGTCGCGCGCCAGCCCCAGGGCGATCTGCGCTCTCCACAGACTCAGCCGGTCCACGACCGCGAAGCCGGCATGGGAACCGTGGACGGTGCGCACGTCCGCCCCGTCGGCCAGGGCCGCGAGAATCTCGTCGTACGGCTCCGCGGAGCCGGCCCCGGCTCCGACCCCGTCGGAATGACCCGGACGTTCCGCCTCCCCCGCGACGCGGGCCTCCGGCCTGGCCAGGGCGCGCTCGAGCGTCGCCCGGCGCAGCAGGCGCGGGCTCTGCATCGCTGCCACGCTCGAGCGGTCGATGTTGTGCAGGCCGTCGTGGTCGACGCCCTTGACGGAATCGGTCATCGCGACCACGGGGACCACGGCGTCGATGCCCGCCCCGAGCGCGGCGAGCACCTCGGTCACGACCGTCGCCGGGGTCAGGGCGCGCTCGGCATCGTGGATCAGCAGCAGATCGTCGGTGGTCGCCGCGAGGGCGACGGAGAGGCTCGCGCGCCGGTCACCGTCGCTCGCGAGCACCTGTGCCCGGTCACCGAGGACGCGGCGCAGCGCGGGCACCGAATCGTGAGGGGCCACGACCACGGGCGAGGAGAGGCCCGCACCCTCGAGTGTGGTGAGCAGGCGTTCGATCAGCCGCGAGCCCCCGAGCATCTCCAGACAGGGCGCCACGGCCCCGTGGGAGGCGCCGGGAGCCAGTGGCGTACGGGCGAGGACGATCGGCCGCACCGGGGGCGTCGTCGGGGAATCCGGCACCGAGAGGATCCGGTTCAGGAGGCGAGGACCTCGTCGAGGATCGACTCGGCACTGGCCTCGTCGGTCTTCTCCGCGAGCGCCAGCTCGGAGACGAGGATCTGGCGCGCCTTGGCGAGCATGCGCTTCTCTCCTGCGGAGAGCCCGCGGTCCTGATCGCGGCGCCACAGATCGCGCACGACCTCGGCCACCTTCTTCACGTCACCGGAGGCGAGCTTCTCGACGTTCGCCTTGTAACGACGGGACCAGTTGGTGGGTTCTTCGGTGTAGGGCTGGCGCAGCACCTCGAACACCTCATCGAGCCCCTGCTTGTCCACCACGTCGCGCACGCCGACCAGGTCGACGTTGTCGGCGGGGACCTCGATGGTCAGATCGCCCTGAGCGACCTTCAGCTTGAGGTAGGTACGATCCTCTCCCTTGACGATGCGGGTCTTGACCTCTTCGATGAGCGCTGCACCGTGGTGCGGGTATACGACAGTTTCGCCAACGGCAAAATTCATGTGGTGGGCCCCTTTCCGCGCATCAGTCTATCACCGGTGTCTCATGCTAAAATTCGCGCCCCCGCGCGAAGGTGCTGTTCAGAGGTGCGACTCAGGGGTGCGACGCGGCAGGGACGCAGCGCGACGGCGAAGGCGGTCCACGGTGGGGGAGCGCGTCATCGGGCACGCCGATCCGGGGGTCGCGGTGGGGTATCGTGGCACTGCTGTCCCCGGAACATCCCGCCGTCCTCCGCGGCACCGAACAGGAGTCCTCCGTGCGCCGTCCCCGCCGTCTCGTGCTCTCCGCAGCCGCCCTGGGCCTCGCCCTCGCCGCCACCGGTTGCACGTACTTCAATCCGGTGCAGACGCACGACTTCTACCAGGCCGGCGACGGCACCAACGCGAACATCGAGCAGTCCGGTCAGCTGGCCGCCGGGATCCGCAACGCGATCGTCGTGGTCGCCGAGGACGGCAGTGCGGCGTTCTCCGCCACCGCTGTGAACTACACCGACCAGGAGCTCACCGTCGAGCTCAAGGGCATCGGGGACGATGGCAGCACCGTCTTCTCCTCGCAGGTGACCGTGCCCGCCCAGCAGACGCTCGAGCTCGGGCCGGGGGAGGGCCAGGAGCCGGTCGAGATCGGTGACCTGGGCGCACAGCCCGGCAGCGTCATCGATCTGAGCATCACCGTCGGCGAGCAGAGCACCGTGATCACGTTGCCCATCATCAGCACGGAGCTCGGCCACTACGGGCTCGAGTCGGCCCCTGCCGAGGGCTGAGACCGCACGATCCCCGGCGCGGCATCCGCGCCTCCGTGACGGCTGGCCGGGTGGATCACCGGCCGGATCTCAGCCGACGGATGACTGCCCGGCGGACTCGAACTTGTAGCCCAGCCCGCGCACCGTCACGAGGTGGACCGGGTTCTTCGGGTCATCCTCGATCTTCGCGCGCAGACGCTTGACGTGGACGTCGAGGGTCTTGGTGTCCCCGACGTAGTTGGCGCCCCACACGCGGTCGATGAGCTGACCCCGGGTCAGCACGCGATCGACATTGCGCAGCAGCATCTCCAGCAGCTCGAACTCCTTGAGGGGGAGCGAGACCTCCTCGCCGTGGACCTGGACCACGTGGCGCTCCACGTCCATCAGGATGTTGCCGGCGCTCAGCGCCGTGTCCTCCTCGGTCTCGGCCGAGTCCTGGCCGCGCCGCAGAACGGCCTTGATGCGGGCCAGCAGCTCTCGCGAGGAGTACGGCTTGGTGACGTAGTCGTCGGCGCCGAGCTCGAGGCCCAGGACCTTGTCGAACTCGTCGTCCTTGGCCGTGAGCATGACGACCGGCACGCTCGAGGTGCGCCGGATCTCGCGGCACACCTCGGTGCCGCTCATCCCCGGCAGCATCAGGTCCAGCAGCACCAGGTCGGCGCCGTGGGCGGAGAAGATCCGCAGCCCGTCGGTGCCGTTGTCGGCGACCGCGACCTCGTACCCCTCCTTGCGCAGCGAGTACGACAGGGGATCGGAGAACGATTCCTCGTCCTCCACGATCAGGATGCGCGTCATGTCAACTTCCCTTTCCCGGCGTGTGGTCCGGTGCAACGGTACGCGAGTCCTCGCCGGAGCCGGATCGCCCCGTGCTGCCCGGGCCCGGTGATGCCTTCTGAGGCGCCGCGTCGTCCTGCGCCGCCTCGTCCTGTGCGGCCGCGCTCTGCGCCGCCTCGTTCGATGTCGTGCTCGGACCCCGCGCCGGGGAGGCACCCTCGACCGGGTTCTCCTCCGGGGAGGCGTCGTCCGATGGCGTCCCGGCTCCGGAGGCCGAGCGCTGGGGGTCCTCCGCGGGCCTCGCACCGCCGACGGTGATCGTCTCGGTGCGGCCCATCTCCGGGAGGCGGAGCGTGAACGTCGATCCCTGCCCGGGCATCGACCACGCGGTCACCTCGCCGCCGTGATCGGTCGCGATGTGCTTGACGATCGCGAGCCCCAGTCCGGAGCCCCCGGTGTCCCGGGAGCGGGCCTTGTCCACCCGGAAGAACCGCTCGAAGACCCGCTCGAGGTTCTCCTTGGAGATCCCGATGCCCTGATCCTTGACCGACAGCTCGATCATCCCGCCGTCGCGACGCACCGAGACCCCGACCCGCGTATGCGGCTCCGAGTAGGTGATCGCGTTGGAGATCAGGTTGGACAGGGCGGTGGTCAGCATCGAGGCAGATCCGTAGACCCGCAGACCGTTCGTCCCCCCGACGGCCACCTCGATCTTCGACCCCAGCGCGAAATTGCGGTTCAGGCCGACGGCCTGCTCGACGACCTCGTCGATCTCGACCGGTTCCGCGTTCAGGAGTGCGGAGCTGCCCTGGACCCGCGAGAGCTCGATGATCTCCTGGACCAGGTGCGAGAGGCGGCGCGTCTCGGTCTGCATGTGCTCCGCGAACCGGCGCACCGCGTCGGGATCCTCGGCGGCGTCCTCCATCGTCTCGGCCAGCAGCGTGATCGCGCCGACCGGCGTCTTTAGCTCGTGGGACACGTTGGCCACGAAGTCGCGTCGGGTCTCCTCCACGCGGACCGCACGGGTGAGATCGTCGGCCAGCAGCAGCGCGCCGTGCTCTCCGAGGGCGCCGATGCGCACATCGATGACCGCGTCGGAGTCGCCGCGGCTGGAGCGCCGAAGGGTCAGGCGCTCGTCGCGGAAGCCGCCGTTGCGGCCGACATCGGACGCCAGTTCCATCAGCTCGGCGTTGGCCAGTCGCGGGTAATCACCCTCGGCGGCACGGACGATGCCGTACGAGTAGGCGAGCGGGGAGGCGCGCAGCACATCGCCGCTGGCATCGAGCACGACGTACGCCGAGGACAGGATCGCGAGCACTTCCGCGGCGGAATCCGGCACGACCGGCTGCGGCGCCGACGGGGCCGCCGAGGGCCGACGGTCCGATCGCTTCAGCGCCAGGGTCGCCGCGCAGCCGATCACGAGACCTATCGCTCCGGCGAGCAGGAGAAGGGCTGTCAAGGGCACCCGTACAGCCTAGGCCCGTCGCGGCGCCCGCCTGGCCTTCCGCGGCCGGACGCGAGAGACTGAGGGTCAGGAGTTCACGGGGGAGACGCTCGGAGTTCACTTATCGCCGGTGCGCGTTCATCCGAGGTTGCGACAATCCGTGGCGAAGCCCCCATCAGACAGAGGAGTATTGACCATGCGCGAGGCGTACCAGAGCGACCTTCGGCATATCGTCGACGACCTGCTCGACATGGCCGGACTCGTCGGGACGGCCCTCGAGAGCGCGACGACGGCCCTGCTCGAGGGTGACCTCGGCCTGGCGGAACGCGTGATCGCCGCCGATGCCCATCTCGACGAGCGTCAGGTGGAGCTGGACGGGAAGGCCGTGGAACTGCTCGCCCGGCAGGCCCCGGTCGCCACCGACCTGCGGCTGCTGGTCGCCACCCTGCGCATGAGCTCCTCGCTCGAGCGCATGGGCGACCTCGCTGCGCACGTCGCGCTGGTGGCGCGCCGCACCCACCCGACGCCCGCCGTTCCCGAGCAGCACCGCGACCAGATCGCCCGGATGTCCGAGCTGGCCCTGGCCGCCCTTCAGCGTGCCGCGCAGGTCATCGCCGAGCGGGACCTCGCCCTCGCGGCGCAGGCCGAGAAGGCCGATGACGAGCTCGACGAGCTCATGCTGCAGATCTCCCGCGAGATCTCGCGGGGGGAGGGGTACACGAACTCCGAGATCGTCGATCTCACCCTGCTGATCCGGTTCTACGAGCGCATCGGCGACCACGCGGTCTCGCTCGTGCGCCGCATCGGGTTCCTGGTCACCGGCGACTCGCTGGATACGCTGCACGAGGGCTTCGACGTCAGCGAGTTCTGAGAAGTCCGCGAGTCCGGACAGTCCGCGAGTTCTCAGCGCTGCCCCCGCGTCGCAGCGGCACGGCGCCGCGCTCGTGCCGGAGCGAGTCGTGGAGACCGCCCGCGCTGCACGCGCAGCAGCCCGTCCCGGCACGTAGACGACAGCAGAACCACGCACCGCAGTGATCACGCACTGCGATGCGTGGTTCTTCTGTCTACGGGCGAGGTCTGTTCCCATGTCGGCTGCCCGGCATCGGGACGTTTGTCGTCTCGGCTGCCCGGCGTCGGGACGTTTTTCGTCTCGGCTGTCCAGTATCGGGACGTTTTTCGTCTCGGCTGTCCAGCAACGGGACGCTCATCGAGGACGCCCTGCGATAGGCCGGGCACACTCGCGTGACGTCCCATCGGTGGTCGGTGGAGCAGCGCGTGCGCGGTGGAGTGGTGCGCCGGACCGTGGCGCGTGGCGCGGGGCGCCGGGTAGTGGCGCGTGACCGGCGACGCAGCACGCCCGCCTGCAGGACTCGGTGCGCCCGGCTGCAGGAGACGTAGCGGGCCCGGACTCAGCCTCGGTTCGCGCGCGGCCGGCGCGCCGTGAGTCGCTCCGCGCCGCTCTTGGCACCCCGCTTGGCAGCGATCCGCAGGCCTTGCAGGATGACGCCGGAGACCAGTGCCCACAGCATCACCTTCCAGACCGGCTGGTCCTCCATCGGGTCTTTGATCTGCGAGATCTCAGCCTTCGGGCGACCTTCCTTCTTGGCCTGCTTGCGGCGCTTCTGCGTCTCCTTCTGGGAGTTCTTGGCAGCCTTGACGGTGGGGGCGTCCTCACCGAAGACGGCGCCCCAGCCGGCAGCGGCGGCCTTGTTGCCCACGGCGGCGGCGACGATTCCGGCCACGGGCACGGCGATCTTGACGAGCGGATTGGCCACGGGATTCCTCCAAGCGGTGGGGCGGCTGGGACGTCGGGACCGGCGGGTCAGGTGCCGGCGTTCTGAGCGTAGTAGGTCCCCATGTCGTCGGAGCGCAGAGCCTCCCGCAGGACGTCCATCGACTCCTCGTCGGTGCCGACGACGCTCGCGCCGCCACTGGTCGTCTCCGGGCCGCTGTGGGGGACCGAGAGGAAGTACAGGTCATCGGTGCGCACGGAGCGCAGCGAGAGCCCGAGCTCGACCATCTTGCCGGAGCTGAGCCCCTCGTCGGTGGTCAGATACGGCGCGATCGCGCCGACGGTGTCCGAGAGCTTGCCGGGATCGCTGAGCGTGTCGGTGCTGATGAGCTTGCTCGCGATCCCCTTGAGGACGGCCTGCTGGTTGCGATTGCGCTGGAAGTCGCCCTCAGCGAACTGCTTGCGCTCTCGCACGAAGACCAGCGCCTCCTCGCCGTCGAGGGTCTGGGTGCCCTCGGTGAACTGGTGGCCGCCGGCCTCGAAGCTCTCGGGGATCTGCACATCGACCCCGCCGAGCGTGTCCACGAGACCTTCGATGCCGTCGAAGTCGATCAGCGCGACATGATCGATGGGCACCCCGGTGTAGTTCTCGACCGTGGTCACCGCCAGGCCCGGCCCGCCGAACGCCAGTGCCGCGTTGATGCGGTTCTTGCCGTGGCCGGGGATGTCGACGTACAGGTCGCGCGGGAACGAGGTGATGTAGACCTGCTGGTTGTCGTCGGTGACGTGCACCAGCATCACCACATCCGACCGCTGGCCGCTGACACCTTCGGAGGCGGCGTCCTCCTCGGAGCGTTTGTCCGAGCCCAGCAGCAGGAAGTTGCGGCCGCTCCCCTCGACCGCCTCGGGGCGCTCGCCGTCGGAGGCGCCGCGGGTGATCTGCACGACCGTGCGCTTCTCGTACTGGTTGCTGAGCCCGTTGAGGTAATTGGCCACCACCAGTCCCACGCCGAGCACGAGCACGGCGACCAGGCCCAGGGAGATCAGGGCGATACGACGACCGCGACCGCGACGCGGCTCGGACTGGTCGTCATCCTCCCAGTCGGCGGGCAGTTCGACGTCGTCGGGGACGTTCATTCGGGCTCGCTCTCACGCAGTGTCGCCGGCGGCGACGGAGGGTCCTCGGGGAGTGTCAGGCGTCGGTCCTCCGGTGCCGGGACACACGGACGTACGCAAGATCCCATACTAAGCGGCCCGCGCGCTGTCCTTTGCTCTCGAAGCTCGTCTTCACACGACCCTCGAATCGTGGCGCCCAGCCCGTCGCGGGAAGATCCTCGGGGACGGTGTCGCTGGTCTGCTGACCTGGGGCGGGTCCGTCGGGATACAGGAGTTCGAGCTCGGGGCGTGCATCCAGGAGGCTGCGCATGTGGTGTGCGTACTGTGCCCAGTCCGTGGCGAGACGGAACGTGGCGCCGTCGGCGAGCAGCGGCAGCACCGCGTCCAGGAACGGGGGATTGATCAGGCGTCGCTTGTGGTGGCGGGACTTGGGCCAGGGATCGGGGAAGTAGACCCACAGCTGCGAGATCGCGCCCTCGGGCAGGAGCGCGGGCAGCGCCCTCTGGGCATCGAGCGGCAGCAGCCGGACGTTGCCGGGCTCGCCGGCGCGTTCGATGCGGCGCAGGGTCTGCGCCAGGCCGGGGCGGTACACCTCGACACCCAGGTGGTCGCGTTCGGGATGCTCGGCCGCGGCGGCGGCGAGGTTCTCGCCCAATCCGCTGCCCACCTCGACGACGAGCTCACTGCGGCGCCCGAAGACCTGCTCGAGGTCGAGGTGCGCGTCCGGGCCGGGCAGGGTGTCGCGCTCACCCCGCGGCGGGTCGAGCACGTAGGTCGCGGCCAAGCGGTCCCACGCGTCCTGCCGGCCGGGTGAGAGCCGTTCGCCGCGACGGACGAAGGAGACGACCTCGCGTGGGGCGCGGTCCTCAGCTGGCACGGCGGACGAGACCGTCCTGGACGACCACGGACACTTCCGGCAGGTGCGTGGTGGCCGGTCCCAGCAGGACGTCACCGGTCTCGGCGTCGAAGCGGGAGCCGTGGCACGGGCAGTCCAGCTCGCCCTCGGTCTCCTGGCGCAGGGCGCATCCGTTGTGGGTGCAGTAGCCGGAGTAGGCGGCCAGGTCGTCGCCGCTGCCGCGCACGAGCAGCACGAAGGGCCGCTGCCCTCCGAAGTTGACCAGGGTGCTGGCGTTCTCCGGGACGTCCTCCAGCGGGACCGCGCCGTCCTCGGCCCGGACCGGCTCCGCGGTCCCGAATCCCTCGTCCTCCGGGGCGCAGGAGGCGAGACCGCCGACGGCCGCGGCGGAGGCGGGCAGCAGGAGGGCACGGCGGCGGGAGAGGCACGGACGTTCCATCCCGCCAGGATAGCCAGTCCGCTGGTCCGAGCGAGAAGCACGGGTCGGCACTGTGACCGTCCAGACGATCCGGGCGGGGCCGACGGGCGACGCGGGCCCTCAGACGTCGGCGGCCTCCAGCTCGCGCGGGTCCCAGGTGAGGATCGACCGTGCCCGCCAGCCGCGATCGCTGATCGCATCGAGTGCCTGCCGACGCCGCGCCGGCGTGAGGCGATCGAGGTACAGGGACCCCTCCAGGTGGTCGACCTCGTGCTGGAGCGCGCGAGCGAGCACCCCGCCCTCGTCCTCGACGACCACGTCGTGGCCCTCGAGGTCGGTGCCGGTGACCCGGGCGCCCCGGTGCCGCGCGGTGGGGAAGCCCTCGCCGGGCACCGAGAGGCAGCCCTCGATGGTCTCCTCGTCGAGCTCGATGCCGCCGAAGCGTTCCAGTCGCGGATTGATCACCACTCCGCGCTGCTCCGTCCCGCCGGCGTCGGCGCAGGAGTAGACGAACAGGCGCCAGCGGGATCCCACCTGAGGGGCGGCCAGCCCAGCCCCGTCGGCGGCGTCGTTGGTCTCGAACATGTCCGCCACCAGTGCACGGATGTCGTCGGTGATCTCCCGGACCCGGCGGGTGCGCTGTTCGAGGGCACGGTGACCGACGATCGTGATCGGGCGGATCGTCATGGGGAATGATCTCCTGTTCTCGGTGTATCGCTGGATCTGGTGGCCCCGGTGGACCCGGTGGCCCCGGTGGACCCCGGTGGACTCGTGACGCGGTGACGCTTGGGCGGATTGACGGCAAGCGGGTTGCGGGCGTCGACGACCCAGGGTCCGCGCTCGCGACGCAGCGGCTCGCCGTCGCGGGCGGCCCCCGCGACTGCACGGCCGATCTGCTCCGCCTCGGCGGCATCGGCGGCCAGGAAGTCCATCGTGTGGGTGGCATGGGAGTCCAGCACGATGTGGTCCCAGGCGTCGAGCCCGCTGGCGATCTGCCGTGCCCGCAGGAACTCCGCGTCCAGCGCCGCGCCGGCCACGATCACGATCGTCGCCAACCACAGCAGCAGGAGGATGGCGATCAGGCCGTTGAGGACGGTCAGCACCTCGGCGATGCGGGTCGCATAGTTCATCAGGCGCCCGGCCAGCAGCGCGGAGCCGAACAGCGTGAGCACCGACAGCACGGAGCCCAGGGTCATCAGCCGGTACCGCGGCAGCCGCACGTTGGGGAAGAGGTAATAGGCCAGGGAGACCCCGATGATCAGGATGACCAGCAGGATCGGCCACTTCACCAGGTTCCAGGCGAGGAAGGCGAATCGCGGGATCCCGATGAGCTCGCCGATGCGCTGCGAGGCGTCATTGCCCACGATCAGCATGCCGATGGCCAGCAGCACCACGGAGACGATGACCAGGGTCTCCCCGAAGACGATGGTCCGGAACCACAGGAAGGGGCGCCCCTCCCGGGTGTCATAGACCCGGTGCAGCACGCGATGGAAGGCGGCGACGCCGTTGGAGGCGGACAGGACCGAGCCGAAGGTGCCCAGCGCCAGTCCCAGGATGCCGCCACCGGTGTCGGAGGCAGCCTGGATGGCCGCCAGGTACGGCTCCGGATCCAGGGTCGGGAACAGCTCGGTGCTCATCCGCCCCAGCGCATCGAGGGTCTCGGAGCCGATCCCGATCAGCGACATCAGCGAGACCACGGCGACCGCTCCCGGGAACAGGGAGAGGACCGCGTAGAACGTCATGGTCCCGGCCACGTCCCAGACCTGGATCTCCAGCAGCCGCATCCGTACCCGGTTCAGGACGTGCAAGACGCTGAGCCGGGGTCGGGAGTACTCGACCGTCGGCTTCGGGCGACGAGGGCGCGTGGCGGTCACCGGAGCACACCAGCGGACGTCGCGCGGAGGATGGCGGTCGCCGCCGCATGGCCGCCGCGGCACGGGGCGGTGGCGATGCTCATGGTGCTCGATGCTCCTCGGGGCAGACAGGTCACGTCGGGGAATGACGCTGGTGGAGCCTATGCCACCGAGAGGTCAGATGCCCCGCTCAGCCGGTCTCGATGATGTCGTCGGGATCGGTCGCGACCGGATACTGCCATGGATCCTCGGGGTCCTGCGGCACGTAGGAGGTCACGATGGACCCGTCGGCGCGCCGGTCCCCGAGGCCGACGGGCGTGGCCAGGACCGCGTCGTCGAGCACCGGGCCCTGGTCCGCGAGCGGCACGGCGACCCCCTCGGCGGTGACCGTGACGTCCTGCTCACGCACCGAGACCTCGATCTCGGGGCCCTCCTCGAGCGTGAAGGAGATCTCGTCCCGCACCAGCCGCACCCGGAAGCGCGAGCCTCGCACCGTCAGGGGGAAGCGCAGCTCCGGCCACTCGGCGGGAAGACGGGGATCGAAGCAGATCCGGCCCTCCACCTGCCGCATACCGCCGAACCCGTGGACCAGCGCGTTCCACACGCCCCCGGCCGAGGCGATGTGCACCCCCCGGGAGGTGTTGTGATGCAGATCGGCGATGTCGACGAACAGTCCGGCCCGGAAGTAGTCCAGGGCGGCCTTCTGGTGGCCCACCTCGGCGGCCATGATCGACTGCACCACCGCCGAGAGCGAGGAGTCGCCCGTGGTGATCGGGTCGTAGTACTCGAAATCGGCCCGCTTCTCCTCCGGGGTGAACTCGGCGCCGCGCAGGAACAGTGCGAGCACCACGTCGGCCTGTTTGAGCACCTGGAACCGGTAGATGACCAGCGGGTGGTAGTGCAGCAGCAGCGGGAACGAGTCGGCCGGCGTGTTGGCGATGTCCCACACCTCGCGCTCGAGGAACCGGTCCTCCTGGAGGTGGATCCCGAAGGTCTCGTCCTTGGGGACGTGCATGCCGTCCGCGCAGGCATCCCACTGCTCGAGCTCCATCTCGTCGAACTCGATCTCGGCGGCCAGGACCTGATAGGCCTCCGGGTCGGCGGCGCGCAGCTCGCGCACCGCCCGTGCGGCCCGGCGCAGGTTGTGGCGGGCCATGACGTTGGTGAACATGTTGTTGTTGACCACGGTGGTGTACTCGTCCGGGCCGGTGACGCCGTTGATGTGGAAGCTGGAGCGGCCATTGCCGCTGAACCGCCAGAAGCCGAGGTCGGCCCAGAGGCGGGCGGTCTCGGCCAGCACCCGCACCCCGTCGCGGCGCTGGAAGTCGAGGTCGCCGGTGACGTCCACGTACTGGGAGAACGCAAAAGCGACGTCGGCATTGATGTGGTACTGGGCGGTGCCGGCGGCGTAGTAGGCCGAGGCCTCGTCCCCGTTGATGGTGCGCCAGGGGAACATCGCTCCGCGCTGGTTCAGCTCGCGTGCGCGCTCGCGAGCCTTGGGCAGCAGATTGGCGCGGAACCTCAGCGCGTTGCGCGCCCACGACGGCTCCGTGAAGGTCAGGAACGGGACGACGTAGATCTCGGTGTCCCAGAAGTAGTGGCCCTCGTACCCGGAGCCGGTCAGGCCCTTGGCGGGGATGCCCCACTGGTCGGAACGGGCGGAGGCCTGGGCGAGCTGGAACAGGCACCAGCGTGCGGCCTGCTGCTCGGCGGGCTGTCCGGGCATCTCGACGTCCGAGCGCTCCCAGAAGTCGGCGAGGTAGTCACGCTGATCCTGGTAATGCTTCTGGAACCCCTCGGCGCGGACCCGGTCCAGGGTGCGACGGCACCGATCGAACAGTTCGCGGTGGGGGACCGAGCGCGAACTGTGGTAGGCGACGGCCTTGCGCACGGTCAGGGTGTCACCGGGTCCCAGCTCGGCCCGGCTGACGTGGCGGCCGAGGTCCGGCATGGTGTCGATGAGTTCCTCGACCTCGACATCGGATTCGACGGTGTGGTCGGCGCCGACGGCGAGCGTCATGCCGGAATCGGCGACCTTGTACCCCAGCAGCATCCGGCGCTGGCTGTGCCAGTCCTGCTGGGGCTCGAGCACGCGGTGCTCGAAGGACGTGGTCTGGCGGGGATCGTCCTTGGTGGCGATCGGCCCGCCGTCGATGCCCTTGCCGTAGTCGTCGGCGATGTCCTGACGGTTGATCAGCTGTGAGGAGATCGCGACCGGGGCGGAGCCGTCGAGCATGGTGACCTGCATGCTCAGCAGGGCCAGATGCCGCTGGGTGAAGGACACCATGCGGTCGGTCGTGACCTTGACCCGCTTGCCGGCCGGGGTGCGCCAGATCAGCTCGCGCCGCATCACGCCCTCGCGGAAGTCGATCCAGCGCTCGTAGGTGTCCAGGTCGGCCATCGACAGCAGCAGCGGCTCGTCGTCGACATACAGCTTCAGCACCGAGCAGTCGGGCACGGAGATCATGGTCTGGCCCGACTTCGCGAAGCCGTACGCGGCCTCGGCGTGGTGGATGCGCCAGGTCTCGTGGAACCCGTTGAGGAAGGTGCCGTGGCTGTGCACGTCACGGCCCTCCGAGGGCGTCCCGCGCATCCCCAGGTACCCGTTGGCGGTGGCGAACAGGGTCTCCATGAGCCCGAGGTCGCCGTTGGGGCGGGACTCGACCAGTCGCCACTCGTCGACGGGGAGGTGGACGCGGTCGACGGGGTCGGTGGGTACGTTGCGCTGACGGTTCATGCGATCTCCTCGAGGTCGGTCACGACGAGGGTGGCGCCGGCGGCGGAGAGGTCATCGAGGCCCGCCCCGCGATCGACCCCGATGACGGCCCCGAAGTCCCCGTCGGCCCCTGCCTTCACGCCGGAGACGGCGTCCTCGTAGACGACGGCGTCTGCCGGGGCCACGCCCAGCAGCCCGGCGGCGTGGACGAAGGTATCGGGCCGCGGCTTGCCGGGCAGCCCCTCCCGCGCGGAGACGTTGCCGTCCACGACGTGCTCGAAGCGCTCGAGCAGTCCGGCGGCGCGCAGGACCTCCTCGGCGTTGCGGGAGGAGGAGACGATCGCCAGCCGTGCGCTCCGGGGCAGGGAGTCGAGATAGGTGACGGTGCCGGGGTAGGGCTTCACGCCCTCGGCGCGCAGCAGCTCCAGCACGAGATCGTTCTTGCGGTTGCCGAGGCCGCGCACGGTCTCCTGGCCGGACGGCTGGTCGGCGGGGTCGTCGTCGGCCCCCTCGGGCAGTTCGATGCCGCGGGAGGCGAGGAAGGTCCGCACCCCGTCGTAGCGGGGCCGGCCGTCGACGTGGGTGAAGTAGTCCAGATCGGTGTAGGGTTCCTCGACGCCGCGGGCGGCGAGGAACCCGTCGAACATGCGGGCCCAGGCGCGCATGTGCACCTCGGCCGTGGGCGTGATGACGCCGTCGAGGTCGAAGAGGTGGGCGGTGAAGTCGGACGGTCTGAAGTCTGCCTCGTAATCCACGGCCGCCATGCTACGGGCCGGGCGCTCGCAGGCGCCGGGGAAGGGGACCGGTGGCCATCTTGTGACCGGTGGCCGTCCTGTGGCCCCGGGCCGTCCTGTGCTCGCCCGCGGGAGCCGCCCGTGGGCGACCCCGCCGGTGCCCCGTTCGCTCACAGCGCGCTGCGCACCCATGGCACGGTGCGCTCCCGTGGGCTAATCTTCGATCGTCCGTGCCCGCGCACAGTCGCCGGTGCGGAGCGGTTCGACCCTCCGAGGAGAAGATGACTGTCACGGAGTCGCTGCCCGTGATCGATGCGGTGCGACGCGAACTCGAGATCGATGAGCAGCTGCATGAGGGGCGTGCCCTGGTGCGCACCGTGCTCACCCTGACCACCAATATCACCCGGGCCCCAGCGCAGCTGTGGCCGCTGCTGACACGCCCGGATCAGCTCGCCCGCTGGTTCGGCCCGGTGGCCGGGGACCTGCGCGAGGGCGGTCGGTTCGAGGCGCCGGAAGGTGCGGTCGGCCGGATCCTCCATGTGGAGGCGCCGCACAAGATCTCCTTGACCTGGGACCGCGGCGGCGCGGAGGACCCGCTGCTGATCCGGCTGGACCCGGAGGACGACGGCACCACAGAGCTGCGCGTGCGCCATACGACCCTGATCGAGCGCGATGAGTTCGACCGCGTCGGCCCCGGACTGGCCGCGGTCGACTGGGAGATCGCGCTGCTCGCGCTCGCCGCCCTGACCGACGGCTGGCGCGCGAGCTGCCTGCTCGATGTGCCGACGCCGACGCCCGCCTGGCTGGACAGCGCCGAGGGCGCCGAGCACGTGCGCGCCTGGTCCGTGCGCTGGGCGGCGGAGGCGATCGCAGCCGGCGTCGACGAGACCACCGCCCGGCGTGGGGAGGCGGCGACGGCCAGCGCCTACGGCGCCTGACGGCTCGCGTCTGACGGCTCGCGACGAGAAGGACGACCGCGGAGCGCGCGGCTCCGGATCTGCCGTGCGTCCGCGTCGTGGAAGTATTTGCCCAGGCTCAGTACCCGGTGGCAGAATCTGCGCGTGACACCGCCCGCGCAGATCTTCCCGACGGGGCGGTCGCGCAGCCCGCGCCAGGTGATGTGGGCGCTGACCCCGTCGGTGTACGCGCCGAGCCTGCTGGAGTTCTCCGGTCTGGCCGCCCTGATGCCGGTGGTCCCGCTGCTCGCGCTCGACCTCGGTTTCAGCGTGCCGCAGTCGGCGGCGCTGACCACCATCTTCGGGCTCGCCTCGTTCCTGGGCCCGATCCCCGCCGGACGGCTGATCTCGCGGTTCGGGGCGAGAGGCTCGCTCGTGGCCACCGGGTGCCTGCTGGTGATCGCCAACCTCATCGCGTTCTTCGTGATCACCCCGGCCCTGTCCGGTGCGCCCCGTCTCGCCCACCAGGTCACGCTCGTGGTGCTGCTGATGGTGATGGCGACCAGTACGCAGGTGTGGCAGCTGGGCCGGCAGGCCTATCTGGGGACCGTGCTGCCCCCGGCGATGCGGGCCCGCGGGATGACGCTGTTCGGCGGCGTGATCCGTATCGGCCAGGTGATCGGGCCGCTGCTCGGGGCGATCGTGATGGCGCTCGGCCCCGACACCGGCGTCTTCGTGCTGTTCGCGGTCACCTCGGCGGCGGCGACGACGATGGTCGCGGTGTTCCTGCCGCCGGGGGAGAGGCCGGATGTCACGCCCCGGCCGCGACGCGGGAGGGGCTCGCGCACCGAGGCTCGTACTCGGCTGAACCGTGCCGTGGTGGCCCGCATGGTCGTGGTGGGGCTGGGGATCGCACCGGTGATGATGGCCCGAGTGAACCGTCCCGTGATCATCCCGCTGCTGGGAGCGGCACTCGGCCTGGGCTCGGTGTGGGTCTCCATCGTCTTCGGCGTCAGCGCCGTGATCGAGATCCTGCTGGTGATCCCCGCCGGGACGATCATGGACCGCTACGGCCGCGTCGCGGTCGCCGTCCCGTGCGCGGTGATGATGGGGGCCGGGTTCGTGCTGCTCGCCGTGCTGGGCGAGGCGCTGGCCGGACGCGGCGTCGCGGCCGCGCTGGTCGCTCTGCTGGTCCCGACCCTCCTGATCGCGCTCGGCAACGGGCTGGGCTCGGGCATCGTCATGACCCTGGGGATCGACGTGTCCCCGGTGCACGGCCGCACCGGATACCTGGCGTGGTGGAACACCATGCTGGGCGCGGGGCGGCTGGCGGCACCGCTGATCGTCACCGGCATCACCCTGATCGCCCCGGTCGCGGCGGCCGGGGCCGCCACCGGCGGACTGTGCATCGCGGGCGGACTCTGGCTGATGCGGGTGCTTCCTCGCCTCACGCCGTCGGGCAGCACCCGGGTGCGCTGAACGGGAACGTCGGTCGAGGAGCGTCGGCCGAACCGGGCCGCGCGATGAGCCGGACCGGCGCAGCGGCCCGGCTCGTGCAGCCCCTCAGGCCGCCGAGTCCCCGTGGCCGGCGGCTCCGCCGGCCTGAACGGCCTGCTCAGCGGTATCGACCAGCAGCTGATGGGCGTCATCACGCGGGATGTCGCGGGCGATGGCGATCTCGGTGGCCAGCGGCGCGATCGCCTGCTTCAGCAGTGTGCGCTCGGCGAGGCTCGACGGTGTGCCTCCCGAGTCACCCAGGATGCCGCGGATGACCTCGATGCGGTCCGTGAGCCGACCGGTCTGCAGCTGCATGGTCAGCGCCTTGATCCGGTGCGCCCAGGACGCCTTCTTCTCCGGAGGCTCGATCGGTTCGCCGAGCTGCTCGATCAGCTCGGAGATCTCCTTCTCCTCGAGCAGCGGGCGCAGCCCGATGACGTCATTGCTGTCGGCCGGGACGGAGATCCGCATCTCGTCCCCGACGACTTCGAGGTCGACGTAGTCCCGGTCGGTCCCGCGGACGGAGCGGGTGCAGGTGGCCAGGATGCGAACCGGGCCGTGGACCGGGTGGGTCAGCAGATCGCCGGGCTTCGGCGGGGTGGTGCTGACGGGTGCGGTGGCAGCGGACAAGGGGGACCTCCTCGTTGGACCTGTGCGTCGCCGGTACCGGGAACCGGAACGGTTCACGGCGGCCGTGCGCGACGTCTCGCGACGACCCGGGCGGGGAACGGGGACGGCGAGTGCGCGCACAGCAGCTCGGGTGCCGTCCGACCTGCAGAAACAGGGTGCCGGCACCTACGGCGGCGCCCCACCAGGATCTCACGGGGCGGAGACGATATCCAGTGGCGGGCCGCCCGGGATCTCTCACACCCGATCGCGCGGCCCCGGCCGGGCGGCCTCCGGGGTGGGTGCCGCCGACAGTGCCGGCTCGACCCTCGTCATCGCGACCACGACCGATGGCGGATGCCCGGCCGCTCCGCGATGAGGTCTCATGGGGCCATGAGTCGCACTCCCCGGCGCAGCGCCGCGAGCCCGTCGCCCGTTCCGGTCCGGTTCGAGGGCGTCGGCGTCGTCGCCGACGAGAACGTGCTGCTGGCCGAGGCCACCGGGAGGGTCCGGTCGGGGGAGATCCTCGCTGTCACCGGTGCCAACGGATCCGGGAAGACGACGCTGCTGCGCGTGCTGGCGGGCGTCATGGCACCCACGGCGGGCAGTGTCCGCATCGCCGGTCGCGTGCCCGACGATCGGGATCGCACCTTCCGTGCCGCGCTCGCCGCGCTCATCGGGCCGCCGCAGACGGCGCGGGACCTCACGATCGCCGAGCACCTGCAGTTCATCGGGGCCACCTGGGGAACGGCCACCGGAGCAGCGCGCAGGCGCGCCGACGACCTGCTGGAGGAGCTGGCGATCGCCCCACTGGGACGACGTTTCCCGCACGAGCTCTCCAGCGGGCAGTCGCAGCTGGTCGCGCTCGCCCTGACCTTCGCTCGTCCGTGCAGCGTGCTCCTGCTCGACGAGCCCGAGCAGCGGCTGGATGCCGAGCGCCTCGGCCTGGTGATCGACGCCATCCGGGCCCGGGCCGAGGCCGGCGCGGCCGTCGTGCTGGCCAGCCATAGCCCGCGTCTGCTGGACGAGCTCGCCGGCGCGCGCCTGGGCCTGGAGGAGCAGGCGTGAGCAACCAGCTGGCCGCGGTCCGGGAGGTCTGGGCCCAGCGCGACCAGGCCCGAACCCGCGGCGATGTCCTCTATCTCGTCTACGTCGCGGCCCTCAGCGTGCTCGTGTTCGGCTCGTCGGCACTGCAGGCGGCCGGCAGCGCCCTGGCCCGGCCGGACGTGCTTCCCGTCCTGACCACGACGGCCGCCCCGCAGGTCAGCACCGCGGTGACGCTCGCCGCGGGCGCTGCGCTGGTCCTGCTCGGTGCGGTGCGCGGTCCCGCACTGCTCGCCCCGTTCTTCATCGAGACGCTCGCCTGGAGCGGGATCCGCCGCCGCGCGGTGCTGTGGCGTCCTTTCCTCCGCGCCCTGATGGTGCCGCTGTTCGCCGCGGTCGTCCTCGCGGCGCTGATCGCGGTCACGCTGCTGACGGCCGGGCACACCACGGCGGCGGGGTCGATGTGGTTCGTCGTGGCCGCGGTGGGCACCGGACTGCTCCTGGCCACCTCGTGGCTGGCGGGCCAGCTGCTGGACCCGGCGGGGCGACGTCTGCTGGCCGGGGCGCTCGCGGTGGGCGCGGTGCTGACCGCCTTCGCGCCGTTGACCGTGGGCCTCGGCGGTGCCTACCCGGTCGGTGCCGGGGCGGCCGGCGCCTGGGCGCTCGGCCTGCTCGTGACGGGGATCCTGCTGACCGCGGCGGGAGTCCCGCTTCTGGATCGGCTGCGCGGGCGGGTGCTGCAGGAGCAGGCGCAGCGATGGCAGTCCGCCGTCACGGTCGCGACCAGCGGCGATCTTGCCGCCGCGGCCGGCACGTTCCGCCTGCCGCCTTCGACGGGCAGGCGCCTCGGCGCCATCGGGCCGGGGCCGCTGATGCTGGTCTACGCGCGACGGGATGCCGTGGCCTGGCTGCGGTCGCCCGAGAGCGTCACCACCGGTGCGCTGGTGACGGTGCTGGCGGCCGCGACCCTCGCCGGATCGACCACGATGACCGGGCCGCTGGCCTGGTTCGCCGTCCTCGTCGGCTCCATGGGCCTGTGGGCCGCGAGCGGGCCCTTCGTCGACGGGATCCGCCACGCCGTCCACACCCTCGGGGCGCCCGGCCTGTTCGGGCAGAGCGCCGAGGTCCAGGCGCTGCTGCACACCGTGGCCCCGGCCCTGCTGCTCGCCGGCCTGGCGAGCGTCGGCGGCGCCGGATACTGGCTCATCGGGGCCGGGGGCCCGGGCGCGCTGCAGGCCGTGCTCCTGCCCCTCGCGCTGACGCCGGTGATGATCACGGGTCGCGTGCGCGACGCCGCGAAGGGGCCGATGCCGCTGCGGCTGATCACCCCGATGCCGACGCCGCAGGGCGATGCGTCCGTGATCCCGATGCTCGCCTGGCAGTCGGACGCGGTCCTGCTCGCCGTGGCAGCCGGGGCGCTCACGGCCGCGCTCGGCCTGCTGGGACCGCTCTGGATCCTTGTCGCTGCGGCCGGCCTGACAGGGGTCACAGGGCTGATGGCACGCGCTCGCCTGCGCGCCCTGCGCACCTGAGTCATCCGGACGGACGAGGAGAGGAACGACCATGGACATCCGCACCACCGAGAACCCGGTGATCCGCTGGGCGGGCCGCGGGCTGAAGCGCCTCAACGACCGGCATCCGTGGAACCACAACCACCACTTCCACCCCTGGATCCTGCGCTCCCTGCCCGCCACCAGCGGCCGGGTGCTCGACGTGGGCTGCGGGAGGGGTGATCTCGTGGCCGCCCTGTGCGCTCACGCCGGGCGCATCGATGGGATCGACCCGGACCAGGCCATGGCCTATGCCTCGGCCACCCGCTTCCACGAGAATCCCCGGGTACGCATCTGGCGCCGCACGCTGGCCGAGCACTCCGAGCACGCAGAGCACTCTGGCCTGCTCGGCACCTACGACGCCGTCACCATGGTCGCGTCGTTGCACCACATGGATCTCGACGAGGCCCTGCTGCAGGCCCGGGATCTGCTGTGCCCCGGCGGCCGCCTGCTCGTGGTGACGCTGGTTCGCCCGGCCGGCGCGCTGGATCAGCTGTGGGATGTCGCCAACGCTCTGGCCAATCCGCTGATCGGGATGCTGAAGCACCCGCGACCCGCACCGGAGCCCTCGCGACCCGCGTCGAGGGAGCCCGGGATCGTCGTGCAGGAGCCGCACGAGTTCTCCCCACCGGTCCGCGAGGCGGCCTGGTCCCTCGCCACACTGCGCGAGCGTGCTGACCTGATCGTTCCGGGTGCCGTCCTCCGGCGCCGCGAAGGATTCCGGGTGACGCTGCGCTGGCAGAAACCGCGCGAGCTCACGGCGTAGCGCGGCCGGCGGCGGGCCACGGCGACGGCGTCCGGCTACCGACGGCGGGCGGCGCGGCCACGCATCAGGACGTACAGCGCTCCGAGCACGACGCCGAGCAGGACCAGTCCGGGCGCCACCCACGGTGTCTCCGTCCAGAACCAGCGGAGACCGGTCCGGTCGACGGAGAAGCCGAAGGACAGGCAGATGCTGATGATGGCGGCGACGAGCAGGAGGCCACCTGGCCGGCTCTCCCGTTGGTTCTGCGTGGCATGCATGACGACCCTCCCCGGAGCCCTCAGTTCGCTGATCCACGTGTGAGTGCTGTCACAGATCACGGTACGCCGTCCGGCGCCGCGCCTCAACGACGGCGCGTCTCAGTTCCGCCCGTGGCGCGCGATGACCTCGCCGAGCCGAGTGATCGCCTGCTCGATGACGGCGGGGGAGTGCGTGACGAAGCTCAGTCGCATCGTCGAGCGGTCCGGGTTCTCGGCGAAGAACGACCAGCCGGGCAGGTAGGCGACGCCGGCCTCGACGGCGTCCATGAGCATCGTCTGCGCGTCATAGCCGTCGCCGAGCGCGGTCCACAGGAACATGCCGCCATCGGGATGAGTGACGTGGGCGCCCGCGGGCAGCACCGGCGCGATCGCCTGCGCCATCGCATCGCGCCGCTCGCGGTAGACGGCGGCTACCCGGGTCACGTGCGCATCCAGGTCCGTCGTCTCGAGATACCGGGCCACGGTCAATTGATCCACCACGGAGGACTGCATCGAGATCGCGGCCTTGGCGACCGCCAGCGTGTCCAGGACCGGGCCCTCGGCGCGGATCCAGCCGATCCGCAGGCCCGGGCTCATCAGCTTGCTCATCGAGTTCAGCAGCAGGGTGCGCTCGCCCATCCCGGGCAGGGAGGCGATCGGGGCCCAGGTGCTGCCGGTGAAGCAGAGCTCCCCGTACGGGTCGTCCTCGATCAGCGGCACGTCGTTGCGCTGGAGCACGTCGGCCACGGCCTGCCGGCGGGCCACGGGCATGGTGCGCCCGGTGGGATTCTGGAAGGTGGGGATCAGATAGACCATCCGCGGGTGATGGGTGCGGATCGCCTCCTCGAGCGCTTCGGGCACCACGCCGTCATCGTCGGTCTCGACGCCGACCATGCGCGCGCCGTGGACGGAGAAGGCCTGCACCGCCGCGAGGTATGTCGGCGACTCCACGAGCACCACGTCACCGGGCTCCAGCAGGGCCTCGGCGACGACGAACAATCCCTCCTGCGACCCCGAGGTGATGCGGATCTGGGAGGCGGCGGTGGGCAGGGAGCGGGACAGGCGCGCAGCGGCCTGCTCGCGCAGCTCCACCTCGCCCTCGCTGACGCCGTACTGAAGAGCGCGATGACCCTGGTGGGTGAGGACCCAGTCATAGGCGGCGGCCACGTCCTCGAGCGCGAACAGGTCCGGGTCCGGGATCCCGCCGGCGAAGGAGACGACGTCCTCGCGGGCGGCGAGGGTGAAGATGTCCTTCAGCGGCGAGGACTCCATGCCCGCGTAGCGGGCGGCGACGGGGAAGTGGAACGGGTGCTGCACGGGTCGGGACATAGCCGACATCGTGTCACGCGGGCAGGGCCCCCTCGAGGACCAGCAGTGCCTGTTTCGTCTCTATTCCGCCCGCGTACCCGGTGATCGCGCCGCTGGTTCCCAGCACGCGATGGCAGGGCACCACGATGGAGATCGGGTTGGAGCCGACGGCGGCGCCGACGGCCTGCGCGGCGCGGGGACGGCCGAGGTCGTGGGCGATCCGTCCGTAGGTGGTGGTCGACCCGCGAGGGATCTCCCGGAGCCGGTCCCAGACGGCGTGCTGGAACGGTGTCCCGCGCGGGGCCAGCGGCAGGGCGAAGTCCTCGCGCTCGCCGCCCAAGTAGGCGAGCAGCTGCTCCTCGGCGCGGGTGAGCAGCAGGTCATCGGGCGATGCGGGTCTCCCGAGCCGCTCCGGCCTGGGATAGTGGCTCTGCCGCGCGCGCCAGAGCCCGGTGATGCCCTCGCCCTCCGCGGCGATCACGTACTCACCGAGCGCAGTGGCCACGCGGCGGTGGCGCGGTGCGTTCGGCGACGTGGTCGCCGGTGCGCTGCGGGCCGGGCTGCCGGCGACCGGCCCGCTGGGTGCTGCGCGGCGGAGAGCCGATGTGTCGGCGGCCGACGGACCGAAGGGGTGCGGCTGAGTCATGGGAGATGTCCTTCCGAGAGGTCGCGGACCGGTGCGTCCCGGTCCGTCCGGGACCGGCCGCGGCCGGCGGGCTGTTCAGGAGCGCGCAGCTGGGCCTGGTGGTGCCAGAGCTGCATCGCGGCGTAGGAGCGCCACGGAGAGGCGGCGGCGAGTGCGGCCTCGAGCGAGGCGTGGTCCTGGGCGATCCCGAGGTCGCGGGCAGCGGCCAGCAGCGCGACGTCTCGTGCCGGCGCGACATCGACGGCCCTGACGGCACGCAGCAGGACGTAGTCGGCGCTCCAGGGACCTATCCCGCGCAGTGCGAGCAGTCGGGTCCGCAGCTCGTCGAGGGGCAGCGAGGCGTCGATCCCGGCGTCCGGGTCGGTGGCGGTGCGCACAGCGGTCTGCAGGGTCATGCAGCGGATGCGGGGTCCACGGAACCATTCCTCGGCGTGGGCGGCCGCGATGCCGGGGTCCACCGGCAACCGGCGGACGCCGTCGACGTGCAGGCTCGCCGGCAGCGGCGTCCCGAGGAGATCCGTGGCCCGGGTGATCTGATCCCGGGCCTGAGCGGTGGTGATCTGCTGGCCGGTGATCGCCCACAGCAGCGCCTCCGCGATGCTCGGAAGGCCCGGCAGGCGCACTCCGGGGCGGTGGTCGACCAGGTCCCCCAGTGCGGGACGTGCAGTGGCCAGCCCGGCGTCGATCCCGGCTGGGTCCGCGTCCAGGTCCAGCAGCCGACGGGCCAGGGAGATCGCCACGGCGTGATCGCGCAGATCGGCCAGATGCACCCTCAGGGGCAGCGGTCCCTCGGCCCCCAGGTCAACCTGCAGCACCGCAGGCCCGTGCTGAAGGCGGAGCGCCCGCGTCCACCGCAGGCCCCTCACCTCCTCCACGCCGGGCACCGCCCGATGCGCGAACCATGCGGCGAGCCCGGCTCCGTCGAAAGGGCGGCGCACAGCCAGCTGGGCGGTGACGATGGCGGCGTCACCGGTCGCGCCGGCCGCGTCACCGGCCCGCCCCCGTGCTGCGCCGCCCTGTCGGCCCCGAGCCTCCGGGCCAGCCCCGCGCACGTTCGCGGACCACCGAGGGCGCATGGCCGAAGATGCGGGTGAACGTCTCGTGGAACTGCCGTTCACTGCCGAACCCGGCCGCGTGCGCGATCTGCGCCAGCGGCAGAGAGGACCCGACGACGAGCTCATGGGCGCGGCGCGCCCGGCGCAGTCGGGCATGGGCGAGGGCACCGGCCCCGGTGGCGGCCAGCAGCGCCCGGTGCAGCGTCCGCTCGGAGACCGCCAGCCGCCGCGCCAGGCCGGGAACCGTGCCGCCGTCATCCAGCGCCCCCGCATCGATCAGCCGCAGCGCCCGCCCGGCGAGCGAACCCGTCGGGTCGTCATCCGGGCTGCCGGGAGGGGCCATCGGCCCGCAGCGCTTGCAGGCCCGGTACCCGGCGGCCACCGCAGCAGCGGCCGACGGGACGAACTCCACGCCGGTCCGTCGCGGGGTGCGGGCCGGGCACGAGGGGCGGCAGAAGATGCCCGTGGAGCGCACGCAGGTGAAGAACATCCCGTCGAAGCGGGTGTCCCGGGCGCGGATCGCGGCGTAGCGCTCGTCGTCGGTCATCATGGTCATGTGCCCAGTGAACCGCGTTGCGGCCAGCGGCACCAGCGGGATTCGGTCATGGCGATGCGCGCGGGGGCCCTCGAGGGGCGAGAATGCCGGTCATGGGACCCGATCCGCTGGTGGCGCGGCTGCGCCGTGCCGGCTGTGTCTTCGCCGAGGACGAGGCGCGGCTCCTGCGCGCCGCCGCCGAGAGCGAGGACGAGCTGGAGAGGATGACAGCTCGCCGCGTGGCGGGGGAGTTCCTCGAGCACGTGATCGGCGCCGTCGAGATCGCGGGGGAGAGGCTCCGCGTCGGGCCCGGGGTGTTCGTCCCCCGCCAGCGCACCGAGCTGCTGATCGAGGAGGCCGCCGCCGCTGCCCACCGGCGCCCACGAGCCGTCGTGCTGGAGCCCTACTGCGGCATCGCCCCGATCGCCGCGATCGTCGGCCGCCGGGTCCCCGGGGTGCGGCTGCACGTGAGCGACCAGGACCAGCAGGCGCTGCGCCACGCCCGGCGCAACCTCCCGCCGGGCTCCGGCGTGCACCACGGCGCCGCTCTGGCGGGCTTCCCGGGCGAGCTCATGGGCACGGCCGACGTGATCGCGGCGGTCCCGCCCTACGTTCCCGCTCCCGCGCTGGCCACGATGCCGCGCGAGGCGCGTGAGCACGAGCCGGTCGCTGCGCTGGTGGCCGGGGACGACGGTCTGACGGAGATCCGTCGCCTGCTCGAGCAGGCACCGCACTGGCTCGCCCCGCGAGGCATGCTGCTGATGGAGATGCACCGCGACCAGGCACCCTCGGCGCTGGCCGCGGCGAGAGCGAACGGCGCGCTCGGACACGGGGACACCGTGGTGGCAGAGGACGGGGAGACCGTCGTCGTGCGGATCCCGGCAGGGCGGCCCCGGCCCGTCGTCCCGACGGCGGACCTGGTGGCGCTGCGACGGGCGCGAGACCGCATGGACCGCGACCACGCCCAGGCCCTCGACGTCGACTCACTCGCCCGCTCGGTGCACATGTCCGCCGGGCACTTCAGCCGCCGCTTCCGCGAGGAGTACGGGGAATCGCCGTACTCCTACCTCATGACGCGGCGGATCGAACGGGCCATGACCCTGCTGCGGCAGACGGACCGATCCGTCACGGACATCTGCATGGAGGTGGGCTTCACGTCGCTCGGCACCTTCAGCACGCGGTTCCGAGAGCTCGTGGGCGTCCCGCCCTCCGTCTACCGTGAGCGGGGCGCCGACGTTCTGGACTCCATGCCGCCGTGCATCGCGCGACGAGTCACCAGACCGGTCAGGAATCGAGAAGCGTCGGCTCCGGAACCCCTCTAACGTCTCAGGCATGACCACGAACGCCGAGACGCCCCCCGCCCTGACCATCCACTCCAGCTTCCTGCCGCACACCGATGCGGAGGCCTCGCTCGCCTTCTACCGTGACGTCCTCGGCTTCGAGGTGCGCCTCGACGTCGGAGGCGGCCAGATGCGGTGGATTACCGTCGGGCCCGCCGGTCAGCCGGACACCGCGATCGTGCTGCATCCCCTGTTCGAGGGCAACGGGGTCACGGCCGAGGAGAACGCGACCCTGCAGGCGATCATCGCCAAGGGCTCCTACTTCGGCGTCAACCTCGCCGCGACAGACCTCGATGCGACGTTCGCTGCGCTCGAGGCCGCCGGGGCGGACATCGTCCAGGAGCCGATCGACCAGGACTACGGCCTGCGGGACTGCGCTGTGCGCGACCCCGCCGGGAACATGATCCGCATCCAGCAGAATCCGGCCTGAACCGGGAGGGCCGTTCTGGCCCACGGCCTTCGCGATCACCGCCATCGATGACGAGGTCGCCGGGCGGATCGCGGAGCTGGTGCGCCGCGCCACCGGCTGATCCCGGCCGGGAACCGCGTCGCCGCCCTCAGTCCCAGCGGAACAGCCAGGCGGAGATCCCGACCCCGAGGACGAGGGTCAGGGTCAGCGAGAGCACGGAGGTGCCGGCGACCGGTTCACCGGCCCATGCCGCGGAGAGTCCCTCGACCGCGGCCCCGAAGGGCAGGTGGGAGCCGAGCTCGGCGACCGGCTCCGGCAGGGCCTCGGTTCCCCCGAACATGCCTCCGCTGGCGCCCAGGAGCAGGAACGCGACCAGACCGATGGCGACGGCGGAGTTCGGGGTCGGCGCCACCGCCGCGACGATCATCCCGGTGGCGTACAGAGCAGCCGCGGCCAGAGCCAGCACCCCCAGCGCCGGGAGCACGTACACGGGAGGGTTCGCCCCGAACAGCGCCACCGCGAGGGCTCCCGCCAGGCCGATGCCCAGCGCTGATTGCAGAATGCTGGTGATGACCTGGGCGAGCATCACCATCAGCGGCGAAGCGGGCGTCACCCTCAGCCGACGCAGGACCCCGGTGCGGCGATAGGTCGCCAGGAAGCTCGGCATGTTCAGCACCCCCACCATCGTCAGCACCATCACGATGATCAGTGGCAGCACGAACAGGTCCAGTGCCGTGCGCCCGCGGACGATCTCCTGCTCGCCCGCCGACCCGGCGCTGGTGAGCAGGATCAGCAGCGGCAGGCCGAGCGGAACCAGCAGGCCAGCCGTGTCGCGCACGACCATCCGGATCTCGCAGCGGACCAGCACCAGCAGGGACCGCAGGCCCGGCGACCGGGCGGGGATCGCAGCGGGGACGTGTGCGTCGGTGGCATTCATTCGGAGACCTCCGGGTCATGGCCGGTGAGCTGGAGAAATGCTTCGTCGAGGGTTGAGGTGCCGCTGCGTGCGAGCAGCTCGGCAGGTGCGGCCGCGGCGATCACCCGCCCGGCCTCGAGCAGGACGAGGCGGTCGCACAGCCGCTCGACCTCCTCCATCGTGTGGGAGACCAGGAGGATGGTCACGCCCTCGGCGCGAAGGGTCTCGATGGTGCGCCACATGCGGCGCCGGGCCGCCGGATCCAGTCCCGTCGTGAGTTCGTCGAGGATGAGGATCCGCGGCCTGCCGGCCAGGGCGAGAGCGATGGAGAGCCGTTGCCGGCGACCCCCGGAGAGCTTCTCGAAGCGGACGTCGCGCTCCGCGGTCAGCTCGACGAGCTCGAGGAGCTCGGCCTGGGACCGCGGGTGGGGGTAGAAGCTGCGGTACAGCTCGATCAGTTCCGAGACCGTCAGGGAGGGGTGCAGCTGCGCCTCCTGCAGCTGCATCCCGAGAACCTGGGTGAGCTGTGCCCGGTCGCGGCGGGGGTCGAGCCCGAGGACGCTGGTGCGCCCGTGATCCGGAGCGCGGAGCCCGGCGATCATCTCGACGGTGGTGGTCTTCCCCGCTCCGTTGACGCCGAGCATCCCCACCGTCTCGCCCTCGCGCACCTGCAGCGAGACGTCCGCGACGGCGACCGCGCCGCGGTAACTCTTGGCGACGTGCTCGACCTCGATCACGGCTGGTGCAGGGGTGTTCGTCATATCTCGACGGTAGGCAGCGGCGGTTCGCCGCCGCGCGTGCCGACGGTCACCACCATGACCCATGACCATCGGCACGGGTGCCCGCGGGTGGCGCCGCTCTACGATGAGCGCATGCGACGACTGGGCACCGAGGGCTGGGCGGGGCTGGCGATGCTGGTCATCGCGGTCGCGGTGTCCATGCCGTCGCTGCTCGGGGTGATCGAGCCGCGGATCGCGCGACCGCTGTGGGCGCTGCTGCTGGTGGTGTTCCTCGCCGCCGTGTTCGGCACGGGCGCACTGATCAGGCGTCGCGGGGCGGCGATCGCGTCCCTGTGCTGTGCACTCGTGAGCGCATGGGCACTGATCCTCACGGTGCCCGCGACCGGCGTGCTGCACATCGTCGTCGTGCTGACGACCGCACTCAGCGTGTACGTGGTGCCGCTCCCGGTGACCGTGGCCATCGCCGTGGTCAACACCGCCGCGGTCCTGGGCGCGAGCCTGCTCGCCTCCAGCGGCCGCTCCGAGGCGCTGGTGCTCGCCGGGTTCTACCTGATGATCCAGATCGCCTCGGCCCTCAGCACCGCCGCCCTGCTGCGGGAGAAGCGCCTGCGTACCGAGCTCGCGAGGGCGCACGTCGACGCGCGGGCCGCGAGCGTGATGCTCGCCGAATCCACCCGGACCGCGGAGCGGCTGCGGATCTCGCGCGAGCTGCACGACCTGATCGGCCATCAGCTCACCGTGCTGACGCTGAACCTCGAGGCTGCCCGGCACCTCGACCCGGAGCGGGCCGGGACCCATGTCGAGAAGGCCGACGAGGTGGCCCGGGCGCTCCTGCGCGACGTGCGCTCGACCGTCGGCGAGCTGCGCGCGGAGCCGGTCGACCTCGCCGGGGCGCTGCGGGGCATCGTCGAGGGGATCCCCGGGCTCGAGGTCGAGGTCCGGGTGGACCCTGACGTGCCGCTGACCGAGGATCAGGCCCTCGCCTTCCTCCGCCTGGCGCAGGAGGCCGTGACCAACACGATCCGGCACTCCGATGCCGGGCGCCTGGTCATCGAGCTGGGCCGCGACGGCGGCGACGTCGTCCTGGAGGCGCGCGACGACGGGGCCGGGGCGGGGGCGCCGCAGCTCGGCAACGGACTGCGAGGCATGCGCGAACGGTTCGAGGCCCTCGGTGGGGCCCTCACCATCGACGGCCGAGACGGATTCCGCGTCAGCGGACGATTGGAGGCGCCATGAGACGCGTCGTGCTCGCGGACGACCAGACGCTGGTCCGGGAAGGGATCCGCACCCTGCTGGAGGTGGCCGGGATCGAGGTGGTCGCCGAGGCGGAGAACGGAGTGACGGCGCTGGAGCAGATCGAGAGGCATCTGCCGGATGTGGCGATGCTGGATCTGCGGATGCCGCGACGCGACGGGATCTGGACCCTCGAGCAGCTCCGCGCGCGGGGATGCAGCATCCCGGTACTCGTGCTGACCACCTTCGATGACGACGAGCTCGTGCTGCGGGCTCTGCGCGCCGGCGCCCGCGGCTACCTGCTCAAGGACGTCACCGTCGACCAGCTCGCCCGCGCTGTGGACACGCTCGCCGACGGCGGCACCCTGATCTCGCCGTCCATCACCGAGAGCCTGCTCCGGGCCATTCGCGCGGGCTCGTCGATATCGGGTGACGGGGCGCCGATCCAGCAGCTGACCGGGCGGGAGCTGGACGTGCTGCGGCTGATCGCCGAGGGGTACAGCAACCGTGAGATCGCCGGTCTGCTCCACCTGGCCGAAGGGACCGTCAAGAACCATGCCTCGACGATCCTGGCGAAGATGGGGGCACGCGACAGGACCAACGCCGTGCTGCGAGCCCTGCGCGAAGGAGTGCTGGGATGAGCGAGCGCGCCGAAGCGTGGGCGCGACCGACGGCCTGGAGGGCCCGAGGACGGCGCGAGCCGCGGCCCGATGGACGGTGCCGCGGCTCGCGCGCTGGAGCGGATGACGGTGTCTTGGTTCAGGACATCGGAATGGGATGTCTCGGGACATCGGCATAGCGTGTTGCAGGACATCGGCATGAGTCTCAGGCATGTCGAAGCGTCGGTTGGTTGTCACTGCTGTCCTTGCTGGGT
>NZ_JBHTCX010000015.1:0-2403 GCF_042666875.1 Brachybacterium sp. GCM10030267 | reverse complement strand
GTGCTTGCACGGTCTGATTAGTGGCGAACGGGTGAGTAACACGTGAGTAACCTGCCCTTCACTTCGGGATAACCTCGAGAAATCGAGGCTAATACCGGATATGAGCTCGCACCGCATGGTGTGGGTTGGAAAGTTTTTCGGTGAGGGATGGACTCGCGGCCTATCAGTTTGTTGGTGAGGTAATGGCTCACCAAGGCGATGACGGGTAGCCGGCCTGAGAGGGCGACCGGCCACACTGGGACTGAGACACGGCCCAGACTCCTACGGGAGGCAGCAGTGGGGAATATTGCACAATGGGCGAAAGCCTGATGCAGCGACGCCGCGTGGGGGATGACGGCCTTCGGGTTGTAAACCTCTTTCAGTAGGGAAGAAGCGAAAGTGACGGTACCTGCAGAAGAAGCGCCGGCTAACTACGTGCCAGCAGCCGCGGTAATACGTAGGGCGCAAGCGTTGTCCGGAATTATTGGGCGTAAAGAGCTCGTAGGTGGCTTGTCGCGTCTGCCGTGAAAACCCGAGGCTCAACCTCGGGCGTGCGGTGGGTACGGGCAGGCTAGAGTGTGGTAGGGGAGACTGGAACTCCTGGTGTAGCGGTGAAATGCGCAGATATCAGGAAGAACACCGATGGCGAAGGCAGGTCTCTGGGCCATTACTGACACTGAGGAGCGAAAGCATGGGTAGCGAACAGGATTAGATACCCTGGTAGTCCATGCCGTAAACGTTGGGCACTAGGTGTGGGGGACATTCCACGTTTTCCGCGCCGTAGCTAACGCATTAAGTGCCCCGCCTGGGGAGTACGGCCGCAAGGCTAAAACTCAAAGGAATTGACGGGGGCCCGCACAAGCGGCGGAGCATGCTGATTAATTCGATGCAACGCGAAGAACCTTACCAAGGCTTGACATGCACCGGACGGCTGCAGAAATGTGGCTTTCTTTGGACTGGTGCACAGGTGGTGCATGGTTGTCGTCAGCTCGTGTCGTGAGATGTTGGGTTAAGTCCCGCAACGAGCGCAACCCTCGTTCCATGTTGCCAGCGCGTAATGGCGGGGACTCATGGGAGACTGCCGGGGTCAACTCGGAGGAAGGTGGGGACGACGTCAAATCATCATGCCCCTTATGTCTTGGGCTTCAAGCATGCTACAATGGTCGGTACAATGGGTTGCGAAGCTGTGAGGTGGAGCGAATCCCAAAAAGCCGGCCTCAGTTCGGATTGGGGTCTGCAACTCGACCCCATGAAGTCGGAGTCGCTAGTAATCGCAGATCAGCAACGCTGCGGTGAATACGTTCCCGGGCCTTGTACACACCGCCCGTCAAGTCACGAAAGTCGGTAACACCCGAAGCCGGTGGCCCATCCTTGTGAGGGAGCCGTCGAAGGTGGGATCGGTGATTGGGACTAAGTCGTAACAAGGTAGCCGTACCGGAAGGTGCGGCTGGATCACCTCCTTTCTAAGGAGCATCACCAGTAATTGGTGGCCATCTTCTCACCCGAGTGTGGTGGGGGTGGTTGCTCAAGGGTGGAACATCAACGAATGGGCACTTCATCATCGTGTGAGTCGCTGGTACGTTCCCTTCGGGGTTCTGGAGCGTGGCTTGCGGGGTGGTTCGAGGTGGAGACACGCTATTGGGTTGTGAGGCTGCACGCGGCCTCCGGTCCGGGTCCTTCGGGGTCCGGGGTGCCGGGGGTGTGTGGCTGGTCCTCCCTGATGCTCGTGGCCGTGGTGGCTGTGGGTGTCGGTGTGGGGTTGTTTCTTGAGAACTACATAGTGGACGCGAGCATCTTGTAAGCAATTTTGAAGATTTTGTGTCTTTGTGTGTTGCCTAAGTTATTAAGGGCGCACGGTGGATGCCTTGGCAAGAGGAGCCGACGAAGGACGTGGGAGTCTGCGAAAAGCCTCGGGGAGTTGACAACCGAACTGTGATCCGAGGATTTCCGAATGGGGAAACCCGCCGCGAGTCATGTCGCGGTACCCGCCACTGAATGTATAGGTGGTGTGGAGGGAACGCGGGGAAGTGAAACATCTCAGTACCCGCAGGAAGAGAAAACAAATAGTGATTCCGTGAGTAGTGGCGAGCGAAAGCGGAGGAGGCTAAACCTGGTCTGTGTGATACCCGGCAGGGGTTGCAGGTCAGGGGTTGTGGGACGTGTCTGGTCCGTCTGCCGGCGGACCGACGTGGACGTGTGCTGGTAGTCGAAGTCGTGGTGAGTGCGACGGCGTAGAGGGTGTGACCCCCGTAGACGAAACTGGCATGCGGCGTGACGCTGTTCCCGAGTAGCACCGGGCCCGTGAAATCCGGTGTGAATCTGCCAGGACCACCTGGTAAGCCTGAATACTACCTCTTGACCGATAGCGGACAAGTACCGTGAGGGAAAGGTGAAAAGCACCCCGGGAGGGGAGTGAAATAGTAC
>NZ_JBHTCX010000014.1:0-1367 GCF_042666875.1 Brachybacterium sp. GCM10030267 | reverse complement strand
TCAGCCCGACCAGGCCACGAGCTCGTTCGAGGGACCCCTCGTCGAGGGCCCGGCCCGCGGCGGTGGTCTTGACGAACCGGGTCGACTTCACCGCCGCGTCCCCGTCGATGACCGCGCGGGCACGGTTCTCCTGCGCGGTCAGCGTGTGCCCATCCCGGGTAGCGCGCTTCTTCGAGAAGGCCCAGACCGCGCGCCAATGCCCGGGATGCTCCTCGGCATTCCAGACCGGTTCCCGCCGGCGCCGCTTCTGCTCCGTTTTGGCGTTGCCGTGGCGGGGCGTGATGGTGTCGATCAGCTGTCCATCCTCGAAGGCGTCCCCGTTCCAGTGGAAGTGATTGGCGAGGTCACCGGGGGCTTTGACCTGTCTCGAGCCGACGATGAATCTCAGACCCGCTTCGTCCAGCGCGGTCAGGTTGGCGGTGGAGAGCATCCCCGCATCAGCGACAACGACCATGTCGGCGAGGTTGTGACGGTCCTGGAACTGCTTGATGATCGGCACGATCGTGCGGGTCTCCGCATGGTTGCCCTCGAAGCAGCCGATCTCCAACGGGAATCCGTTGCGGTCCACCAGCAGCCCGACCACGATCTGCGGATCCACCCGGCGCTCCTTGGAGTAGCCGACCTTGCGCAACTGATCTTCGTACTCTGCCTCGAAGTAGAGCGTGGTGACGTCGTAGAGGACCAGAGAGATGTCGCCGCTGGTGGCGGTGTGTTCGAAGCACTTCGTGGCGATCTGGTCGCGATAGCGGCGTTCCTGGGCCTGGCGGAGGTGGCGATAGATCGTCGCGTGATGCGGTGGATCCACACCCAGCCCCTCGAGCACACGGATCGAATCGAGCTTCGAGGTCGGCTCCACCAAGCGTGCCAGCACGACCTGCTCGAACACCTCGTCCTCGACGACCCCGAAGCCCAGGCGCGAGTACGCAGCTCTCAACGTGGACCAGAGCACATCGCTGGTGGTTCCCACGACGCGAACACCACCGTGACTTCCCGCAGCAGACGTCTCTGCTGGTGGTGCAGCAGTCGGGATGAGTTGGGGCTGTTGCTCTGCGGGGCGGGCCAGCGTGGTATCCGCTCCGGAATCCACGCCCAGTTCGAGGGCTTCCTGCTCGCCCTGGAGGATCTCGCGGCCCCGCTGGACCAGCAGTGCGACCTCGACCGGACTATGACCGGAGCCGAGGTGCTGGATGATCTCCAGCTTCCCGTGCCGCTTCTGGACGACCTGCACCGCAGTCGCTCCGGACCCGGTCCTCACCTTCCGCACGAACGCCACCCCGTTAGTATCCCGAATCACCCACCTCGACCCACAAACCTCCAGGTCAACGGGTTGATAGCTCGCCAGCGACATCACCGTGCATCAAGTCAGG
>NZ_JBHTCX010000013.1:0-782 GCF_042666875.1 Brachybacterium sp. GCM10030267 | reverse complement strand
TGCGAGGGCACCGACGCGTTCAGGGTGCGGGCGGTGCGCACGGTGGTCGCGTTCGGATCGGTCGAGAGGTACAGGCGCGGGTAGACGGGGATGCAGTGCCCGCCGACGGCGATGCCCGGCTGGTGGATGTGGGAGTAGGGCTGGGAGTTGGAGGCCTCGATCACCTTGTAGACGTCGATCCCGTGGTCCTGCGCGAAGAGGGCGAACTCGTTGGCCAGGGCGATGTTCACGTCGCGGTAGGTGGTCTCGGCGAGCTTCGCCAGCTCCGAGGCCTCGGGGGAGCCGAGGTCCCACACCCCGTTGGGACGTGCCAGGTCGGGACGCTCGTCGAAGGTGAGGGCGGACTCGTAGAACTCCGTGGCCCGCTTCGTGCCCTCGGCGGACAGCGCGCCGATCAGCTTGGGGTACTTGCGCAGGTCCTCGAAGACCCGGCCGGTCAGCACGCGCTCGGGGGAGAAGACCGCGAAGAAGTCCTTCGACTCCGTCAGGCCCGAGATCTGCTCGATCATGGGCGTGAAGCGGGTGCGCAGCGTTCCCACCGGCAGGGTGGTCTCGTAGGAGACGAGGGTGCCGGGGGTGATGTGCTCCGCGAGGGACCGGGTGGCCGAGTCCATCCAGCCGAAGTCCGGCTCCCACGTGGCGTCGTTCACGAACAGCGGTACCACGATCACCACGGCGTCGGCCTGCGGGATCGCCTCGGCGTAGTCGGTCGTCGCCCGCAGCTGGCCCGCCGGGACCAGTTCGCTCAGCTTCTCCTGCAGCTGCGCCTCGCCCGGGAACGG